>WAPX01000032.1 GCA_015520485.1 Archaeoglobaceae archaeon
CAGAGCTTTGGAAAGTATCTCCAGAGCTGAGATACTCTGCCTCCAAGGTATGGTCTTTTTTCAACGAGGTAAACATTGTATCCAGCCTCAGCGGCCTCTATCGCTGCTGTAATTCCAGCAATACCTCCTCCAACTACGAGTATTTCCCTGCTTACCTGCGTATCTCTTCTTTCCGGCTTTTCCATTTTTTTGACCTTAGCTATACCCATTCTGATGTAGTCCTCTGCGAGAGCCTGAGTTTCCTCTCCACTGTCATGGCTCCAGGCAACGCCCTCTCTCAAGTTAACTCTCTCGACGATACACGGCAGGTCAAAAACGTCCTGATTGACTCTCGGCGAGCAGGCCGCTATGACGACTCTGTCGTTTTCTCCTACCTCTTTTTTTATTTCGTCTATCGCCCCTTTGCTACACAAAAATGGGTGTACCTTTGCGTTAAACTTCTTCGCAATCCTCTCCACGTCAATTACGTCTCCTATTTTGCAGCCCGAGCACACGTAAACGTGTACCATGATTTTCCCTTTTCCTTCATTTATCATGCTTTTTAGTGATTTATTGAGCTCGATATTTTAACGTTTTTACAAATTTAAATTTATATAAAAGCGATTCTGGTAAAATTAAATTAACAGTAAAAAAGTTAAGGTATGTCACTTCTTTTTAAGCTCCTCAAAATCCGAGTAGAAGTACTCCTGCTCGCCCCTCTCACCTTTGCTCCTCCTCTCCTCTTCAACTTTCCTCAATTCGTTCCTCTTGATCTTACCGCTTATCGTCTTCGGTAGTTCTGGCACGAATTCAATTATTCTCGGAACCTTGTACTTGGCAAGAACCTTAGAACAGTGGACGAACAGCTCAAGAGCGAGTTCTTTGCTTGGTTCGTATCCCGGCTTCAGCACGACGAAAGCCTTCACCACCTGCCACCTTATCTTGTCCGGACTTCCTATAACCGCCGCTTCGGCCACTGCATCGTGTTCTATCAGAGCACTCTCGACCTCGAAAGGTCCAACCCTGTAGTCGGAAGTCTTTATAACGTCATCCGCCCTGCCGACGAACCACCAGTAACCCTTCTCGTCAAAGTAAGCCTTGTCGCCCGTGTAGTAGAGGTTGTTCCTGAATACAGAGCGAGTTTTCTCCTCGTCACCTATGTAGCCCGCGAAGAGTCCTATGGGTCTCCACCTGTCGAGTCTAACCACTATGTGCCCCACGACGTTTGGTTCTGTTATGAAGTTGCCGTCATCATCAACGAGGGCAATGTCGTGCATGTAGCTTGGAAATCCAAAGGATCCGGGTATAACCTCTTCAATCCACGGAGGATTGCCTATCATTGCCGTGCTCTCAGTCTGTCCGTAGAAGTCTCTTATCGTCGTTCCCGTGTACTTTTTCCACGTGTTTATTATTTCCGGATTGAGCGGTTCTCCAGCACTCATGACCTCTCTCAGCCTGTCGAATTCGTAGTTTTCGAGCTTTTGAAGCATGAAAATTCTCCATGCTGTTGGTGGCGCACAGAAAGTGCTTATATCGTAGTCTGAAATCACTTCAAGATACCTGTCCGGGATGAACCTGTTGTAGTTTATTCCCAGAACTGTGGCTCCCATTATAAACGGTGCGAAAAACGAACTCCATGCGAACTTTGCCCACCCGGGCGCGCTCAGGTTCGTGTGCAGGTCGTCTGTGGTAATTCCTATCAGATAGGCTGTGGAAACGTGTCCGAGCGGATAGCTAACTGCCGTGTGTCCAACCATTTTTGGCAGTCCGGTTGTTCCCGAAGTGAAGAAGTTGAACACTATGTCATTGCTCCTGACTCTTTCCGGCTCAGCCTGACTTTTTTCCTTCTTTATCTCGTCGTAGCTCGTCCACCCCTCCACGTCGCCGGTGACTATTTTTACGGGATCGTGCTTTGAGTTCTCCAGAGCTTCGTCTATTATTTTCGCACTTCTCTCGTCCGCTATAACTGCTTTTGGCTCGTAAACGCTGAATCTGTATTCCAGCTCTTTTGAAACCATGGTTGTTGCAGTCGGCACGGCAACGAAACCGCCTTTTAAGCTCGCAAAAATTGAAAACCAGGTTTCAGGTATTGCCGGAAGCATCATGTAAACGCCATCGCCTCTCTCTATGCCGCTGTCCCTCAAAAAATTCAGAAGTTTGTTGCAGTTTTCTATTATTTCTTTATAAGTAAAACTTTTACTTTCGTCCGTCTCCAGGTCGTGCCAGAGCAGAGCTTTTTTGTCTCCTCTCTCCCTGACGTGTATTCCTTCAAAAACCTCGTGAACCCAGTTAAAGTATTCCGGAAGCTTCATGTGGTTCAGTCTGTCAAAAAATTTCTTCAACTCCACCTTTCTCTCTTCGTAATCAGCTATGTTGTTAGCAGCAATAAACTCTCTGTACACCTCTTCCAGTTTACCCAAATCAACACCTCCAGTTCAGCCGGATATTTTGAATACTCTACGCATCAAATATATACGTCGTTTAACGTTTACGGTACTTGAGCGCAGATATTCGAGTGAAATCAATCTTCAGTCGGTTATGAACCTGTTAAAGTCCAGAACATCTTTACTCTTCAAATGTATCCTTCATGCTGAATACTCAGCAGTAAAATAAATTTTAATAGAATAAATAAAATAATTGTTCAGCCTCCATTCAGGTAAGTGTCAAAATTGTAAGCGGATATAATAATAAAACACATAGCTTTATAGTAGATAAATATAGTAGCTTATAACTAAAATATTTTTAATAATAATATTATTCTTTCTAAGTTCTGTTACAAAAAGACCAATACTAAAAATAACTCCTAAAACAATTTATTGAGGAAGATCCAGTTCGAGAGTGTCAAGAATAGGGATAAAAAATAAATGAACTAAATAAAAGACATGCAACCCACTAAGGCAATTGGTGGACTACGTCAAGTCTACAAACTTTGGAGGAACAAGAAAGATGTGGAACTAAAAGAATGTTAATAGCGATAGATGAAACAAAAACAAAGCTTGAAAAGAAATTAATCTTCGTTTGGGCTGCTGTAGACATAGATACAAAGAGGTGCTTAACCATAGGCTTCTGAAAGTAGAGGGAGCTTTGAAGCTTACGTTTTGAAAGAAATCCTTAAGGACGAAAACAGGCCAGAAGTTGTTGTTGACAGAGGATTCTTATAAATGGGCTTTACAAAGTTGTTGTTTAAAATATAGGCATGAGACCTTTGGTGAGAGAAATGCAGTTGAAGGATTCTTTTCGAGGTTTAAGGGGCGAAGAGGTTCTGGAACAGGTTTCCTTAAAAGTTCTTTCGAATGCAGAGCTGGTTGGAAAGTTTTGCTTTCTATAATTACTGGAGGTGTTTATCTTGACAGCACCTATCGGACTACCAAAACCAGTAATCAATTAAGTTTTAATAATCATTATTAACAGTTAAACTTATACCTGCTTTTCGAGCACGTAAACCCTTCTCGTCAAGTTTCCGTGAACCCTAATTCGATAAACGTCGGTAATCTTCAGGGGTGAGAATTCGGCATCTACATTGGTTACAAAAACAGCCCTCCTGCCCGGCTTCAGAACCCTGTAAACTTCCTCAGCAACTTTCTCGTGCAGAGTTTCTCTGCTGAAAAGGCTTCTGGAAGACTGGTAGTACGGAAAGTCCGTGGCTACGCCATCGAATACGCAGGACTTAAACGGCAGGTTGGTGGCGTCTCCGCAGATTACGTGAGCTTCCGGTGAGAAAACTTCTGTGTTGGCTTTGCAACCTCTCACGACTTCTGGATACAGGTCCACGCCTGCCGCGTTCAGTCCGGAAAGCGAAGCCTCTATCACAAAACCCCCCGTACCGCACATCGGATCGAGAAAGCTGCCTCTGGCTGTGGAGATGTTTACGAGAGCGCGGCAGAGTTTCGGTAACATGACTCCCGGCCTGAAATACGGCCTTTTTTCCGGATGCCTCTCTGAAAACTGTTTTGTGTTTTGTCTGTGCAGAAGCAGGCCAACAAGAGCTGACGAATCCGGAAAAACGTAAACCCTCACTACGGTGTCGGGTGACGAAACGCTGATTTTCAGTCCTTTCCTCCACAGGACAGCTCCAAGACTTCTTTCCAGCTCTTTACGCTCTTCTCCGCTGAGAAACAGGCTGCATTTTTTGCTATTTACGGCTGAATTCCTGAAATACTCAAGGGAGGCGGGCGAGAAATACTTAACTCTGACACAGCACTTTCCGCTGAACGTCAGCAGCAGGTAATCTGCAAGCTCCTTCAACCTCTCCTCAACCTCGTAAAAACTGCACAGAGCGTAAACCTTTACGACTTCTCTCGTAAGGGCCAACCTCTCTATGAGCTTGGACTGATAGCACCGGTAAACGAGAACTCTTCCCAGAACTTTTGGGTTCAAAACAGAAAGCAAATACTCTATCTCAGCTCTTGCCAGCTCCGGGTAGTCTCCCGAAATCAGGAACGCGAGGTTCATTTTTACTTCCTTCTACTTTTTAAACCTGCGCCTGTCTTTCCTCTCCTTTTCCCTGGCTTTTTCCGCCCTGTACCTTCTCATCTCCTTTATTTTTTCTGCTATTTCTTTCATCAGCCTTGGCTTTGAGCCTCTCTTCTCGACGATGACTCTACCGCCCTCCTTCCACCAGCACCTCGGATACCTTTTTTCCTCAGCCACAAACCTGAGGTTAAGGAATGAACAGGCCTCAATTAACTCCTGAAGCCTTACTCCGGGAGATGCAATTTTTCTGGGAATTTTTCTACCTTCTTTTCTGCTTAAAGTTCTGTCAAGGTTTGCAGTCCAGATGACCCATCCCGCTCCGGCTCTTCTCCTCCTCATTGTGTTTGATTGTGCGATTTTGTTAATATTTTTGTCCCTCTGACATTTCATTACAGCTTGCAACAGAACTTACAGGTACCCGAACTCTGCGAGGTAAAGTTCCAGATTTGAGAGGAAGTCGTTTAAAGCTCTGAATGGAACGACGATACAGCTGCCGTGAAGAGCAATCCCGTCGTCTATCAGGGGAACCACAACGGGAATTGCCTTCTTGCCTGTAACCTTAGAAAATCTCCTGCACCTGCTTTCGTGTTTTTCAGCCTCCCTTTTGATGGCCGTCAGCCTGTACCAGCCTCTGGTGTACCTCTTCGCATCAACAGCCAGACAGATGCTGCCCCTCTCCGCAACAACGTCTATCTCGCCTTTCCCCTCTTCGTCTCTGAAAACCACTCTGAAGTGCGTTTCGAACTCGTGACTATCGAAAACGCGTCTGACGAACTCCTCAAAGTCCTGCCAGCTCCCGAATTCAGCCTTACCTCTCACCAAGACACCCCAACAGGTTTACCCGAGAGGTCTGAAACCCTGAAATTTTCCGGATTTCTGCTGCAAAAACCTTACTAACTCTCCAGCTTCTATTTCTTCCTCGACTCTGGCAATCACAGCCACCTTTCCAAGGCTGTTGGTGTGTCCGCAAACGCACCTCCTGCTCTTGCTTCCCTCCTCAGCGTAGAGGTATCTTCCACACTTCCTGCACCTGAAAACGACGTACATCGTTTTAAAATCCGAAGTCTGACTTTATTACTTCTGCCACCTCTCTGCCCGATTTAACGCTTCCGTTCATGCTTCTCTCGGGGTAATTCGGCTTTGACGTCATGCCCGCAATGTAAAAACCCTCCGCTTTTGACCTGTAGGGCGTTATTCTGTTCCGGTATCCCCTCTCATAAACCGGTCCGCTGTACTTTGCCCTGAACAGTCTCGCCCACCTGACATCTTCCTCTTTAACCCCGAACCTGACGAGGTCTCTCAGGTAGATCCTGATTACGTCTCTGCTGCTCAGCTTCATGAGCTCGCTTTCAGGATAGGTGTACCCTGCCAGGTAAATGAGGTTTTCTCCGTAATCTTCGAAAGGCATGAAGTGAGTGTGTTCTATTACCGCTCCAAAAGAGCAGTTCACGTTGCTCCAGTAGATGTCCTCTGTTATTTCCTTCTCGCTTGAGAGCAGCACGCATATCGAGCTCTGGTATTTCACGTCTTTAATTCCCAGAACTTCAGTTAGCCTGTCGTTAACGCACCTCAAAACCGGTATGGGGGCCGTCCAGAGTACGGCATCAAAACTCTCTCCATTCACCACCCAGTTACCGGTTCTCTCAACTTTTTTAACTGCACCCCTGACTACCTCCACATTGCTGCTTTCGAGCTCGTCGAGCATTCTGTCAAACAGCTGCTGGAATCCGTGCCTCAGGTAACCGAGCTCCTCTCCTCCAGCCTTTCTGTTCCCCCGTATGGCAACTCTCGCGAGAAGCCAAGCGTAGCTCACGTTCCCGTAATCCCCAAACTTTGACCGGAGCAGGGGTACGAAAAAAGAATTTAAAAGTCTCTCCCCAAGCTCCTTCTTTATCCCTTCCACTGCGCTAACGTCATCGTACCTGATGAAATCCTCCTCGTTCATTTTTCTGCACTTCAGCGTGAAGAGTGCGAGCTTTACCTTGTCCATTATACTCATTCCCGGGTATCTGAGAATTTCCAGAGGTGTATTCACCGGGTATATTTTTCCCCCGAATTCCTGACCCGTCCTGACAGTTTTCCATACGAGCTTCGAGTGCAATCCGAGACGTTTTATCAGCTGTATCAGCTCTTCGTCTCTCCTGAAGCAGTGATGGTAGAACTTTTCTATGCAGTACGACGGGCAGTAGCTTGATGCGAGCCCTCCAACTTCTCTTTTTTCAAATACCTTTATTTTGAAGCAATCTTTAAGTTCGTAAGCAGCCGAAAGGCCGGTCAATCCTGCACCGATTACAGCCAGCTTCATGCAATCAAAAATGAAGGAAGATATAAATGAGCACAGCTACATCAGGTCTTCACTTGCCATTTCTACTGCCTTGTCGATTTCTCTTTTCAGGAATTCGGGCAACCCCTTGATTTCCACATCGAGAAATCCCCTTATTATCGCTGAAGTTGCTTCATCCCTTGTTAACCCTCTCGCCATCAGGTAGAATATTTCGTCCTCAGCTATCCTGCCGACAGCAGCCTCGTGGCTGAGATCGACTTCCGGATTCATGGCCTCCAGTTCCGGAATTGCGAGTATGGAGCCCTCATCCGAAAGCATGAGCCCCCTGCACTCGAGGTGACCCCTGCATCCCTTTCCCTCTCCTCTTATATAGCCCTTTGAGACAACTCTGCCACCCCTGCATATAGCTCTCGAAATTATGTCTGCACTGCTTTTCTCACCCAGAATAGCCCTGTTACCGAGCTCTATTGTTGAACCGCTGTGCGCAACAACTATGCTCGTGAACGATGCCTTTGCGCCCTTTTTGAGGTATGCAACTGGATAGCTTTCGACGTACTTTACCGGACTCAGCAGAACGTAGTTGCTCACGAGAACTCCGTTTTCTTCCACAACAGCTCCGCTTCTCGGCCTCACTTCTACGTCGGGCTGCCAGTTGTGTATCATCGTAAATGTAAGCTTTGCACCTTTTTTTACGAAAAATTCCGAGACTCCGAGATGCATGCCGGCCGAACTCGGATGAGAAGTGCATCCTGAAATTATGTTCAGTTCAGAACCCTCCTCTGCAATAACGAGGTTGTAAACCTTCTGAGTTTTAACTCTCTTCAGGTACAGGCAAGCTTCAACGGGAACATCCACCTTGCAGCTGGGCAGAGCCCGGATAAAGTAGCCGTTAAAATCCTCAGCAATCGCCTTTGTGTACTCGTCTTTATCCTTGCACACGATTTTCCACATGTAGTCCTTGACCCAGTCGTACCTGTCCATCGCCTCTTTTATGCTCATGACCTCTATTCCTTCCGACCACCCGTACGCTCTGGGCTCCTGATCAACCTGCAGGAAGCTTGCAGCCCTCCTGCTTGAATCAAACTCGATTCCAACGTTTTTCGCTCTTTCCGCAATGCTGGAGATCTCCGGATCCATCTCAAATTCATCTTTACCTTCTGCAGTTTTTTTCATAATTAACACCTGTTAACCTGATTAACGGGACTTCTCCTCCACGCACTTCCTGATACACGCCTCGTAACCGTACTTGCTTATTTGCTCCAGTATCTGGTACGGATCGCCTATGCAGGATATTCTGCCGTTGAACAGAACGACTCCGTAGTCGGCATCAACGTATTCCAGTATGTGGCCGGTGTGGGTTATTATCAGACCGGACTTCTTTCTTTCCTTCTCATCCCTGTCTCTCTCAAGCAACTTTTTTATCGCCCTGCCGACAGTCGCTATGTTCTCTAAATCAACTCCACTGTCCGGCTCGTCCAGCATAATGAACTCGGGGTCGAGAATCATTAGCTGCAGCAGCTCAGACTTTTTCACCTCTCCACCGCTGAATCCGTCGTTTACAGCCCTCTCGAGCATGTCCTCCATTCCCATGAACTTTGCACTCTCTTCTATTCTCTTCTCCGCTTCCTCCTCGCTGAGACCGGCTACCTTGGCGCACTTCCTCAACAGGTCTATCAGCTTAATGCCGCCAATTTTTGGTGGGTTTTGAAAGGCTATACCTATACCCCTTCTAACTCTCTCGTCGGCCTCCAAACCTGTTATTTCCTCTCCTTTGAACGTTATCCTGCCCTGAACTACTCTGTAGTGTGGATTGCCTATAATTGCTGAAAGCAGAGATGATTTTCCACTGCCATTTGGACCGAACAGCACAAAAGTCTGACCTTCTTTGATATATAAATTTACATTTTCAAGAATTCTTCTGCCTCCAGCCTCAACGCCAAGATTAATCACCCTTAAAGACTCCATGTCAGTATACTTAGTTTTGCGAAATTAAAACCTTTGGATGATAGCTGATGTGTCGTTGGAGCAGATCAGGTGTAAAAACTCAAACGTTATTAATATTCAGCTCGCAGTATAATACATGAAAGCCGTTGGATTTATAACCCGCTACCCTCCGACTCACTGTGGTATAGCTGAATACTCGAAATTTCTGATTTCAGCTCTCAAATCCCTGAACCCGAAGATGGGAATTGTCGTTTTTACAACTGTTGAGTCGAGAACTGATGAATACTTCGATGAGATAGGTGTAAAAATTATCCCGTGTTTTAACAGGTTTGAAAAGGATTATTCAGAGCTCATAGATTCCGTAAACGAGGAGAAAGTTGATATCCTGCACGTTCAGCATGAGTACGGAATTTTTGGATTTGGCAGAGAAATTGTTGAAGCCTTGAGTGAGATGAAAGAGGAGAAAATCGTTAAAGCGTGTATTCTGACAGCCCACACAGTTGAACATCCCTACACAAACAGGCCTGAAGCTTTTGAATTTCAGAGTTCGCTCAACGAACTCGATGCTGTAATAGTTCACAGCGACCTGCAGGAGTTCGAGCTCATAACTCAGGGAATCAGAGCGGAGAAAATATACCAGATTCCACACGGCACACTCATAAACCCCTACCTCGGTTACACAAAACAGTTTCTTGCTAAAACTCTTGGAATTAACGACGAATTTCAGGGAATCGTTCTGGCGATTCCCGGTTTTATGAGAAAGGATAAAGGAGTTGACGTTCTGCTGGAAGCTCTCGATTACATGCAGGATTTAAAGTTTACAGTGATGCTGGCAGGAGAACCGCAGGATGAGGGGGTAAAAGAACTCGTCGAAAACTTCAGGACAAACACTTTACTGCTCGAAAGGTATCTTTCCAGTGACGAAATACTTAGGGTCGTTGCGCTTGCAGATGCGATAGTTTTGCCATACAAAGATAGAAAAGGAGCTTATGCTGTCAGCGGAATTCTCCACCTTTCCATGGGGGGGTTGAAGCCGATAATAGGGTGCAGAACGCCGAGACTCGTTGAGCTGTGCCAGCACGCTCCGTGGATGACCGTCCCACCAAACAACGCGTTTGAGCTTGCGAGGAAGATTAAATGGCTCGCCAGCAACTACGAACTCACAGTATCCTACATGAGCGAGCTTTACGCCTACGCAGCAAGAACTCAGTGGGTGTGTGTTGCGCACGAGGTTTACGAGCTGTATAAAAAATTTATTAGCAAAGAAGATTTAAACTTTAAATTCGCTTAGCTGAGGTACACGATAAAGCTCTTTTTTGCCACGCCGTTTACGAATATTTTTATCCTGTATTCCCCATTTAGATTACCCAAATTTATATATTTTGTATAAGTTACTTTGCCAGATTTATTTAATTTATAATATTCAAAGTACACATTAATATTTTTTCCGTGTATTTTCATTCCCGTGTATTTCAGCAAGGCGTTTGATGCGTTTATTACGACGTGCATGCACCAGCTGTTCGTGCTGTTTTCGCACTTGAGAATTGTAACGCTGCTGACGCTTACGCTGCACTGACTCACTCTTTCCGGTGTGGGTTTGGCACACAGGCAGAGCAGTGCTGCCATTACGACCACTGCCAGCAATCTGAACTGTCGGGACATTGTTCTGACCTCGATGACGCCATTAAATTCTTTTTCCTTTTTTCGAAACGTCCAGCAGTTTATCCTCAACTCTCACCCTAAACACAGCATGTAACACGGAGACAGCAAGGGCAATTGCCCCTCCAGCGACGTAAACCCAGTCGAGGGAAAACAGACCGAAGAAGAACGGTCCTATCGTCTGTCCGAGTTTTGAGACTGCTCCGTATGTTGACATGATTGCTGCTCTGCCCTCCACGTCTGTGAGGGAAACTATCCTGTGCTGCAGTGTTGGCAAAACGCTACCCTGAGCGTAGCCAAAAACGACTGAAGAGATAAAAAAGCAGAGCTCACAGCCTGCAAGACAGGAGGCAAGAATTCCGGAGAGGGCTAAAGCGTAAGCGAGGAAGCCAGCGGAAAGAATTCTGTTTCCGAGCTTCTTGCTGATCTTCGTGAGTTTTGCCGCGAAAAATGCCGTTGAGAGAGACATCGTCGCCTGAACCTCCCCAACCGTAATGCTGTTTCCTCCAGCTTTGTAAATTGCGAATGGCAGATACGTTAAAAAGGCTCCGTAGAGTATGGCGTAGGCGACCATTCCCGTTGCGAAAAATACGAGCATTTTCCTGTTGAAGGAGCTGAAAAGCTTTGATGTGTAGTCAGAAAAGCTCTGATCGCATTTGACTTCAGGTATCGGTGAGATTAAAACAAACAGGCTTACGGGTATTGCGAGCAAGAACATGTAGAACGGAAACTTCCAGCTCAGGTGAGCCAAATAACCACCTGCAAGCTGGTAGGCGGCGATTCCGGTTGTGAGTACGCTGGCGTTGTAACCGATTATTCTTTCCCTGCTGATTCCCTCGTAAGCGTCTCCAATTATTGTGGTTGAAAGGGCTACGAGGGAAGATGCTGAAGAACCCTGAACGAGCCTGAGCGCCACCATTTCACCAAAGTTAACGAACGAACAGAGAAAACCGGAAATTCCGAAAACGAGTATGGCTACGGATGCTACAACCCTCCTGCCAAACCTATCGGCCATGACACCCGTTAGGGGTGAAAAAAATATTCCGGGTAAGGTGAAAGCCATCACAAGTGCGCCAGCCTGAGCTTTCGTGAGTCCAAAAGTTCTGGCTATTGCCGGGAGGGCAGGAGCTATGGCTGAAACACCCATAACCCCCATAAGAGTTATGGCGTACGCCGTGTACTCGGGCTTTAACCTTGCCTTTACTGCTGTGTTCATCGCTGACGTCAAAGTCAAACACCTCAGTGCAGCAGTAACGCTAAGACAAGTGCTGTGTACACTATGTTCAGTACTGAACTTATTGCCGCTATTTTAAATCCTAACTTAACTCCAAAGTAAGCTATCCTTCCCGGTAAAGAGTGTCTGACGAAAATGACGGACATGGAAATTATGCTCGTTAACAGCAGGGCTGATACTGCCTGAACGGGCGTTACTGCATGGCTTGAGAGGAGAGAACCGGCAGCAGCAAAACCGGCAGTCGTATCTGCTACTCCAGCGGCAACTATTGCTGAAGCCTGTCCCGGAAGGTTAAAAATCCTGAAGTTCTCAAGTGGCCTGAAAAATCCGTAGCTGAGCAGAATTGCTGTAATTGCATAAACCAGAATCAGCCTCGGCAAAATCTTCTTCAACACCCTGACGGATTTCTTAATACCTTTTTTTACTGCCTCTTTTCTGCGTACCGGCGTGTTCGGCGTGTTTTTGCGGTCATTTCTTTTCAGTTCTGCACTGCTTCTATTTTTGAGCAAAAAATGACCGGCTGTAATTGCAGTAAGGGTTACGCACACGCTTATGAACATCCTTGCCGATATGTACATCACCCCCGCTTCGATTCCGAGCAGCGGTATCACGACAGGAATAAAGTAAATGAAAACGTGGTTCAAAAAGCTAAAAAAGCTGCTCACGAAGGATGCGATTATGGTTTCCTTCTCGTCTATGACTCTCTGCTCGTAAAAACCTGCGAGCATTGCGCTTCCAGCGTTACCACTCGCGAGATACGTTATTACTGCAAGCCCGGATTCGGGGGAGAGGTTAGCGTACTTCACGACGGGTTTTATAATCCACAGAGCTCTGTCCGTAACTCCAAACTCGTTTAGAATGTTCGCAAACGTTATTGCAGCTACGAGAACGGGTATAACGTGGATAAACAGGTAGCGGAGTCTGGAAATTGCTAAAATCAGAGGACTGGATAACATAACGAAAAACGCATAATTACAAAAACTTATCAGCTCCTGAACCTGTTCACGACTTCGAGAATCTCATCAATTTGCTCCGGCGTGAGAACTATTTTTTCCTTTGCGTAGATTATTCTCACTTCATCCCTAATCCTCGGCATTATGTCTGCTATTTTAACCGCTATATCTTCTCTCTCAACCTGCGGCAGTTTCATCAGTTCAGAAACGAGCTCCTTAGCCTTCTCTGCTGGAAGCTTTGAGAACAGCCTCAGGTGTTTCAGTGCCCTTCTCGTCTCGAAAGTCAGCTCAGCGACCGCTCTCCTTTCCTCAGAAATTTTTTCCATAACCTCTTTTGCCTCTGAAATCGTAATGTAGTGGAAATCCAGAACCTCTTTAAACGCCATGCTATCACGTTCAGGAAAACTTTTGAGGCTTCAGGTGCTCAGGCCTCACTATAAGAGTTTTCATTTTCCCCCCGTCTCTTACCTGAACGAGGTAAGCTCTACCTCTCTGCCCCACAACAACACCCGTCCTGCCCTGAAATCTCGGATGAGGCATGCCTTTGTGGACAGCCGGTTCTATGTCTATGTGAACGTACTGTCCAACTTCAAAGGTCTGGAGAACTTTCCTGATTTTCACTCCTTTTTCCCTTACACCCTTTCTCAGCTTTCTGCCGGACTTGAATCTGAAACCGTGTGATTTCCAGCCCATTTTTTCAAACCTCCCGTACAGTATCAGCATTAAACGGATTCGAACTCCTCGAGTCCACCAATTACATCCAGTACGTCGAGTCTGACAACCCTTGAGGGGTTATTTAAAATTTCCGACAAACTCGGCTTTGTTCTACCCTTATCTCCACTCACAAGCTCCTTTATGTAGAGTCCGCTGTCAGCTTCAACGGTAATCACTGCCTTTTTTCCCCTGAGAAGTAAAAGGTCAAGTTTGTAAGTTTTTCTTTTCCTCAGTATGTTTGCCCTTCTGTGTTCAACCCTTTCGGGCGTGAACTGCTCTATCACCCTGTAACTCAGCTCTTCAAGTGCTTTCCTGAGATCCTCCTCGCTCACCTCTCTCTCAAACTCCACCACTGCTCTGTACTTCTTCCTGTACTTCGCCGTTTTCAGTTTCGAAACGTGTTTTGGTTCCGCAAAGGCGAGAAACATCACCGAAACTCTGCCACCTGCGTGGTCGTTAACGGCTTTTTCGAGCTCTCTCAAACCAACGCTTCTTATTTTTGGCTTTCTCACCTCGAGTATGAAAGGTCTTCCCCTCCCCAGCATTCTCGCGTCTACGTCTTCCCTTCCAGCTCCGTGAAGTACTGCGTCCTCCCCCTTCGTGAGGTTCAGGCAAGGCTGACCTATCAGCTCCTCCACTGACGTGGGGTACTTCTTCCCGGTAAATCCGCAGACCTGACAGCCTTTTCCACCGCAGGCTGAACAGAGCCACCTCGTCTGAGGTATGTTTCTCACCCTCTTCACGTACCTGCCGTAGATGTAAAGAGGTGTAATCCTGATTTCGTAGCTTAAATCCTCTGCGTCCAGATCAACTGTAAGGTCTGCAACACCTCTCTTCCTTCTAACGTCTTCAACGTTCATCAGCTCGCACAGCTTTTTTGATAGCTCGTAGTTTATTTCCTGTTTTATCCAGCTCCTGCTTTTTTTGCTGATATCCTTCGTTTCTCCTGCTCTTTCTTCTGCTCTCGCTCCTCTTACCTCTGTTTCTACCTTTGTCTCTTCAACCCTGCCTTCCTCAAAAAAGCTCTCAATTTCCCTTATGCTCCCCCTCAGAGCACACCCCACCTGAATCGTGTGGAGTTCGTAATCTCTTAACTTTCCAGCTATTTCCTCCGCAACCTCTGGAATTCTCAGGAATAAGCCGCAGCAGTACGTGCACTCTTCTTCCGGAACCTCAACAACTTCAGCCTCTGAAATTCCTTTAACTCTGTTTCTGCACCTTCTGCAGAGCTCTATCATCATCGCAACCTCGTTTTTAGATTTATACAGACTTTGGTTAGATGGTTGGTATTTTATACCGGGTTTTATACACTTTAATCAGAATGTTATTTATAGTGTTCAACGAAATTACATCTTTCAATCCCATATTAGTCTGATTTCATCCACTGGTTTATCTTAAAACAGTAATTTAAAGGTTCTGAAGGCCGAGATGGTATTCCAAATCGTCCACCATCAATTATGCATCTCTTTAAAAAGATGGACGACAGATGAGAAAAGATTATATATGATTAAATTAATGTTACTACCGTTGAGGAGAACGAGAGGAAGATGATTGGAGATCTGTACCCCAGCAATCCGAAGTTTTACGAGAACCTGAGGAAGAATCTGGTTGAGAATTACGTGGCGTTTTACGGTAGGGAGCCTGAAAATGATGAACTCAAGATTAAGGTGGTGAGTTCAAAGCCCGTGAGGGTTCAGGTGAAAAATACATTTCACAGGGCGTCGCTTATGCTCTTTGAGGCTGAGGGAGTAAGGAGTTGCTGGAGACTGGATATAAGGCAGGGTTTGGTGAACGCAACAGCATGGGGTTTGGGATGGTGAAGGTGGTTTAAAATGTTAAAAGCTATTAAAGAATTAGGTCAATATATAAGGGAAAGTAAAAACTTAGATGATGTTCAAATTCTTACTGAATCGTCTAAGCTAGCAAACACGAAAAAGATGATTTGCGTAGTCTTTAAGAAGGAAGATGATAGTTTAGTATTTGATAGTGTCCATATTGAGGATTTTGATAAAGAAAAAGCAAGAAAAGTACTGTATAGAACGTTTGGGCATGCTCAATATGATGCTACTCTGTCTGC
>WAPX01000033.1 GCA_015520485.1 Archaeoglobaceae archaeon
AGGTAATACTTGGTGGTGGGAATATGGGTGTCATGAAGATCAGGACGTTTAAGGAGCCACCGGGTGCAAGAGCTGGAGGCGGAACCTATCGACCCGGAGAGCTTAAAGGAATCGTTCAGATAAACCCGAAACACTGTGTCGGCTGCGACACGTGCAGAAGACTCTGTTCAGCAGGTGCGATAGAGGGAGAGTTCGGAGTAACTCACAGAATAAACCTGGACAAATGCATAATCTGTGGACAGTGTCTGGTCAACTGCCCGTTTGGTGCGATAGAGCAGATGAGTTTCGTGGACGAAGTGATGCAAAAGCTCAAAGACAAGGACACGCTCGTCGTGGCAATCATTGCCCCGGCAGTTAGAGTGGCCATTGCAGAGGAATTCGGTAAACCTCCGGGAACGCTGACAGTTGGCAGGCTGTACAGGGCGCTGAACAAGGCAGGTTTCGTAATATACGAAAACAACTACGCTGCTGACCAGACAATAATGGAAGAAGCAACTGAGTTGCTCGGAAAAATAGCCTACTGGATTCTCGGTTTAAAGAAGCTGGAAGTGGAGATATGGGGTAACAGGAAACTGAAGCTTGACAACCTCGAGCGCTTCAAAGATGAGCCCTTACCTCAGTTCACGAGCTGCTGCCCGGCATGGGTGAGGTATGCAGAGCTATACTATCCCGCTGTACTTCCACACATCTCGAGCTGCGACTCCCCAATGCAGATGGCCGGCCCCACCGCCAAAACATACGGTGCTCTGAAAGTCTGGAAGCACGACCCGAGAAAGGTCTACACTGTTGGAATAATGCCGTGCACGGCCAAGATATTTGAAGCTTCTCGTCCGGAGTTCTGTCACGCGTGGAAGTGGCTCAGAGAACACGGTTACATCCCAGAAGACACGCCTAAATTCCCGGATATCGACGCCGTGCTTACTACGAGAGATTTAGCTGAGTTATTCAGAAGACTTGGCATAAACCTGATGGAATTTGAAGAATCTGAAAAGCCAAAAGACTTCGAATGGTACAGTGGTGGAGGAACGATTTTTGGTACGAGCGGAGGAGTAATGGAGGCTGCGATGAGATTCGTCTATCACGTTCTGTCCGGTCAAGACCCCAGCGCCTGCAGTCCAAAGTGGAACTTCAAGCAGGTCAGAGGATACACTCATCCAGTCGTTAAGGCGACCGTTCCAATACCTCTCAGACCGGAATTCAGAAAACTGGTCGGCAGTGACGTTTTCGAGTTGAAGGTGTGTGTTGTCAACGGTATCGGTACAGATGGCAGCCACATAAAGCCAATAATCGAGGATGTTGTGGCTGGTAGAAGCGAATTCCACTTCATAGAAGTAATGACCTGTCCGGGCGGGTGTCTGGACGGTGGTGGTCAGCCCGTCAATCCAATGGGCACTTCTTGGATCGATCCCGTTCTGCCTCTACCTTTAAACATACCGCCCTAATAGGGGGTGATAAAATGACCAGAATCTATGTTGAGAAACCAGCATCGGCAATAATCTCGAGGAGAACTTTTCTGAAGATTTTGGGAATCATAATAGCCGTTACTGCTCTGGGAGCTTACAAGTTAACGAACATAGTCCTTCAGAGAAACAAGTATATCAAGATGAGGCAGAAGGCCCAGTACAGGGACGACATGAGAGTCAGGCAAGAGTTTCATTTGGCTGCATGTTTTCAGAATCCAATGATAAAGAAGTTTTACGACGAGTTTGCAGAACACCCGCTAAGCGAAGTTAGCGAAGCACTTCTGCATACCAAGTACGTGCCGAGGGTAAAAGTCTTTCCGGGAGAAATTCCAAAAGAGGTGTTGCTGAAATGAAGGAGGATGCCGTTGTTTTAAGGCACCCGGCTTCGAGCAGAATCGTTCACATACTGCACATGATCTGCTGGACAGCCTTAGGGATAACAGGATTTGCCGTGCGTTTCAATCTCGTCAATCAGGCTGTCAAAGCGGCATTCATGCACTGGCACATATACTTCGCAATCGTACTTACATTCACAACAATAGGATACCTCGTCATAACACCGGACAGAGCATTTATGTTCCTGAAAGAAATTTTACACTGGGACAGAGACACAATAGCGTGGTGGAAAAATCTTGGAGGATACCCGTACAAGTTTTTCAAAATTGGAAAACCCGGATGTCCTCCGCAGACAAAGTACAACGCCGGACAGAAGCTCTTCGGACTGAGCGTTGTAGCGAGCCTGCTGATACTTGGTGTTACAGGCTGGAGTCTGTACTTCATTCGACAGGCACTTGGAAAGTACTGGGTGAGGTTGTTCTTTGAGGCGCACGTGTGGGTTTCGTTGCTTGTGACGCTGTTCATGATAACGTGCCACGTTCCACTGGTAATCTACAACCGGCCCGACTTCGTGGCGATGTTTAGACCGGGTGCTGGAGTCGTTCCATTAGAGTGGGCGAAGGAGCACAATCCAAAGTGGGTCGAAAGAGAAGTTGTTGAAATAAAGGAATCTGAAAAAATCTGAAAATATTTGATTTTATTTTGTTTTATTCTGTTATTGTTTTGTATCGTTTTCAGCTCTGCAGTTTAACCACTCGAGTCGTCAGCTCTTTTTTGCGGCTCCTGTTGCCTGTTATTCAGCAGTTCATTCTTCATCCTGAAGACCTTAAACGTTAATTAACGGGGTTAAGATGTAAGATAAAAGTAAAGACGGGTATAAAGAAAAGGGTAAACGGTGGAAGGACATGGAGCTGACGAAACCGGACATTCTGCGTTATCTTTCTGTAGATAATGAGGATGAAATTCTCGAACTTTTCAGAATAGCCGACAGGATAAGAGAAAAGTTTGTTGGAAATAAAGTTTACCTGAGAGCAATAATCGAATTCTCGAACATCTGCAGAAACGACTGCAGGTACTGCGGAATAAGGAGGAGTGCGAGGATCAGAAGGTATGCCATGAAACCCGATGAGATCGTGAGGTGTGCCCAGTACGCTGAAGACCTCGGATACGGTACCGTCGTTCTGCAATCAGGGGAGAATTCGCTGTACGACGATAAAATTGCTGATATAGTCAGGGCGATTAAAGAAACAACGAATTTAGCGATTGTCCTGTCGATAGGAGAGAAAAGCTACGAGCAGTACAGAGAGTACAGACTGGCTGGAGCTGAAAGGTACCTGCTCAAGCACGAAACTTCGAATTCGGAGCTGTTTCACGAATTGACTGGGAGGAGTCTGGACAGAAGGCTTCAGTGTCTGAGATGGTTGATTGAGCTTGGATATCAGGTTGGATCCGGAAACATCGTTGGTCTGCCGGGCCAGACACTCGAGGATCTTGCAAATGACATCGTAATGTTCAGAGAGTGGGACTTCGACATGCTGGGGATAGGTCCTTTTATACCGTGTTACGGCACACCTCTCGAAAACAATCCAGCAGGTGACCCTGTTCTGACACTCAAGGTTATAGCTCTGTCCAGAATAGCCACAAAAAACGCTCACATTCCCGCTACCACTGCTCTGAGAACGGTTATGGGTGATGATAAATCACACGTAATTTTCAGATGTGGTGCAAACGTGGTTATGGGAAACGTAACTCCGCTGGAATACCGCAAACTCTACAGAATTTATCCCGGAAAGGTGTGCATATTCAAAGAGCCGGAGGAGTGGCTGAACGACATAAAGGAGCAGATAAAAGATGCTGGACTGAGGCCGAGTGGAGAAGCCGGACACAGTCTGAAAAAGACGTGGATTAAAAACTCGATGAAGCTGCTGAGTTTGGGGTGAGGTTGCTGGCAGCACTCAAAAACTCGCT
Source organism: Archaeoglobaceae archaeon (assembly GCA_015520485.1). GTDB lineage: Archaea > Halobacteriota > Archaeoglobi > Archaeoglobales > Archaeoglobaceae > WAPX01. The sequence continues at coordinate 3,768 of WAPX01000033.1, forward strand.
GAATTTATACGGATAACTTCGAACCCGGGAAGTTCAGTAAAACTTCTTCATAACTTCTTCGATCACGTCAGCCTCTTCTGCATGACCTTTTTCAATCAAAACCTCACTCTGTTTTTCAAGATATCTCACTACACTTTCATCACTCAAATATCTAAACAGTCCAGTTCCCCATGCCATAGAGCCGTCGCTATTCCTGTAGAATTCCCAGAATCTCAACCTTGAATCTTTCGGGATTTTCAAGGTATATTCGGGGTATCCTATGATTTTGGTTGCACCATAGCCGTCTATGTAATCATCCTTTATAACAAAGAAGCCGAATATGTACCTTGTGTCACCGCGTTTGCCCGGATCAACAGTTGTGAACAGAGCGATTTTTCCGGGTGCAACATACCTTATCCTCCTACCAATTTTTTTCCTTGGTCCTCTGTGATTAACTCCTGCCCCATATTCAGATTTGGAAAAAATCTCAGTTTCGTAACATGGATAAGGTGGAATTTCTTTTCTCAATCCCATCTCATACTGATAACACGGGTTCTCCGGCTGGGTACACACCATGGGAATTGCTTGATATATATGTTCCACCTTCTGCCAACCTTTCCGCAAGAACCTTCATAATCCGTATCGAGCCAGTTGCACTTGAATGCAAGATTTCCGTCAATAAACGGGCTTTTCGGGATCACTCGAGTTGATTCAGGGTTGCAGAATTTACATTTGTTTCGAAGATAGCCATGTTCGCAAAACATAGTTATAGTTCCACTCCTTCTTTTATAGCTTTCTTCATGCCGAAATCATTGGACCCATCCCACCAAGACCCTTCAGCGGAGTTATAATTCTCTTTCCTGTAAAGACTTTCTCCACAACTTTAACGTACCTACTTCCAGCTACGACAACAATTTCATCGTACTTCGTTAATCCTTTCCGCTCAGCCTGTTTTCTGAGCTCTTCAACATTAATTGGATTAGTTCTTGGATCGTTGAATGTTACATTGTAGCTCTCCAGAATGATCTCGTCTGGAAACAGAAATCCATACTTGGCAGAGAGAATGACGTAAGAATCAGGATAGAATTTTTCAGCATATTCGATGCATGTCCTGGCAAAATTGCCGATGTAGACGTTTCTTGCTTTAACTGGTCCAGCATTCGGATTCTTATTCCATATTTTTAAACTCCCGCAAGGTACAACGCAGAGTTTCATTCTACCACCTCTGCAATTTTCTCACCAAGCTCACTTAAACCAAATCTGGAGAAATATTTCACAATTTCATGTTTTCTCAGCACCCCAATCTGCCATATCAGAGAGTCAAGATGAATCATGTTTATGTTGACTCTCTTCCTGATTCCTTCAAGAACCCGACTCCAGAATGCTCTTACATCGTTGTCATTCTCTACGCTGACACCAAGCCTTCTCGTAAACTCCCTAACCCTGTAATCAACAGGAATCGGAATTTTTTCAAAGCTGAAGTTGCTCTCCCCAGCCATAAGAAGCGACATGCCGAGACATTTCATGGCAAAAACTATCGTTTTTGCATCCATCTTCTGGTTCATTGTACCGGCTAATTCGTGCCATATTCTGCTAAAGCTCTCTGCAACGTCCTCTGGTTCTGCATTCCAGAGTCTGGCTGCAAGCCTACTCGAAAGAAAGCGATTTAGTCTCTTCAGCTTTAAATCAGGCAGCCCCTCTCTGGCATAAAACTCTTTAAGCATGTCTTCCATCTCTTTCAGAGAAGTAGGGACTTCTTTTTCCTCAAGCAAATCTCTAAGCTTGGGCCAGTAAGCAATCTCAGCCTTTCCTTTGAGCTGAAAGTCGTTCAAACCAGCAACAACCATCAAAACGGTAAATCTGCCGAATCCATTCTTTTCGAGGAATCCGTGCATGTGGTGCCATTCCGGCTCTTCTTCGACTATCCTGTCCCATACTTCAATGGGGATTTGGGCAAGCAAACCCTCAATACCCATTTCTCATCACCTCTACTACCTCACAGCATTCTGGCAGATAGCAAATTATTTCAGTCTTTTCACGATAACATCGATAACAATGAAAACAATTGAAAAAGTCCACATCATCCCGCTCGGATTTGAGAGGAGTGTGGCTGTTAAACCGATAAGGGTTCTTGGCGGGGTAAGGGCACATGTCATAACGATAGGCGGAAAATTTGCGGAAAAGTACGAGCTCCATGAGAAGCAGAGATATTTTGAAAGGGCTGTAGTGGCTGATCTGGAGAAACTTGGACTGGAGGTAGAAGTTCATTATGCAGACCTTTTTGACTTCAAGATGGCTGTTGGAGCGATATCTGAAGTGGTGGTTGAAGAGAAGAACGCTGATAGAGAGGTTTACCTCAATCTATCATCACACGGCAGGCTTGTGTCAGTAGCATCAGCTCTTGTTGGATGGTATCATGGAATTAGAATGTTCTATGTTTTCGCTGAAAGATATGCGAGAGATGAAGAGGAAGAGAGAATATACGGCAGGAGTGTATGCGAGAAGCCAGTTATATTTGAAATTCCCAGCCTGGAGTTCGTCAAACTGAGTGAGGAGGAGAGATATGCTATTTCGCTTATCCATTCCCAAAGAGAGCATGGTAAAGACTACGTGAAACTACGAGATCTGTCAAAAAAGCTCGAAATACAGTTTCCGCACATTTACTCGTTCTCAGGCGAAGGGAGACGCAAAGAGCAAGAGCTGCTAAACAAAGTCAACAGGCGAGTTATCAGCAGGCTTGAGGCAAGAGGGCTTATTGAAAGAGAGAAAGTTGGCAGAAATGTAATTCTCAGGCTAACTGAGCTCGGTGAGTTCTTTGCAATGCTGGGTTAGCCTCGTATAATCTGATAGCCAGCAAATTTTAATATGGTCAAGTTCTGGCTTTGGAAAGTTAACGCAGATTATTTTTCTCACCTATTTTAAATCACTGTATTATACCTCGCAGTATAATTCAATGTTCAATGTTCCAATTTATCAACTGAATTGAAGTTAGATATGGCGTTTGGATTAAACAAAAAGAATAAATTCAGCTCTACGCAAAATTGACTTGTAAAATCCTATGGGATGATAGAATGTTAAAACTCCAGAAAATTGAGATTGAAAATTATGGAAACCTGCAAAAAGTTGATCTAAAAGACCTCAGACGACTAAACATCCTGATTGGTCCAAACAACTCAGGAAAGACCCACATTCTAAAAGCTATAGAAGAATTGAATAACTTGCTGCTGCTATTAAACGTGAAAAGAATATATACGGGAGCATACACGGAGTGGACAAGGAGGAGAAATATCTTAAAAAAGAAGAGAACCGTGTCAAGATCGAATTTCATTTGATAGATTCAGCAAATAATATTTACAAATTACTTTTAAAAGAAAAAGAGGATAAAATCCTAAGATTGGACAGACTTGAAGGTGATGAATCCAAAATACAACAGGAGTTAGAAAAAAAGAGGACCGATCCTGTATTGTCCCGAGGAAAGGCTACAAGGGTATCGTGAAAAGAAAATAGAAGAGTACATTACAGAAAAATTGGAAAATTCAGCTGAAAGCATATTAGCCGAATTTCTGAATAAAATTGATCCTAGGTTATCTAATATTGTTAAAATAGCGGATGAATATAGGATAGAAAGGGCATACGAAAGAAAAATTGGATGCAAAATCTCTGAGCAAGGTAGTGGAGTCAGATCAATAATTTGCTTAATGGCCGATATTTTATCATCGCCAGAGAAGGATATAATTTTTAATTGACGAACCGGAGCTTGGGTTAAATCCCGCGTCAAAACAAGCTCTTCTAGAATAGCTTTTGGAAAAGTCAAAAGAGAAACAGATCTTCATAGCGACTCATGATCCTTCATTTGTGAATCCTCTTTTGCTGAGCAAGGAAGACGTCTCAATTTATTTCTTTTCGGTGTATAAAGCAAATAGGGGAAAGAAACCATTTGTAAGAATAGACCCAAACCAAATAGAAGACCCAAACTCATTTGCTGGATTTATGCCTCATACCACAAGCCTTAAAGATATCCACCTTTATGTTGAGGGTGGCTCTGACGTCTATGTTTTTCAAGGTCTGCTTTACAGTTATCTAAAAAGCAAGGTATCAGCCGACTGGTACAAAATTTGGAATAAAGTGGGAATATATCATTTCCACGGTGATAATTGGTCACATCTGCTTTACACTGTAGTGAAAGAACCTTATAAGGCGGTGGTGATATTAGATGGAGATAAAAAGGAAGATGCAAAAGAAAAAGTTAAAGTGTTTAATGAATATGGGGAAAATAAGATTTTTCCGAGGTTCGAGTTTTGTGAGTCAATTGATAACCTGAGTGAAAAACTAAGGGAAGATAACGTTTGTCCTGTTTATTGCTTAGAGAAGAAAGACTTAAGAGATTACTTTGAGGAACAATCCAAGGACGAAGTTATCAATGCTGCTTGGAATGGTAGAGTTCCAGATGAACCTTTACAGATTATTTGAAGGCATACTCTCCGGATACATTACATCAGGCGAACAAAAAGAAGAAGAACTCGTATTTTACGATGACTTTGAGGTGTTTAAGGGATGGAATCAATATAGGGAAGGTAAAATTGAGCAATCAAGCAATGTAGCATATAAGGGCACACATAGCTTAAAGAAGTATAAATTTGGAGACCCTAATGGAGGATTTAAAAAACTACCAAAAAAGATTAATCGCAAAGAAGTGGAACGTATAATCTTTTCAGGATGGATATATCGGCCTTCTGAGCAAGTGGGTACAGAGGGGTATGTAGATAGATTAGCAATAGAAGATGAAAATTTCAACGGTTATGGATTTTTCGCGGGACATAACGGCAAGTTAGCTATTGAGAAAAGAGCTAAAGGTAACCCAGAAACACTAAAAGAGGTAGAATGGAAACCAATAGAGGAAGAATGGTATCAATTTAAATTTATTATAGGAAATGATAAATTGGACTTGTATATCTACAATAAAGAAGGAAACGAGGTAGGTAAGACAGAAGGTGTTGTGGGTGATGAATATGACTTATTTGATCGAGTTGTTGTGCACGGTGGATATGTATATTACGTAGATTGTATTGAAGTTAAAGTAGTTAAATCACCTCTATCGCAGTGATGCATGCTACAAAGAAACCGAATGCGTAAACATGCAATACAAGAGGTTTATCGTTTTCTCATCTCCCTAAACAAACTCGAACGCAGGAAATACAGCAGGATGAAAAAGACGTAGACAGGAGCATAGGCAACTCTCAAACGGTGTGCAACAATTATCCCGAATCCAATCAGAATGACAAGTAGGATAGGAAATAGAGTTACCGAATCGGCCTCAAGTTTCAAACCCTTCTGATTCTCGAATTCAAACTCCTGCAAAAACTCAAGCAACTTTTGATTGCGAAGAGCTTTTCTCTCATCCTTCACTCCAGCGTACAGCCTCTCGATTTTTCCAGCCAAAATCAGCTCTCTCAGGAAAACTAAAGCCTGCTTCGATGTATTTTCAAAGTTGTCTATCGCCAGTGATATTCTTACATCAGACTGCACGATAGCCTTGAACTTCTCTGCATTAGTCGTCAATCCCTTTGCATTAATACCAGCGTAAAGCAGTATTGTTTTCAGGATATAGCTTGCTGCCGGATACGTTATGTAAACAAAATTTGCCTGATATGCGAGCTGCTTGAGCTTCAGCGTTTCCGTTATGCAGAACTTACTTTTGTCTTCGATATCAGATTCAGCCTCAGCTTCAATATTCACGGGAACACATGCTGGATCAAAAAGCTTCAGGATTTGTTCTCCCCTATTTGTAATCCTTGCCTTTCCCCCCTTCCATTCTATAAACCCCTGTTTCTTTAATTTCTCAAGCCTCCTGTAAAATGTAGCCCTTGAGAATCCCCAGTCCCTTCGATGAGTAAACATCGATGGGCTTTGCTTCTTCCTTGAAAGCTGTTCTGCTGAGATCCATCCCTCTTTTGGCAGGCAGCCTATTATTTCCTCTGGCATCAGCATCACCTTTGAAGAGAGATAGCGGGATTATTCCTCCTGTTCTTGCGATAAGCCTGTCATGGCATTGCCTGCACAGATAGAGCCATTTTGAGAAGTCCTCATTTGCATACACGATCAATGGCTTTTCTTCGCTGCTCACACCGCATATCCTGCAGTGTTTTTCCATGCCAAGACCTCGTACCTGCCTGGTGTTGCCTTCAGCTCTCTGGCTATCTTTTCCATCTCCTTCTGCTTTTCCTTAATCCAGAGCTTTAGATCATCGATTGCGTTGTTTGTTCTGAACTTTCTGACTTCCTTATCGTTCCATCTTGCAGATTCAGCGAGGATGCATTTGATTAGCGATGCACTCCTGCCAACCCCGTAGAGAGTTAGCCTGACGTAGGCTATATCGCCCATTCCAATGACGTTCGATTCGATCTTCGTAGTGAACATCGCTGTTTGGATCTATCTTTGCAAGGAATTCGTTGATGTCATGGACAACCTCAACGAGCATCGTTCCACCTCCTGTTCCAGGGCTTGCTGTTCAGCTCTGCAATTTCCTCTGCTGTCATGTCTTCGGGACGCTTGAAATTCCCGCACGCTTGCCTGTTTGGATCTACGCGTTCGCCAGTAATCCCGCACCAGATTCTGCCAGCTTTGGTGGCTATGAATGCACAGTCAGAACATCTTGCCTCTGAGGACACGATTGCATCGTGGATCCTGTCGCAAAGAGATTCATACGGGCAGTTTTTGCAGTTGTAGTCGCACCACTCGGAGTGAACTACTATTCTCCTGATTTCACAGGTTTTCTCGTTGAAGTAAATCGTAAAATTGAGGATTTTCACTTCATCCACCTCCTTGCAAAGTTTATGTGACTCAAAACGAGATCAACACGCCTGTCGACAGGAATGGCAGGAACGTAGAGGGTTCTGTAGGGAACCAATCTTGCGATAACGAATTCCTGGAGTTCTCTGTACGCTATGTCTGCAGTTCGAAAGCCGTCGTCGACGTCAGCGTTAACTGCCTGGCAGACGAAAAGCAGGTCGTACTTTCTTTCGAGTTCTCTTTTCCTGAATTCTTTAAAATAGCGATTAAGTAAGCTGACGTCGTCGTGGTAAAATATCGCAAAGAAGAAGTTGTCGTAGATTGTTCTGTCCGTAAGCACAATGTCATGACTTGCTAACTCTTCGTCCTCCCTCTTCACCTGTTCCCTGAACACTTCAAGCTGGAACTTCGTTGGAGAGTACATTCTGATCTCTGCAAGGCTTTCAAAGCCGTATCGCTGCTTCCAATCGTTGAAGATGTCTCTTGCAACCTCTCTTACAACTCCGCAGTTAATTTTCTCAGCAATTGTGTCAACCAGTGTTGTCTTGCCTGAGCCAGAGCTGCCAGCAAAACCGATCAGCATTATCTCACCTCGATGCGTGGGGCAATCAGGTAGAGAATCGTTATGGAGAATTCTGACTCGATTGAGATTCTGACTGGTAGATCTGTTCCTATGGCTATTCTTACTGTATCGTCTTTATCTACAACCTTTGCCATCTCCTTCAGACATTCTAGGCTGAGCATTGTCCTTGCCTGTTCTCCTGCATAACCCTCTGAGAAATCTATCCTGATGTCTTCGATGTCAACCTTCAGCAATCATATGGAATCCGTTCTCCTCTGCCAAAAAGATGACGTTATCAGCAACCTTTGATGCCATTGAGGTAGCATTCTTGAACTCGTTGCCCTCAACAACGGTTTCAACCTTCAGATTTAGAACGGGAAGTTTTGGTTCCTGTTTAAGCGATGTTGGATCAATCAAAGCCAAGCTGTAGACAGTTTTACTAGCCTTCAGCTTCAGGTTCTTGTCGCATTCTACCTCAACAAAGTCATCCTTTACAGCCTTCAGAACGTCGTTCAGCCTGCTGATGTTCAGCCCGATGACGCCTTCCTCAGCTTTGAATGCTTCGAAGTCTTCTTTCGGGATAAAGATGTCTGTAAGGCAGATGTTGCCAGCATCGACAGCCCTGATAGCTATTCCTTCCTCACTTGTTCTTACCCTTGTTTCGTTAAGAAAAGCGTTTGAAGCCCTGATGACCTTCTTCAGCAGCCTTGTATTCACTGTAGCGCTAAGCATTTCCTTTCACTCCTTCTTTTTTGCCCTCTTTCTCCTTCAGCACCTCAACAAAAAAGACAAGAGCAAGGACATTCGCTGGTTCTTTCTCCTCGCAATCTCAGGAATGCCATCAAGCCATTCCCGAAGCTTTTCTCTTGTTTGCTTGTTCTCCACTACAACCTTCCCAACCAAACCTAACATGTACTAATTGGAAAGAGAAAGGCTTGTGCTTGTAGGTGTACACGCCACTCTGAAAGTCATAGTAGGGCGTAGAACCGGAAATAGGAGTGCCGAGGGGGGGATTCGAACCCCCGACCTCCTGATTATGAGTCAGGCGCCCCAACCAGCTAGGCTACCTCGGCTTTTCATGGTAGAAGTCATTGCACTGAATTATATAGTTTACTCTCAACGCCGTATAAGCACCTGCAAAGGAAAGATTAATATACTATATTTAATAGCATGGCAGTGCACTAAAAAAGACTAAGGAGGTTTAGAGAAAATGGCCGAGAACGCAGTGTTTGTTGGAAACAAGCCGGTAATGAATTACGTGCTTGCAGTGTTGACCCAGTTCAACAGCGGCGTTAAGGAAGTATCCGTTAAAGCAAGAGGTAGAGCCATCAGCAGGGCTGTCGACGTGGCAGAGATTGTCAGAAAGCGCTTTTTGCCAGATGTGGATGTTGCAGATATAAAGATCTCGACCGAGAAGGTTGAGAGCGAGCAGGGAGAGGCAAACGTCTCTGCAATAGAGATCGTGCTCGTTAAGAAGGACTGAAGAAAATCGTTTTTATTTTAACTAATTTTATTCTTATTATTTTAGATTCTCATCTGCATTTTTTGCTCTTTTTCCGTATTCGTTCATTCTGAGTAAGGATTAAATACGTTAAACAATATTTAAAAATAAATTTAAGCTTTGATACTGATTCAGCAAAATCAAATCAGAATATGTGGTGTCTGTGGTCAGGACAGGCGCTGTCGAGGCTCGCGGGCTGCAGCATTCCGTTGAGGAATGCGTTTATAGTCTCTCTCACAGTCCCGCTTGCCCCGGAATAGACCCTTATTCCAAACCTCTCGAATGCTATAATCGCTTTCGGCCCTAAATTTCCGCAGAGAACGACGTCAACCCCGGCACTTGCCAGAATTTCTGGAGGGGTGCCTGTACCTCCGAAGTGTTCGGATGTATTCGGTATCACGTACACTTCCTTTGTTTCCGTATCGTAAATCGTAAACGTCGGGGCTCTTCCAAAGTGCATGCACACGAAGTCGTCGAGTCCACCTCTACCCTCAGTCGGAACAGCAATCTTCATGGCCATTACCTCCTTCAGAGTTTTTTGAATTTATTTTTGAATTATTATTTATTTTTTCCTCCCGTTCCATCCAACTGTTCGCTGACGGTTCACTCAAACCTAAACGATTTAATAAATAATTAAAACCTTAAACAATTAATAAAAACATCAGCCCTGTTTTGATTTTTCTGCTTTTTTCCTCAGCTCTTCGAGTTTCTTTTCCGCTTCCTTCTTTGCCTTTTTGGCTTTTTCTTCCAGTCTCTTCAGCTCTTCCTTCACGGCTTCGAGGTTCTCCAGAAGGTCGTCAACTATCTTTTCGAATATTTCTGCAGAAGGTGAGTCCAAGTCAACGAATGGTTTTCCGTCCTCTCCGCTTTTGAATATGCTCGTATCGAGGGGTATGCTTCCAGCAAAAGGAACGGCCATTTCAGCGGCGAGTTTCTTGCCTCCCCCAGCTCCAAAGACTTCTATTGGCTTTCCGCAGTGGGGACAGACCATTCCACTCATGTTCTCAATTAAACCTATCACAGGAATCCCTGCGTGTATTGAGAAGTTTATGGCCTTTCTTACGTCTTCGAGAGCTACGCTTTGAGGTGTTGTGACTATAACACTTCCATCCGGTTTTGCGAGCTGCACCATGCTTATCACTTCATCTCCCGTACCCGGTGGCAGGTCTATTACGAGGTAATCTATTTCACCCCAGTCCACGTTGTTCAGAGCCTCTTCTATAAACTTGTGCTTTATGGGACCTCTCCAGACGACTGGAGTGTCTCTGCTCGGCAGCATAAATCCCATGGAGAAGACCTTTACCCCCTGAACGTCAATTGGTTTTATCTTGCCCTCTTTTGCGTCCAGCCCTCTGACCTCTTCCAAACCGAGAAGCTTTGGTACTGACGGCCCGTGAACATCGCAATCCAGCAAACCAACCCTGTAACCTTTCTTTTTTAAGGCGAATGCGAGGTTCACAGCAACAGTAGATTTACCGACACCACCTTTTCCGCTCATTACTACAAGCTTTTTCATGAGGTTTGCTTTTCAGGACTGCTTATGAAAGTTTTGTTGTTTTTGCTTCCACCTAACGCGAGATTTTAATACCAGAAAAAATTACTGCTGGATGGATGGGCATAGAGGAGCAAATAAAAGCACTTGAAGAGGAGATTAAGAGAACTCCCTACAACAAGGCTACTGAACACCACATAGGAAGGCTGAAAGCCAAACTCGCAAGACTGAGAGAGGAAGCTGAAAAAAAGCAGAAAAAAGCTGGCCCACAGTTCTCCATTAAAAAAGAGGGTGACGCTACTGCTGTTCTCGTTGGCTTTCCTTCAGTTGGAAAATCGACTCTCCTCAACGCACTTACCGGTGCGAAAAGTGAGGTTGCCAGTTATTCGTTTACGACTTTAAAGCCTATACCGGGAATGCTAGATTATAAAGGCGCAAAAATACAGGTTGTGGATGTGCCGGGTGTTGTAGAGGGGGCAGCGAGGGGCAGAGGGAGAGGTAAAGAAGTAATCTCCGCTATAAGGAATGCTGACCTGATAATCGTGGTTTCAGACGTTTTCAGCGCTCACCAGATAGAGATCGTTAAAAAGGAGCTTTACGAGGGTGGAATCAGGTTAAACCAGAAACCACCGGAAGTAGTGATAAAAAAGAAGGTAAGAGGAGGTATAAACGTAAACTCCACAGTTCCGCTCTCAATAGACGAGGAAACGATAGTGGAGGTTTTGATGGAGTACAGAATACACAACGCAGACGTCATAATCAGAGAAGACCTGACGATAGACAGGTTGATAGACGCAATACAGGGTAACAGGGTGTACATTCCCGCCATCGAGGTTATAAACAAAATAGATCTGGTTGACAGCAGCTACCTTGAAGAACTCAGGAAAAACTTCAGAGAGGCCGTGTTTGTCTCAGCAGAAAAGGGTACAGGCCTCGAAGAGCTGAAGGAGAGAATTTACAGCAGGCTCGACTTCATAAGAGTTTTTCTCAAACCACCCGGTAAGAAACCCGAAAAAGAACCAATGGTGCTGAGAAGAGGTGCAACCGTGAGAGACGTCTGTGAAAGATTGCATAAAGACATGGTCGAGAATTTCAGATACGCTAAGGTGTGGGGAAAATCGGTTAAATTCGACGGGCAGAGGGTTGGAATAGACCACAGGCTTGAAGATGGAGATGTGCTGACTGTGTATTCGTGAAAGGTGGTAAAATGATACTCCTGACGTCACCTAAATGCGGAGAGTGCTTGAAGGCGAAGGAACTTCTCAGAAAAGCGGGAGTTGAATTTAGAGAGGTGTCAGTTACGACTGATGAAGGATTGAAGATTGGAGTTGCTTACAGCGTAACTCACGTTCCAGCCCTGATTGCCGGTAGGGTTTACGTTGGCATCGATGAAATAAAAGAGTTTGTGGAAAGCCTGTAACCGGTGGTGAAAATGAAGGATGGCTACATAGCGGTTATGAACTGCAAGGGCTGCGGAATGTGCAGAGGTGTGTGTGAGAACAACGCCCTGATATTCGAAGGAGAAAGAGTTGTAAGAATAGATTACGACAAATGCACACTCTGCATGAAGTGCGTTGAAGCCTGCAAAAATGGAGCCCTGATTTACGTTGATTAGCACCGGTTCAGGATAAAATGCGGATTAAAGACTGCTTTTACGTTGCTGCTGGAGCAGTAATGATGGGTTCTTTACCCGTCTTTGTCAGAAACATCTGTCTCAATCCTGTTGAGCTGTCCTTTTTCAGGCTGTCTGCTGGCTTTCTGTTCTTATTCCTGTTCATGCTGTTACTCGGAAGAAAGCCGGAGATAAACGACTGGAAGCTCATAACTGTGATAACTTTTGTTAACGCGGCAACTATAGTTCTGTACATAGCTTCCATTCAGCTTACAAAGATTGCCACCGCAGCACTCCTTCTATACATGGCACCTGTTTACGTTGTACCCCTATCAAGGCTTGTGGGAGAAAGAGTTGATGCCAGAAGTTACCTGTCCCTCGCTTTGGGCCTTACAGGTTTGTGGTTCGTTCTGTCTCCGGACAGGTTTTCAAGAGGGTGCGTCTTCGGACTGTTTTCCGGGATGTGTTATGCTGTGTACTTCCTGCTGATGAAAAAAGCGAGGCTTGAAATGGACGCACTTGACATAACCTTTGCGTACCTTGCCATGTCTTCTCTCCTGCTGGCTCCATCAATCACTCTTGGACTGCCACATTCAAACTGCTGGCTGTGGATTGCCGGTCTCGGATTGATTCCCACGGCTTTGGCTTTTACACTCTTTAACCACGGTATAAAGGGTTGTGGAGCTGGAAAATCCTCGATTTCAGCTCTAATTGAGCCTGTTTCCGCTGGCGTTTTTGGATACGTATTTTTCGGGGAAGTTCTGAAACCCCTGCAGGCAGCTGGAGGAGCACTCATACTGCTGGCTGTGGCGCTTCTTCTTCTCTGACCTCTCCCGTTTTAACGTTTTAAACGTTACCGAATTCCTAACTGAATTAAATAATTAAATAAAAAAATTAAATACATTCGTATTATTTTAAACATTAAAACAGCAAAGTTTAATAAACTTACGAAGACTACCTGTTATCATGAAAGGAAATAAGATCGGGGTTTGCAAAATCCTGCTCGCCATTGCAATCGCAGTGCTCACAGTTACATCAATCAACTCAGCCCTCGCTCTCAGCGCGAGTAACATAGACCTGATTTACTACAACTCCACAACTCACAGGCCGGTATACGAGGTGCAGTTTCTCACAGTTCCCCTTGCCTACAATACTACGGGAAGTGGTACAAAGCTGGTAGTTTACGGGGCTGGCACATCTTTTAGCATTCAGGTCACGAACTACGAAAGCAATGCAGGTGGAGTTATTGTAAAGCTCGTGAACGTTTACGACGGGACTGAGAGAGTTCTCGGATACCTCAATTCATCTGTCTCAACAAAGAAGTTCACGATATCCAACCTCTATCCCGGATACTGGAAAATAGTCATCGTCGGTACAGGTAACCTGCCGACGTGGGATATATCGAATGCTTCGGCTCCAACGAACGGTGGACCTCACGAGATCAAGATAGAGGGTAATCCAAAACTCGTGATTGGACTGCTCAACCCAACCAGAAACATAGCGCTTGGAGATGTGGCAAAAATACTCGTAAAGGTAGAGGGGTTGTACGGGGAAACGAACGTCAGCGTTGAGGTGATCGGAAAGCACACGCTGAACTTCTTCAGAACTCTCGGCGGGTCAAACAGTACGTGGATACTGAATGTGCCTACAGACAGGCTCGGTATCGGTGAATACAGAGTTCTTGTCAGAGCTATAGGAATAACCGGCAGTTTAACGTTTAACGTGGTTGGAGTTAACGTGACAAACGTTTCCGTTCAGTCAACCAACGCTACAAACGCTACAAACGCTTCGATGGTTTACAGACAGAAGATGCACGTAAATGCCACAAACGCTTCTAGCGTCCCCGTCAACGTTTCGGTTAAAAACCGGGTTAAAAAGCTTAACGGAACGGTAAAGGTGAAAAACAAAAATGCTTTGACAAATAACACTGTAAACAGCACTGTAAACGCAAGTGCAGGCACGAACGTAACCGGCAATAAGACCGGCAACAAAACGGCAAAAACCAGAACACCGGGATTTGAAGCGGTCATAGCGGTTGCCGCACTGCTGGCGTTAGCAGTTAAGAGGAGAACTCGCTAAATTACTTTACTTTTATTTTTGGCTTTACATGCTGCAGTTAGTTTAGCGCGCTTTCGGACACTGCTTTTATATACTCTCACCCGTGTATTGAACGTATGGCCTCGAACTCATTTGCTCTTCTTGAGAAATTGTGCAACGCACACGGAATAAGCGGTTACGAAGACGAGGTAAGAGAGCTCATAAAGTCTGAGCTTGAAGGAGTTGCCGATGAGCTTCGGGTTGACAGAATGGGAAATCTGATTGCCATGAGAAGGGGCGATGAGAAGAAGGTAATGCTCGCCGCCCACATGGACGAAATAGGGTTCATGGTCAAACACATCGAAGAAAAGGGCTTTCTCAGGATAACACCGGTGGGTGGCTGGTTCTCCCAGACAGTTCTGAACCAGAGAGCGTTCGTTCACACGAAAAATGGAAAAATCAGTGGAGTTTTCGGATGCAAACCCCCGCACATAATGAAGGACGAGGAGAGAAAAAAGGTGGTAAAGATAGAAGACATGTTCATAGACATCGGTGCTGAGTCGAGAGAGGATGCAGAGAACATGGGAGTCGAGGTGGGATCTCCTGTAACAATGGACAGAGAGCTTTCAAGGCTTGGAGAGAACAGAATTACGGGAAAAGCCATAGACGACAGGGCTGGCGTTTCCGCAGTTGTAGAGGTTTTTAAACAGGCTGAGTGTGAAGCCACTCTTTACGCCGTTTTTACAGTTCAGGAAGAGGTAGGGCTTAAAGGAGCGAGGACGTCAGCTTTCTCAATAAATCCAGACCTTGCAATTGCTGTTGACGTCTGCGTCGCAACGGACTTCCCGGGTGTAAACGTGAATCAGGAAATAAACCTCGGAAAAGGCCCTGCCATAACTGTCGCTGATGCGAGCGGGAGGGGGTTAATAGCCCACAGAAATGTCCTCAGGCTTCTGAGAGAGACGGCCGAGAAAAACGGCATACCCTACCAGCTCGAGGTTGGAGAAGGCGGCACTACGGATGCTACTGCGATACACCTGACGAGAGAGGGCGTACCTTCGGGAGTTGTGAGCATACCGGCGAGGTACATCCATACCCCTGTTGAGGTAATAGACATGAGGGACTACAGAAACACTGTGGAGCTGCTGGTAAAAAGTCTGGAAAGGTGTGAGAAGTACATGAAATTTTAGTTTTCGTTTTTAACTTTGTTATAATTTTGTTAACACTGTTTAATACTGGCTTGCTACTAAACTATTAAATTTTTGATTATACGTAAAATAATTGTTGTTAATGTTCATAATCATTACTCAGACGACAGATATATTACCGGTTTTTTCGATAAAATAGAGTTGGTGAGAAAGAACACTGACATCACAGAAATCAGCAGGAGCAATGGACTGAAAGGAGAGGTTCTCAGAGTAGTGGGCATGCTTATAGCGATAACAGTTCTCGGTACTGTGGGCTATCACGTTATTGAGGGGTGGGACTGGTTTGACTGCCTTTACATGACTGTGCTCACGATAACGACCACCGGATACAGGGAAGTCGGAAAGCTCAGCGTGCTCGGAAAAATTCTTTCGATGTTCCTCATGGTTTTTGGCGTTGCCACGTTTCTGTATTCCGTTGACGCTATACTCCCCATTCTTCTTGAAAGGAGGATTGAGAGGTGGAAGAAAGTGTTGGAAAAAATGGAAAATCACTGTATAATCTGTGGTTATGGCAGGATGGGTAAGGAAATGGCCAAGGAGCTCATAAAAGAGCTGAAAAAAGTAGTCGTTGTTGATTCCGATGCAACGAGGGTTGTCAGTGCCAGAGAGGACGGAATAATTGCAATTCAGGGCGACTGCACGGAAGAAGATGTGCTTGAAAGGGCCGGAATCAGGAGGGCAAAATGCATCGTGGCGTGCACGAACAACGACTCCATAAACGCCTTTGCAGTTATGGTTGCCAAGGACCTCAACCCAAAGGTGTTTGCGATAGCAGTTCTGAGAACTCCGGGAGGCGAGAAAAAGCTCAAAAGAGCTGGAGCGGATATGCTTCTCTCACCCTACCACGACTCTGCCAGAAAAGTTTGCGTTGCCGTAACCCGGCCTACGGCCGCTGATTTCATAGAAATAATAGGAAAAATGGGCACGTTAATGCTCGAAAAAATGGAGTTAAAAAACGAAAAGTTCCATGGCATGTCCCTGAAGGAGACAAACATAAGAAAATTGACCGGCTGCATAGTGGTGGCAATAGAGAGGAATGGTGAAGTGATATTCCCGGATCCGGATACAAAGGTCTATAAAGGCGACATACTTTACGTTCTCGGGAAAGAAGACGGGTTGAAGGAGGCTTACAAACTTATAATTGGTAGTGAATAAAAAATGCTGAGGTTTTAATCGGGTTTAAACCTGAGTATGGCAGCTATACCACCAAAGGCGTTATAGAGCATAGCCCCCTCCTCGCTTTCCGTTGAAAGGAATTCGACCTTGGCTCCCGTGCTTTCCGCAAGTTCCGAGAGTTCGAGAACTATGTCTTTTCTCTCCACTTCTTCCATTGGAACACCACACTTATCGCACACGTGCTGGCTTTCTCCCCTGAATTTCAGCGTTATTTCTACTTCTTTTCCACACTTCGGGCATCGATACCTGACCCTTTCAAGTCTCAGGTCTTCGCTGAGCAGGAGCGTGTCAACGGCTCCGAGAGTTATGTACTTTCTCACCTCTTCCTCTCCGTAAGCAGCAAGCCCGTCTTTTACAACCTCTTTTAGAAATCTATTCATAAGTTTCTTTTCTTTCATTAAATCGAGTTCCTGCAAAACGTCTTCAGCCTTTTCAACGAGTTCGTATAGACCGCTCTCATCGGTGTAGCTGACGTCAAACAGTCCGACGATCTTTCTCTGCAATTCGTGGTGCAGGTAGTTGCCTTCGTAGAACTCCTCTTTGGTTGGAGAGGGTCCCCCGAGAAGAATTCCCTGCAGCTCGTCTTTGTACGGGAGTAAGGCTTCGGTCGCTTTTTCCCCCACCTTTTTGTAAAATTCGTGAATTGCTATCTCTCTCAACCTCTCAAACCTTACGCTGCTCTGACCACCCTGCCTGTGCTTTCCCGGAACCATAGAGGTTGCTCTGCTGAGTGCCTCTATCCTCCTGCCCTTCAGCAGTCCAATCGTGGCTTCTCTCCTGTCTATGACTATGAGCCCGTAGAGGTCTTTTTCCCTGAGCATCTCCTTTAACGGCTCCAGATAGAACGAGCTGTCGCAGTGGTACTTGTACAGCGGTACGGGTTCAGGAGGTTCGATTATTTCAGTTATGTGTTTCTGCTTTCCGTCTATCTCCACCACGCCACTTATTATTACCATTCCGTGCTCCGGGGGTTTTTTGAACATCTTTAGCCTCTGAAGTATGGCTTCCAGCCCCGCCATGACGTTCGTTCTCGTCTGCTTTGACTTGATGTTGGACGCCTGACTGAGCTCGCTTCTGAGCTGGGAAGCAACGTCAGCTATATTCTTATCAGGGGGTATGTACAGCGTTATGAGCTCGGTACCCCTGCCCTTGAACTTCTCAAGTTCTTCGAGCTTCCTCTTGAATTCGTACTGCAGTTTTGAAGTCATGAGCATCACCCCTCTGTTTTCCAGTTTCCCCGTTTCCCGGTATTTTCGAATGGCTACTTAAAAGCTACTTAAGAATTAGCTGCCGGGATTTGAAGGGCGAACTGGATAAGCTGAAATCTTACTGCGGATAACAATTAACATGAATTTAAATTAACTAAATATTAGAAAATTTTGTTCATAACGGGTATTAACGGCTCCGCCAGCCTCAGCTTAACAGGAATTCTGCTCCTCAGAATGTCTGCCATGTCCTTTTTCCCTATGAACCTGAAATACCTGCACAGCCTTTCGTCCGTTCCAGATATTTTGTCCCACAGCTGTTTTATCCGGTAACTCCTCATCATGGTGCTGAAGAGTTTCTCTCTCCAGATTCTTTCGTACTCTTCGAGTTCCATTTCACCGTTGAAGTAACCGTTTATCACCCTGCCGGCAATGTCCCCCGCAACCATAGATACCGGAATTCCCGCTGCCACGTGGCTCAGTATCATGCTCGCAGAATCTCCAACAAGCATTACTCTGTCAAAAACAGTTCTGTCGAGCGGTTTGTCGACCGGAGCAACTGCACCAATTTTGCCTGTTACCTTTGCCCTTTTGAGGTACTTTGAACTGTAGGGGTACTCCTTCACAAACCTGTCGAGAACTCTGTGTATGCTGTCCCCCTTCGTAAGGAAGCTCTGTCTGATTCCAACTCCAACGTTCGCAACTCCTTTTCCCTTCGGTATTATCCAGGCATAACCGCCGGGAGCTATTTTACTTCCAACGTACATGTAAACTGTATCCTCCTCACACTCCACGCCCTCCATCACGTACTGTTTTGCTGAAGCTATTTCGTACTTCCAGACTCCGAGAGTTTTTGCAATTCTGGAGTTCGCTCCGTCGCTCGCCACGAGAACTTTCGCTTTAAGACTGTAGTCCTCCATCCTGTTCAGGTCTCTGAGTTTCAGGCTGTGGTTTTCAGGATCGTAACCCAGTATTTTCGTTCTCTTTCTTATCTCATGCCCACTCTTTTCCGCTACCTCCGAAATGAACCTGTCTCTGTTTATTACGAGCATGTCAAACTCCACTTCCACGCTCTTGCCGTTCGGCACAACAAATTCAAACCTGCTGGTTTTGTTGCTGACGTACTTTTCCGGTATGTCAAAAATTGAGTAGTCCTCAAGGTCTGGCAGTAAGCTTTTCATCTCCTCTTTCGTGGGTACGAGCTCTCCGCACTCGACGGGATATCCGAGTTTTTCCCTTTTATCTATTCCAGCAACTCTGAGCTTTTTTGAGAGGGTCCTCAGGGTAAAAGCTCCTGCTATTCCCACTCCGGCAACTGCGACGTCGTACACTCTCGCACCTCTGCAAAGTTTTGCTAACTGTGTTTTCGACCTGAGTTAACAGTTAACTGAGTTAACTTTGACCACCTCAGTTTTTTAGTTTTTCAGTCCAGTGTTAACTTACATTTAACTGCCGTCCGGTGCTTAACTTCCAACCCCTCAGGTAAAAAATTGGCGGAAAACTCGAAAAACGTTATAAGCTAACGGGAGAAGCGCCTGCATGCTCAGCAAAATAAAGGCTTACACGACTGAAATCCTCGACCCCTTCACGAAACTGCTCTGTTCTGCCGGAGTGAAACCGAATTACGTCACCTTTCTCGGTCTGATTACGGGGTTTACAGCTTCGTACTTTATCGCAACTTCTCACTTCACCTTAGGAGCGATACTCATACTCCTCAGCGGATTTATGGACATGTTAGATGGAGCTCTTGCAAGAAATTGCGGAAAAGTGACAGCTTTTGGTGGATTTCTCGATTCCGTGTTTGACAGATACGTCGATATAGCCGTGTTTGCAGCTTTGGGTTACTGCACGAAGAGATGGTTAGTTGCCATACTGGCGATGAGTGGTGCTCTGCTCGTTAGCTACACGAGAGCGAGGGCTGAACACATAATAGACAGGTGCGACGTTGGAATTGCCGAAAGAAGCGAAAGGCTGCTCATAATCGTTGCTGGTTTGCTGAGCGGATACGTATGGCAGGCTGTGGCGGTTGTTGCCGTGCTCTCTCACCTTACGGCCATTCACAGGGTTGTCTACACGAACGCGAGGCTGAAAAAAATTAAAAAACGCCGGCTTTAAAAAATAGGAAGGTGTTTAAAATGAAAATGAAGGTAATAGTTCACCACTGGGACGCTGACGGAATAAGTTCAGCGGCGATTCTCATGAGAGAGATCGGTAAAATGCCCGTGTTCTCTCCTCCAGTAGGTGAGTTTAGATTCGATGCAAGAATTGAAAGCGGCGTTTCTTCCTCGGAACTCGCTTACTTCGTTGATCTAAACATGCCAGAGGAAGTTTTGAAGTTAGCCGATTCGAACTTGCTGAAAAGGGCTGTTTTTATAGACCACCACATACAGAAGCCAATAGTCCACGAAAAAATAGTTTACCACAACCCGCTGAGCAGGGGTGTTGCCTATCCATCCGCGAGCTTCGTTGTTTCCGAGATGTTCGACCACTCTTCGTACCTGACGCTTCTCGGCGGTTTGGGAGATGTTGGTGAAAGTCTTTTCGAAATGGAGGATTTTGGAGAGAGGGCGGAGAAAATTATGGAGAGCGAAGGTCTGGAAAAGAGAGACCTGATTGAAGCCGTGAGGCTCGTGGATTCGAACTACATGTGCGTGGACAGGTATGGGGTTGAGGAGGCTGCCCTTTTCCTCCGTAAAGCCGGGATAGACGACGTTTTGGAGAGAGAGGACTGGATTGAGAAGGCAAGAGAGGTGGAGGAAGAAATAAGCAGAGCTGTCAGTGAGGCAAAAATAAAAAATGGAGTTGCTTTTGTCAGCTTCTTTTCATCAAACGCAATCATATCAAAGGTCATCAGGGAAATCGTCTGGAAAAGAAAGGCAAAGCTGTGCGTTGCTGTAAACAAAGGATTTAACGGAAAGTACCAGATATACTTAAGGGTTGGAAAAGGTAACGAAAACGTGAAAAAGCTCATAGAGAGGCTGAGAGGTGCAGGCATTAACGCAGGAGGAAAAGCCGAAGTCTTCGGCTGTGTTTTTAACGCTGACGAGAGTGCGATGAAAAAAGCAATGGAGATCATTAAGGACGGAGTCAGAGAAATGGGATTCGATTTATCAGAGGTGATGCGATGACTGAAAGCTGCAAGAGAGTTTTCGTAATCGGACTGGATTCCGCTCCTCCAGAACTGCTGTTTGACAGATTCATCGACGACCTGCCAAACGTAAAGAGGATAGTGAAAGCATCAATTCACGGCGCGATGGCGAGCACGATTCCCGCCATAACCATTCCCGCCTGGATCTGCATGGCAACAGGAAAAACGCCGGGTGAACTCGGTTTGTACGGTTTCAGGCACAGAAAAGGCAACAGTTACAGTGATATATGGATAGCTCACAGCCTCATGGTAAAGGAAAAGGCGATATGGGACTACATAGCCCCGAAGAAGTCTGTTTTAATAGGCATCCCTCCCTCTTACCCGCCCAAACCCGTTAACGGCTGGCTCGTCTCCTGCTTTATAACGCCGGACAGCAGCGTTAACTACACCTATCCGAAAGAATTCAAAAAAGAAGTGGAAAGCGTCGTTGGAGACTACATATTCGACGTCCCCTTCAGAAAGGACGACAGAGACAGCATAGTGGAGGGCGTCTGGGAGATGACGGAGAAGAGGTTTGAGCTGATAAGGTACATGATTGAAAACAAGAACTGGGATTACTTCGAGTTCGTGGAAATAGGGCTTGACAGAATACACCACGCCTTCTGGAGATTTTTTGACGAAACGCACCACCTGCACGAAAAGGGAAAGTACGAAAAAGTGATACCCGAATACTATAAACTGCTCGATAAAGAAATCGGAAAGACAGTAAAGCTTTTAGACGAAAACACGGCGATAGCAATAGTTTCCGATCACGGAATAAAAAAGATGAAGGGCTGTTTTGCCGTGAACCAGTGGCTGATAGAGGAGGGACTGCTGAAAGTTAAAAACAGAGAAAAACTGGAAAAACCGGGAATTAGGCTGGAGCAGCTCGACATCGACTGGGAAAAAACCGTGGCGTGGGCGTGGGGAGGATACTACGCAAGGATTTTCCTCAACGTGGAGGGAAGAGAGGCAAAGGGTGTAGTAAAGAAATCCGAATACGAAAGTGTAAGAGATGAGGTTGCTGATGCAGTGAGAAGCATAAGGGGTATTGACGGAGAAAAATGGAATACCAAGGTGTTCTATCCCGAAAATATTTACCCCGTGTGCAGGGGTGATAAGCCGGATATGATGGTTTACTTCGACAACCTGTACTGGCGCTCAGCCGGAACTCTCGGTTACGAAACGCCCTACCTGCTTGAAAACGATACCGGGCCGGATGATGCTGTCCACTCAGAATACGGCGTTTTCGCATTAAAACTTCCGGAAGGAACTGGTGAGGGCAGGGAAATAACCTGCAGCATATACGACTTTGCCCCGACAGTTCTCAGCCTGTTCGGCCTGAACCCCGAAAAGCTGGGGCTGAGGGGGAATGTTCTGGTATGAGCTTCGTCGTATGGATTACCGGACCGAGTGGAGCCGGTAAAACCACTTTGGCAAATGCACTGCACGAAAAGCTTGAGGAGATGGGATACACTGCAGAAGTCCTCGACGGAGACGGGATAAGGAGCAAACTCTATCCAGACCTTGGATTTAGCAGAGAGGAGAGGGAAATGCACAACAAGGTGGTCGTCCACTTTGCGGAAACCCTGGCGAGGAATGGAGTTATAGCCATAGTTTCCGTAATAGCTCCGTACAGGTCTTCGAGGGAGTACGCGAGGAAAGAGATAAAGAACTTCATGGAGGTGTACCTGAAATGTCCGG
Organism: Archaeoglobaceae archaeon; assembly: GCA_015520485.1. Classification (GTDB taxonomy): domain Archaea; phylum Halobacteriota; class Archaeoglobi; order Archaeoglobales; family Archaeoglobaceae; genus WAPX01. Next base: position 26,160 of record WAPX01000033.1, read on the forward strand.
TGGACGTGAGAATTAAAAGAGATCCAAAGGGGCTGTACAACAAGGCTCTGAAGGGAGAGCTGAAGGAGCTCACGGGTTTGGATGGGGTTTACGAGGAGCCCGAGAATCCTGAGCTCGTCCTGCACACGCACAGAATGAGTGTGGAAGAGGAAGTGGAGGCTGTAATAAGAAAGGCAAAGGAGATGGGGTTTTTGTGATTTTGTTTTTTGGATCGTATCTGATATTTTTATTATATAATTACAAAATATATATGCCGTTAACTCCTGCACTGTAATCAAATCCTATCTCGTAACTGTATGGATAGCAGCAAATCCAGTATGTTTTCGTTCTTTTATTTTTATTTTTTGGAACCTCTACAGGGTAAAAACATCCTAAGCTTTCTTTTAGATCTCTCTGCAAATAATATAACGGTATTTTTGCCATATTTTCGATTTTGAGAGCATCATTAGCCTTTTCTCTGTAGATACACTCGGGTATAACGTCAACATGCTGAATTTTTTCATCTCTTACTCTGAATATTCTCCCCGTTTCCTCATCAAATGCAATGTCTTTCCACCTGTATCCAAAGATCGTGCATTCTATGAAGATAGACAACAAATTACTTGGTATATCGAATGTGTAATCTGCATAAACCCTGTCACAAAACTCTTTAATGTTTCTGTAACTTATTGGCCTTTGGTACTCTCCTGTGAACAATTGCACTTTCCTGAGCAACTCTTCTTCGTAGGGATAACATTTTTCTGGTAAAAATATTTTTAAAGTATGCTCAATTTTATTTCTCCAGTTTTTACCCTTTCTGTTAAGTCTTCCAGCCCTCTGCCCGAGGGCATCTGGTGGGGCCAGTTCAGAATACATAATGTCACACGAAATGTCTAACGAAATTTCAATTACCTGAGTTGCAACCAGAATAAAGGGTTTGTTTTTGATTCTACTGTAAATTTCGTTCTCTTTTCTCACCCTATCGTTGTAAGTAAATTGAGAGTGATAGAGCATTATGTTTAGATCATCTATGTTTTTTAATTCATCTTTCAGCATTAAATAAAGCTGTTTTGCTCTTTCAACAGTATTTAAAATTACAAACTGTGTTAGCCCTTTTCTGTAGTTTTCTGCGATCTCAGTTATGACATCGTCACTAAATACTGAACTCTCATATAATTCAAGCTTGAACGGTTTGGATTCAAGACCCTCTTTATCAGTAATGTGTTTGTAGTTGCTATTCAGCTCTTTAAGCATAAAATCTGGTAAAGTTCCGGACATGAGTAAATGAGGGATGTCCATTTTTGTTAGTAACCTAAACAGTGTCAGCAGGTGCTCCAAGGTTAACTTCTCATAGTAGTGCACTTCATCGAAAATAATAACAGCATTTTGTAAATTTCCCAGAGCAAAATCAGCCTGACTGAAACCCTTAACGAATGAGTATAGCAGGTGATCGATTGTCGTAATTGTTATCGGTTTGAAAAAGATACTTCCTTTGAAAGTCTCGCCTCTTATTTCATCCAAGTCTTTTTCTTCCTCAAATTCCTCTTCTTTTTCTTTCTTTGAATCGTCCCTGAGTTTTATGAAGCTTCTTCCGTGATAAAGTCCAACGTTTTTCTCACCAAATATGGCTTTTAGTCTGTCATACATGGCATTGCTTGTTGTCTGTGTGGGCATTGCGAAAACGATCTTATTTCTTCTGTGTTTTTTCAGTGCATTCAGTGCCCATAGCAACGCTGCCTCAGTTTTACCTCTACCACACGGAGCAAAGAGTGTTACAAATTTTGGTGCATCAAGTAGATCTTTTTGGAATCTGTATAGATTTTTACCTCCAAGAATCTTTGTAATGGGGTCATTAACTTGCAGAACTGGAACATATTCGTCTGGATTTTCGAGAACACTGTCGAATAGTTTTTCTTCGCAGTCGTTGTCTTTTACAAATTTCGAGAAGTGGGCACTTGAGTAGTCATCGCATGTCTGAAGTATTGCAAATAAATAAGTAAATACTGATTTAATCCGTTCCCAGCTTTTACTCTCATTTACAAATCTATTTATTTTTTTAATAAAATTATTTCTAGCTGTGTCAATTACTTTTGGTCTTGGCCTCGACTCGTGAATTACGATATCAAGTTTATTGAATTCAAAAAACTCATTGAACCCGAGGTCTGTGTAGACTTTCGTGGCATTGTTCACGAACTTTTTTATCTCATCTACGAGAAAAGTGGGTCTCTCAAACCGATCGTGATCGCAATATATCTGGTCATATAGCTGGGTGTGATGACCGAGAATTGCAGCAAGCTCTATTTGAACATCTATAATTGTATCTGTGAAAGACTCGTAAAGCAAAAAGAAGCCGTAGTAGGCATGTGGGTACTTTTGAGATCTTTTGTTTTGCCTGATATTTCTCTGAAACTCTTTTGTCAGTTTTCCTATGTCATGGAGGTATACTGTTAAAAAGAGGTTTCTCAAGAACTTTTCTTGGTTTAACCCCCATCTTTCGCAGAACTGGGTGATTACGCTGTAATTTTGCCGGATGTACGCTTTGAGTATTTTAAGTGCATCTTTGGTGTGGCCTTCAAGGGTCTGGAAGTATTTTTCTCCGTTTTTAAGTTCAAGTTTGGCTAAAGCTGAAAAACAATTCAAATTATACTAACCTCCCGTAGCCCAGACTCGTTTTAGCTCCAACACCGTGTTCCTTCAGAGCTTCTTTAAGGATTGCTGCGGCTTTATCGAGGAGAGATAAATCTGTTTCGTCGTTATGTGGTGCAATTGCGAACTGGAATTCAGTACCATCTGGAACAGTCAGGAAGAAGATGGGGTTCGGGCTGTGCCAGTCTCCCGGTGGTTCATTTCCTTGGTAATAGGGCTGATGGTGGGGGTTCATGATGTCGAGTTCCAGTACGGGTTTGCCTTTGATGGATGCTGGGTCGGGAAATGCGTCAAAGAAAATAACCGAGCCTTCCTGTTTTTGAGTTCCAAAAATTTTGCGGGCGTCACCAAATGTAACGCTTTTACCGTTCACTCCAAAACTGAAGTTTTCAAATTCTTTTGTTTTATCATCGTTTGGCTCTTCCAATAGCTTTTGAATTTTTCCAGCCAGTTCAAAAAAGTCATTTTCCGAAAATTTTGACTCAAGACGGCTGTAATTGTCTTCAACGAGTTTATAGATGGTATAATGCTTCGCAACACCTTTCAAAGCTGAACCCGGAATGTAAGGAACTCCGTAGTTGCGATGTAAGCGAATGCTCGTTTCGTAAACGCTTTCGTCGCCCAAACCTACGATCAGGCGTGATCTCGTTTTCAGCTTAAATGTTTTAATTTCGAGATTGTTATACAATCCATCTAAGAGCTTTTCAAAAAATTGTATATATTCATCGAAGATTTTTTTACTAATAAAAATATCAAAAACATTGTATTTTTCAATCTTGTCGAGATTTTCTTTAATAGATTTAACGATTGCGTTTACCTCTTTTAACTGTTTTTTGTTATTTTTATTGAATAGCTTTTTTGCTTGATCTATTTTCTTAGAATCGATGCTGAAGACATTACCGTCTTCAACAAGGTTAAGAATATTTTTGAGGTTTTCTAAAACTTCTACTTTTTCGACTTTTTCGTTATCCTGTCCGTTAATTTCCACAATACCAATGAGTTTATTCAGACTATCAATTAGCTTACTGATTTCTGCTTCAATTCGACTGTAATTTTTAAGTAAACTTACGGAAAATACTTTAGCTTTATTGGATGAATTCAATAAGGCACTTTCATTAATGTATTTATCGAAGTAAAGTGATAAGTTTAGACTCCCATCTACTATAGCTTCTTTGAAGGCATACCACCCCAAACTTCTCAAGTAATAGTCTTGAAGAAAAACTTTCATTCTACATCACCCACTTCAAGCATAGCGTCTGCAAACCTCCTCATCCACTTCAACAGCTCAATCGTTTCCTTTGTCGCATGTAGAACGTCAAGTGAAGTCGTTTCGTCTTTCCTGAACCAATCAAGGACATCTTCAGCATTTTTGATTATACCGATCTCACTGTTCTTAAGCCAATCGTTTATAGCTGTGTACAAAATTAGATATGCTATTTTGTCGTGTTTCAAAACATCTAAAACTTGTTTTTTGTATCCATCGGCTTCACCATTTTTACAAGCGTTTTTGAATTCCCTTATAATCCCCGGAATCTTTTCCGGCTGCACACCGATTTTCGATATGTAGAAAGCCATAGTATTTCCCAAGTCATTCACTAAGATCATCGTGGGTGATCGACTTATATAAGATGACAATTTTTCTTCAAGAGTCTTTTGAAATTTGTTATCTAAAATATTCTTTTTCTTACCTTTTTTGTCAGTTCTTAGAACATCGAATTCATCCTTCGTTAAACTAACGTTCGTTTTGCAAATAATTTTAAGTAGTTCATTTAATCTTGCAAGATTTTCCATATCCCTAAGCTCTACCACTTTCTTAAGTAGATCGTAAGCAAAGTTAGACCTTTTTTGTTCCAGACTCCGCAGAACGTTCATGTTTCACCACCCCGAATTTTAGCATTAACGAAACCCTTACCAACCGTTTCGTTACCTCCAATTTGCAAGTGACTGTCCACATTTTCAAGTTCTTTAGCCATTTTTTCAACGCAATCATCTAAACTACTACAGCCAAATGCCTTCATTATTGCCATCTCATTTCTCCTTCTTTCCTTGTCATTCTTACCCCAAATCCTTGGTTTTCCAATCGTTATAAGTGAGTACAGCAGAGTATCGCTTGGTAAATACTCTTCGTACCACAAAGCACCTCTTTGAACTGTTCCAGTATTCGCGTCGATTTTGACTCTAGCGACGATTTCAGTCGTCGTAGTTACGAATGCCGTAAAAACATCATCGCTGACTATTACAAGCTTTTTATCTAATTTATCCTTGACGTTTTCTGGTAGAATTTCTTTAAGCAAATTTACTAAAGCTTTTTTATCGTTGTTGCTATTTTCTTTCTTTTTGTCATTGTTGTTAGCTTCAAGCAGTAAATCCTCAAGAACTACGTAATTTTTACTGTTCCTCTTGACTACAAGATCGCTTCCAAAAACTACGGCATTCGTTTCAGATAATGTCTGTTTTTCACAACTTCCGTTTTCTTCTTCGCTGTCATCTGTTAGCCTCTTAATAAATTTTCTGACTGTTTCTATATTTTTGTTTCCTATATTTTTATTCTTGCTTTCTTCGTTGATTTCGTTAATTTTTGACATAAACTCGACATCTTCAACAAATCTCTCCAAAACCAACGGACACGTAACGTAAGCAAAGACACCCTTCAAGCTCCTAACGGGGAACAGCAAAATCTTGGCGTCGCCGACGCTTATAGCTCCCGCATGATCTGATGCTTTGTTGGTGTCGGGACCGAAAATAACCCTCGTTTTTTCTTTGTCGGTGTTATCAGTTTTTTCGTAAGCTCTCCTCAAAACACCCTTCAAACTCTGCCCCCAAATTACCGGAAACTGCGTATGCCTCTCCCTGTGTATCGGCAAATCCACGACACTAAGCTCCGCCCCGCTCCCCGCATGCACGGGCGTTATGCTGTATAAACCCAAAATAACAGCTTTTTCAAACACGACTATCACCTCCTTCAGCTTCGTTCAACAACACCTCAAAAACAGGCTTAATTCTCGGAATGTCTTTCTTGACAGTTAGCCACACAACTTCCAAATCAACGCCAAAATAAGCGTGAATCAGCTTATCTCTCATGCCAGCGATAGACTTCCACGGAATTTCCGGATGTCTTTCCTTTAGCTCATTGGAGATGTTTTTAACTGCCTCACCGATTATCTCCAAAGCCCTTACAACCGCATATTGTGTCCTTACGTCTTCCAAGAAGTCATCGAAGTCCATACCTTCTACAAACTCCTCAATTCTTTCAATTGCGTTCAATACATCTCTGACGTAATCGGTATCACTTCTCCTCATACATACACTACCTCTTTTAAAACGAATTTTCTGATGTTGGGTTTTAAAGCTCGTTTCATGACCAAATCGACTTTAACACCCAAAAGTTCGGACAGATAGTTTTCAAGTTCCACGAACTCCAACAACGTGGGCGTTTCTTCGAATTCCACCAGCACGTCAACGTCACTCGTTTCTTTTTGCTCTCCCCTCACGTAGGAGCCGAATAATCCGATTTCTTTAACCTTAAACCTTTTCTTCAATAGTTCTTTATGTTCAGATAGTATCTCCCTTATTCTGTTTAAATTAACGTCAGTCACCTCTATCACCCCACATGGACTTAATCGACAGGTTCATTATTTCTTCAAGATCCCCGTAGGAAAGTGTCATTTTCCCGTTATCCAATCTTACGTAAATACGATCACTGATCAGCCCGGAATGAGCTATGAAATCCCTCGGATCAATTTTATCTTTTCTATCGAAATTTTTATCTTTAGCAAAGTTATAAACGTCGAGATATAGCAATTTTTCTCCGCTTCTAAGCCTATCTCCAACCTCGCCATCCTTTTTACTCGCTTTTTTAACGACATCTCGTATCTGTCTAACGTCACGCTTGGTAATAACCTCCAACCGGGTAATCTTCTTAAAGATTAGCTCGATTAAACATTCCAAGTCATCTATCGAGACTTCAGTTTTAGGTAGTTCATGCTTGTTTGAGGCGTTTAAAACCCTTATCAAATAGTAGATCTTTGACGATGTTTTAAAATCTTCAGATAAACATTTTTTACGTTTAACGTTTCCACTCTTAATCTCTATATTTCTCAAGAAGTTCTCTAACTCTTCATTAATAAAAGATTTTTTTAATTTATCGATTTCTGGATAGAACGTTGTAAAAACCAACGGAAAACCGTTTGTCAAGGAGCTTATAAAAGTAGCCAAACTCCTATCCTTTACCTTTGAATAGATCGGCTTTGGTTGGACGAACCTATCTTCGACTACTCTTATACGAAGAACGGTTTCAGATACCACAGCATCTTTTTCTTCTTTGGAGAATCCCTGTGGATATGGTTCTGAATTTAAAACAACAAATCTGCAATTGTTTACAAAAGCTGCAAGACCGAGAAGGTTGTTTAAAGCTCTGTACAGGAGGGTTGGCATGAAATTTATTCCGTGCGTCAGATCGAGGTAGACTTTCATACTGCCGGTTGGCAACTCTTTAGAAAGTTTGTAAAGGGCGTAGTGATAGAAGTCAAGCATTTCCCCTTCGACTTTTATATTCTTGAACGATCCAACACCCGGTGCTACGACAATTTTTATTCTTCTACTATTAAGTAATTTTGTCATTTTTTCTTTCAAGCTCGAGTCAGATAGATTTGCAATTGTTTCTTTCTCCAAAAACCACTTAACTCTGTTTTCGACATCTTCTTTCACATCCGAGTAATTAGAGAACGTTTTTTGATTTATATCGGGTTTTCCTTTAATTTTAATGTTTGCGAGTGTGTCGAGGGTAAATATTATCACCTCGTCTGGATTCAGAGACTCAATTAAAATTGGAAGAGTGCTTGTACTCTCTAAACTATTGCCACCAAATTCATAAGTTATAGGCTCCCACTGAAACGGATTACCCCACGGAACGACTAAGATTTTCTTCGTCTACCACACCCCCCATAAAACATAAACCGAATCCCAACTTTGCTAATTCCCCAAGCTTTAAATAAGGTTCATTACGTTCGATTTCTCCCTCAAACTCGACGAAATAAACACTGCCATCTGGAATAGCATATCTGTTGGGCTTTGGATTGTTTGTTGCGTAGTCCCAACCGCTGAAGGTTATAGGTTTACCGATGAGTGGATAAACTCTTTTAATTTTTATATTTAATTTTTGATTTTCATTTTTAAGTTCTTCAATGCAATGGCTAATATCCCAACTAAAACAACCTTTACTGTCTTTAACCGAAAGCGGTGTTGCGATGTAGAGCTTAAACCTCTTTTCTCTGTTGATCTTTTCCTTTATTTCATCCCATGCATCTTCAAGTTTGTTCAACGGATTTTCGTCTTCGACCTTAAACTTCGAAAATCTACCTTCTCCACCCAACTTTATCAATCCTTTATCGCTTAACGACTCCTTGACACCCTCACAACCATTACCCAACCAAACAGACAGCTTAACGTCTTTCTTAAACCTCAAAAATTCAACCTTGTAGAAATAACCCTCCTCAGTCGTTTTTGTTTCACCGAGCTTTATTCCAATTCTGCTTTCTTTTTCAAAGAGACCATCCGCTACCACATCCCCAAGCTCATCCTCGTTTAGTTCACCCTTGAGATATCTAACAAGGTTATCGTAGCTCAGATAACCACCAACGCTCTTAAAGTGGATGTGCTTACCACCAAAGATCAACTTGCCATTCCAAACCTCCAAAGGTTTAACGAAAAAGTAACCGTCAACGTCTTTAGCTCTAGCTATGTCGAGCGGTGTGGTAAAAAATTCCTCATCCTTAAATAGAAAATTCCCTAAAATCTTGAAGTTTGGCTCATCTTTTTTAAAACCTACAAGTTCCTTAGCTTCGTCGGAAAAATTAGAATTAATCAAAATCTTACTCCTTATAGCTCCAGCTATAACCTGAGGGAGAGGAAAAACACTCCTTGCCAGATGTCCTTCTCCAGCCATGAAGGGTTTAGACTCTCGGAAAAGTAAAACGTCGTTAGGCTCGATGATAATCTTCATAGCTTTCACCTCCAAACTCAGCGTCGCAATCGACTAAGATCTTCAAAAGAATAAATAATCCCTTTATCTGTTTCTTCAAGATCAAACCGTAGAGTCTTTCGTAGAAATCACAGTTGTTTTCCTTCAAGTATTCTCGCAAAATTGTCTTAAATTTATCGTATAATCTTCCACACGTAAGATTATTTTCACTAATTAGATTCAAAATCTCTAAGTTAACTCTATTAAGGGACGATTTTTTGATTTTGTCTATAACCATTAAATCCTGTAAATCTGCGAAATCTTCCTTAGATACTTTAACTCTAACGTTCTTAGCTAAACTTATCACATCATCCACAAAATGCTCAACTTCTTCGCTTCCTTTGTAGTGTCTCGAAAACTCGTATTTCAGATACTCCCTTACGGCGTTTTCATCATTTGGTAGAGCGTCAATCTCTTGAGTAACATGGTAGATTATCCTCTTAGATAAGCTAGGTTCCTCATTTTTTTCAGAGTTTTTGATGAGTTCGACGGATTTTCCAAGCTTAGGAACAATACTCCAGTTGAATACAACCTCATTATAAGTTCCGCTTCTCGCCAAATATCCTATGGCAACGGCGTTCCTGCCCATCTCTTTGGCTTTCTTCTCCAGCTCACGAGCTTTGTCGAGTGCATCGTATAACGGATGTTTGTAGTAAACGATGAGTATGCCAGCACTCATGGTTTTAGCTGGAAGTAGTTCCCAGCCGTCCCAATCTTTGTTGAATTCGTTTTGGATGTCGTAAGCACATCTGAGGGTCGTATCAACGGGTAGCAAGGCTAAAACGTCGTCTCCTCCGGCGTAGATTAGCTCACCTCTGTGCTTTTCGACGATTTCGGGAACTTTGTTGATTGAGAAGTAAGCTAAAGCTCGGCTTATTGCCGCGTGGGTTGTCGGGGTGACGAGCCTTTTAGTTTTTTCGACTTTTTCTTTTGCACCTTGGGGCAGATATTTCAAAACCTCTAGGTGGAGATAATCAGCAACGCATTCCATTTCGTCGCCGATGAGCAGTTTACCCATGTTGTCGCCGTCCATTATCAGGATGGAGTAGTACTTCTCGAATTCACCAACTCGACTTTCAATTTCTTCTATGCTTTCTCTAGCGGTTTTTAGCAGGCTTTCGACATTTTTCACATATTTTACAATTTCGTCCTCGTCCAAACCCAACGTTTTGGCTAATGACTTTACACTACTCAAGTTTTCTTTATAGAACAAGTCCTCATCATGCTTTAATTTAAATCTGTCTAAAATTCTTCTTATTGCATTCCAATAAATATTATAATGTTCCAGAAGGTCTAATTCCGAAGCACATTTTTTATTATACATAATATCGTAAAACGTGATTTTTACTCCCAATTCCTCAGATTTCGTAATGACTTTCTTCAACGCTACTTTTGAAACTGACTCAAATCCCGCGTCTACATTCCACGGTTTTCCGTTTTTTCCCACATTTTTAAGCCACTCGTGGTAACACCTCTTAATCAGGCAGACAGGGCACAGATGTTCGTTCTTTTTGAACGTAAACGGCTTAGCATCTCGTATTTCAGATGGTTTAACATCTCCTATTACAGACCACAAGTGTCTCATTAAAACGTAGTCCTCACCGCCAATAGCCTCAAGCCCACCGCAAAGCGAACACTTGTACGCACTTCTTCCTTCCACCTTCTCGAATTTTCTCGATTCTATCCCCACAATTTCCTCCAGAACTTCAAACATCAAAGCGTACAAATCGAAAACGTTTGCTGGATGTGCTCCAAAGGACTTCAACATGCTTAACCAATCAAGATATTTCTTTTCAACATTCTTTGGAAGGTTTAAACTTTTAACGAAGTTCTCCAAAGTTTCGTAGCTTTCCTCTTTGCTCTTACCACGTTCATCTAGTTCAAATGGAACCTCCAAAACCTCCAACGTGATTCGGAAGTAATTTTCAGCTAAGCGTTGGTAATACTCTTTCGATAGTTCACCGAGTTTTTCCAACGCTTTTTCGTACTTTTCTACATCGTTCGTCCTGCCTTTCTTTTCCGCTTCCCCCTTCAGTTCCTTCAATTTGTCTTCAACTTTCTTTAAAATGCGGTCGTTGATGGCTCCCTCATCGCTCCAACAGTAGTTAAAGATCCCCAAAATCGTATCCCTAACAACCTTTTCAATTTTACATTTGATGTCCCCGATTTCTTGCTTCTTAAACCCCACTATCGCTAAAAATCTGTTGGGTATGTTCGCTATCTTCAGCTTGTCATCGAGGCTTTCTGGCTTGAGGTCATCAGGAACATCCTCGAACTTTTTCTCATACGAGTTATCGAAAAATGGCTGACCCCTGAGATGGGGAAAGATTATTGCATCTGGACCAAATTCATCGACGATAACTTTTACAGCCTGAAAAATCAGAAAGCTTAGCAGGTGGCTACCAGCCCACAGATCTCGCTCTTTTCTTGCGTTTTTTATGAAATCCTGAACCGGAGAGAGCTTGAACATGAGTAAAGCTGGTTTACGGCTTTCTTCAGACGCATTTTCAGCCTCGCTTTTGATTAGAGCACCGTATATGGCTGAAGTGGCGTCCGCATGGTCGAAAAGCATATGATCGGGGCTTAAAGTGTACGCTGTTAAGTTTACGAATTCTTCGGCAAGTTGTTTGCATGATTCTTTAGATTCACGATGTTTATTGAATTTTTCAGCCACTTTTTTCTTTAGAAGTTCTGGATAATATCTCCATAGGGTGAAGTAGCTCTTTTCTGGATCGTCTAATTTTACTAGTTCGTTAAAAGCTTCCTTTTCAGCTTTTAAGAAGAGTCCAAGAATTTCGTTAAATTTTTCTTCGTATTCTTCTTCGCCAAAGTTGGTCGATAAATTCGGCAAAGTGGAAGTTATCAGGCTGTATTCTCTGATGTTTCCACTAATTGGGTGTCTTAATACGGGGACTCCAACCAGAATGTAGTTCCCGCCGTGTATTTTGTAAAACGTTGACGATAGCATTTTGCCGTCAACTTTTTCGAGGTCTATCCTTTGAAGAGATGATGCCATTAAATCTGATGTGAAAATTAACTTACCAACGCCTCTATCTTTCCTAAATTTCAATTCATCGCCAAGTATTTTATTCCTTCTTTTCTCATGATTCTGAATTTTAATAATCTTATCCGGCGGATCGTGCAAAAACGCTCTGATTTTGTTTTTCCAAAAATCGTCATTTCGCTCTGTCACAGCCATTTGAACATCTCCTATGGATAAACTTTAATGAAACCTCGTTGTTCAAACCGCTTTACCACATCATTTTTCAACCAATCTATAAACCATTCATTATTGGTAGGTCGCCCATTTTTAGTGATTTGAATGATATTTTTATGGTCACGTTTTATTACGGCGAATTTACCTTCGTGAGAAGGTAAGAATTGATATGGTATAATTACTACCATTGGTAGGTACTCTCCATTTCTTTTTTTAACTGTCAAAATTATGGATGATGCCCTGCGAGAGTATGGTTTTTTTGGATTCTTCTGATTGTGTCCTTCAATTTGAATTTTCCAATTCGAGAATATTAACGGTAATCCAAAGTAAAATCTTCTTTCATGTGTCTCTCTGCCTAAATCCTTTAAATCTTTGCCGTCCCTTACCACAACATGCGAGAAGTCTTTACAATTTGGATCATCTCTATCTGCAAATTTAAATCTAACACCTCCCTCATACCTCCGTCTAAGTTTTCCAATGCAGTTTTTACCTTTTTTAAGCTCACCAGCATAGATTTTTTCTAACTCCTGCACAGCTTCAAACCAGTTGTCTTTCGATGCAGTCGATTCCAAAACTACAAGTTCACATATATCCGGGTAAAGAGATACTCCACTACTCGAACCATTACAACTTAACCCGATCTTTTGACAGATACGCTTTATTGAGTTGTCCCAAAAACTATTGGCAGCATCAATATTCTCCCAGTTAAGGGAAAATAGTCTTTCAATTTGCTCTTTAAATTCTGAGCTACGTTTCAGAAGTCTGGCCATAATACTTCCTGCTCCTTTTCTTGAGCGGAAACCGATACCTCCAAAATTTGATAAGAGCCATAAAGAAGATAATGCCAATTCAAAAGCATCCTTATCATAACTTTTTATCTTGATTTTAAAGGTAGTTCCAGCCGGATAATATTCCAAACGAATAAACCTATCTTTAAAAATTTCTTCTAGCTTACTAGGATAATGCACTCCCCTCTTACGGAGAATTGTTTCCATTTGGTATTGATCTCTAAATTTGTTACGAATGCCCTTTTCAGCCAAAATTTCATTAAGTGTTTCTTTTGCAACATCCTCAATTAGCATTTTAATTGAAAAAAATAAGTAGTTTGGAATTTTCGATGTTTTTCCATCCGTATCTTCGAGAGAAATATCTGTCATTTTTGGTTTTAAAGTATTACCACGAGCATCATATCTAATTCTACACTCAACTTTTTTAATATTATAAGGTTCTGGAACGTCAGATACTTCAACAACAACCCTACTCTTACCCCCAGTACTCCCAAAAACGTAATCCTCGACCTTCTTCAACCCAACAACATCATCACTAAAATAGCTCCCAGCCAGCGCCCTGAACCACCACCTCATCAACCCCTTAATCGAAGACGCCCTTATCTCCGCTTTTCTCTGATCCGCTCCCCTCATAAATATAGGCGTTATAGCTTCAACTTCAAATTCAGCTTTGTACATTTACAACACCACCGCTTCTTGGCCTTTATATTCAATTGCTTTAATTCTCCCCTTAACAGGATAAACAACAGGAATCGACACTGTCTTATACTCTACACTAAATGTCCTTCCAGCCCTCACAAACTTGTAAGGCAGTCTCTCAACAATACACCCATCGTAAACACCTTCAACAACACTCCACACTTCACTTGAGTCTACTTCTTCAACTTCTACCGGCTCAAAAACGTATACATCTACTAAATCGTCTGAACCACCAAGGTATAGAGGTCTTTTGGGATTCAAAAGAGCTGAATGTACTTCTTTAATTCTTTCATCATCTCCAGCCAGAAATATTTCATAGCTAGGTTCAACCAAGAACTCTCTGAACATAGGCGAAGACGGGAAGATTCTCTGATAGTTCTTGCCAGTTCCCTTCAACTTCAGGATCTTTGCCATTTCTCTGCATTTTTCAAAATTCAGTGGTTTTATTCCAATTTTAAACCATTCTTGAACTCTCAGGTCGTCTCTGGGTAATCCAAGGGCATTCGAAATCATACCTCTGATTGTAGTGTACGGTGGAACAAGATAAGTCAAAATAAGGGATGTAGACGTTGGCTCCCTAAATGTGGTAAAATAAGGGCAATCAACTCTAAACTTCAGCCCGAGCATGTTGACCCCGTGTTATAGCGTTTGCTCACTCAGATACTTCAACGACTCTGTTATGGCCTCATTTGTGCTCTTAACTTCGACTTCGAGTTCTTCCAGTTTTGCTTTCACATCACTTTCGTTTTCAATAATACCCGGCAAGATACCAGCAATTATCTTTGGACTGTATTCTTTAACATCATTAATCACTGCTTCAAGTCTCTCCAAATCCATAGCCCCATTACTCACACTCAGAGCCTTCTGCAGTCTGTGGGAGTACACATCTTGGAAAGCAATTAGAATTAAATCTGGCGTAAAATCTGTAAGCAACCTTGCCTGTTTTGAATAGTCTGATATATACCTGATGGCCTCGAGAACTTTAGATATTCTTTTCTTTCTTTCCTCTTCGTCCAGATAATACTCGATCTCAATAGTTCGACTCTTTTCATCGATTTTTTCTTCACCACCAACTCTTACAGCATCAACAGTAATTCCGCACTTGTACAGGTTAACTCCAATTTCAACATTAACGATATCACCGCTCATTTCACCTTCCGCCATTTTGTGGCGCCTCGTTAGAAAATCTACAACGGCATTATCCTCAAATGGCAGCAATCCCATTGCTGGTGAAACTTTAACTGGTGAAACTCTCGTGATAGCTCCACCCGGATGCCCTTCTGAATATCCCGGTAGAACAGTTCCCTTTTTTATCGTAGTCATGAATCCGAGCAAATCACATCCAATACATTTCTGAATGTTTCCGCATGTTTCTCCCTTATCATTGGGCACACACATGTATTCGTTGTTGAGGTTCCTTCTTACCGCTTCTTTGATGTAGAACCTCATTGCCTGCCCTGAAACATATGGGTATTCTACACCATTCTTTTTATACTTTTTAACATCAATAAAGTTTGCTTCGCCTTCTCCTGAGTTCAGGTTGGTCAAATCGGTTTGAGACAACCATACAAGACTTATACACTTCATTTATTATCACCCCC
>WAPX01000034.1 GCA_015520485.1 Archaeoglobaceae archaeon
GTATGAGTAGAGTCCTTCAACTCTATCCTTCACCGTTCCCCCTCCTTACAATTTAGAAATGTAATGTAAATATTTTTATTATATTTAATTAAAAAATTATATAATTTTGATAATTTTTCATAAAGCTTCACAAAAGTTGGGAAAAGTTAGTGAACCTGTTTGCAGAAAGTTTACTGTGTGTGTTAAAGAGAACGGTGTCAAGAATTTCAAAATACAATATTATATAAAAATTTAAAAATTACAGAGTGGGTTGACACTCTGCTAAAAACTCGGAGAATATCTTTCTGCTGTTTTCTATGAAGAATTCCGCGTACTTTCTCATTTTCTCGCTCTCCATCAGAGTTTTCGTTGTTACAAAGTAAACGCTCCTCTCTCCTTTGAAACCTTCTATTCTTCTCGCCCTCACAAGCCCCACTTCACAAGCTCTCCACGAGGCAATGAGGGAGGTTATGGCAACTCCCATTCCATTTGAAACCCCGTGCAGCTGCGAGAAGAAGTCACTCACTATGTAGCCGATTTCAAAATCGTTTATGTCGATACCGCTGCTCTCTAAGGCTTTTTTGAGACTGCTCGTTATCCCGTAGTCTTCAGTGAGCATTACAAGCGGGTATTTCAGCACGTCTTCGAACGTTACCCTTGCCTTTTTGTTCAGCGGGTGCTCCGGTGGGATTATGAGAACGAGGCAGTCCTTCCCTATCTCCGTGTAGTAGTACCTGTCGAGGTTGTTTTTTGGCAAATCTCCAACGATTGCAAAATCGGCTTCACTGCCACCGAGCTTCCTCAAACAGTCGTGTGCCCCTCTTAAAATTACCTTTATGTCTATGTTTGGATATTTTGCCTTGAAAAGTGACTGAATCTGTGGAACCACGTAAATTCCTACCATGCCCGATGCTATTGTCAGTTTTTCTCCTTTCAGATTTGATATCAACCTTTTTGTTTCGTCTATGCTTTCGAGAACCGATTCTATATTTTTCAGTGCTAGTCTCCCCTCTTCCGTCAAAGTAACGCCGTTTACTCCCCTTTTGAGCAACTTTGCTCCGTAGAATTCCTCCAAGGAGTTGATCTGAAAGCTCACTGAGCTGATAGACATTCCAAGCTCTTTGGCTGCTTTCTTTAAACTTCCCTTCTCCACGACTGTGAGAAACGTTCTCATGAAGTCAACTCTGACCATGGGAAAAGAGACGGAGTGTTATTTTTAAATTTTTTGATAGGCATTTCGAAAAATTATTCGAAATTTTATACAAATAATTTTTCTTCCACCTCTTTAAACTCCGAGTAGTACGGTACAACGTCCTTACCCTCGACAAATGGAAATCCTTTCTCCTCCGAGTATGCCATGGCATCTTTCTTACTTAAAGCTTTTCCTGTTCTTTCGTCGAGCATCTCGCATATCGCAACTGCTGGAGTAATACCTGCCATCTGAGCGAGGGCAACGCTGAGCTCCGTCTGGCCGACTCTCTCGTAAGTCAAACTTTTTGCGGCTCTAAGCAGAGCAACGTGTCCGGGACTTCTGAACTCCCTGCCAAAGTCAAAGTCTTTTCCAAGCATAACTGAATCAACAGCCTCCCCAACTCTGCTTATGGTTAAAGCCCTGTCAACGTCAGTTATTCCGGTGTAGGTGTTTCTGTGGTTGACCCATAAAGAAAACGAAGACCGGGAGTCGTACTTTATGTCGAACGGCAGAAGCGATTTTATGGATTCTATTTTTTCACTCGCCACTTCAAGAACGTCGTGCATGAAGGGCAGTCCAAGTCTGTCAGCAGCATACGGGTGAATCGCAACGCATATTAGACCACCGCCATCTCTTCTCATGAGAGCAACTGACTTCCAGTTAACGTCAATGGCCGGTATGGCTATGTCTGTTTCACCCTCTCTGTCATCGAAATCGTATATCAGCACGGGCTTTCCCTTTCTGAAGGCTTTTAGCGCTTCCTCAACCCTGCTCACACATTCCTCGTCCAAGAGACTCATTAAACCACCCTCCAGTTTTACTATTTGTAATATTACAAACCCAGATTATCCGCTCAAAACGACTTCAACCTCTATCAAATCCCCATTTTTCAGGCCAAGCTCGTCTCTGAGCTTTACGGGAGAAATAATCTCCAATATATCACCCGGATAGTGAGTTCTCTGTGGAATTACGAGAGCTGCTTTTAAACCTTCAACGTTACAGCTGAATGCTTTTACCTCTCCAAATGTCCTGTTTTCCGCGGAAAAACCTTCTATTTTAATACCCGGTTCTCTGTCAAGCAGTTTTCTGAAGAACATCTGTTCTTTCGGTATTTTCAGGTTTAGGGTTCCGGGAAAAGGGTCAAAACCGAGTTTGGTTATGAACTGCTTTCTGTAACCTTCCAGAGAAACGTAGTATGCACCTTCTCCAACACCGCTCGTAACTTTCCCTTTTATAACTACGGTTTCTGGCAGTTCTTCAAATACTTTCTTGTAATCCAAGTACTCTCTGTGCAGAACATCTCTTCCCTTCTCCGTAATCACCACAAACTGTCCGTCTCTGGAAATAATCCTTTCAATCAACCCGGCCTCCTCAAGCTCTTTCAGCTTTCTTGCGGCGGTCTGGGTTGACTGATTTATTTTCCCCGCAAGCTCCTTCGAGCTAATCCTGAGAACCTTTCTCGTCGCACCCATCAAGGCAAGCTGTTTGAGTGTTTCGAGCATCTTAAAAATGAGATATATCCCAATATTAAAATGTTTTGGAATAATCGACGACTGAAGCCACGACTGAAACTGAGAACTTCAGTGCCGCAGCTCCTCTCCCGGAACTCGAACGGGATAATTACCGGTTAAGCATGCGAGACACAGCTCTTTTTCGTCAGCCCTCACAGCCTTTAGCAATCCGTTGAGGCTTAAGTAAGACAGGCTGTCAGCGTTGATTATTTTCTGTATTTCCTCCACACTCCTGTTGCTGGCTATTAACTCCTCCTTCGTTGACATGTCGATTCCCATGTAACAGGGAGATATTATCGGCGGA
>WAPX01000035.1 GCA_015520485.1 Archaeoglobaceae archaeon
CGGATATATACTGGGAGTTGTTATTTCAGTATACTCTCCATATCTTGGAATCGAGAAACTGTTACTATTAATCCTCCCACACGGCATCTTCGAAATCCCCGCCATTATTATAGCTGGAGCAGCAGGCTTTAAGATTCCCTACGAAATCGTTAGATATTTAGCGGGCAAGAAAGAACAACCGCTAACGAAGGAAGACGTAAAAGAATATCTAACGCTTGCATTAATTTCGATAATTCTGATAGTAATAGCGGCGTGGATAGAAGCGAACGTAACGCTGAAGATAGCTAGGGCAATGCTTAAGTCAAAAGGTATTTGAAGACTTTAGAAGAGTAAAATTTATGGGAAAGGTTATAGAAGTCATATATGAGAACGGAGTATTTAAACCCGTAAAAAGGGCAACTTTACCGGAAAAGACACGGGGAAAGGTGATAATAGAAGAAAAGTTAATGGGTGATATTGAAGAGATATCCAAGAAAGTAGAGGAAGTTCTAAAAGAAACAAAGATTGAAGGAGATCCTTTAGAAATTTTGCTCGAAATGAGGAAAAGACCATGGGATTGACGATCGACACAACCATTTTAGTTGATTTTTTCACGAAAAGGTATGCTGAAAGATACGAGAAATCCAAAGCGTCGTTAAAGGAAGCTAAAGGTAACCAGTATACTGCCCAAAACTGATTTTAGCTGAAATTTCCGGCGTCCTCGTTAGATACAATGTCAAATTGGCAGATCTCGGCTACGATTTTGTTCTTAAAAATTTTAATCTGATCAGGGAGGACGAAATATTCGACGTCGTCCTCGAAATTTGTAAAAATACGGGATCGAGGGCTGTAGATGGATATTTCATAGCCACAGCAAAGCTAACGAACTCTATTCTAATAACGAACGATAGGGTTATGGTAAAAACGCCAAGAAAGCTGGTATTGAGGCTTATTATCTCATCGAAGAGTTTAATGAGGCTGTAAACAGATGAGAGAATTACAACGGTGGAGAAAACAGACGAAGGTAGAAAGCAGATATACTGCTGGCTAACAGAGATAAGGAAAGAATGTTTTGAATCCTGAAAATAAAACTGATCCTTCTCCTGTCCATAGCAAGCTTTGCTTGTGTACTGATCGAGCTATACTGGTTTGTTTCATCTACAGATATAAACCGCCAGCACCGATTTCAGTCCCAGCTCCTACAGAGGTTTCCCTGAGACTACATCAAATCCTGCACCAGTATCCAGCAGCTCGGGAGCTGTCACATGCAGCCCGGTTCATTTATTGATTAGCACGGTTTTAATTCTGATTGGATTATTTTTGCTGTATTGTATACGATCAATACCTTTTGCTATTTGCAGTACTCAGCGTAACTCTGTACTTTACTGTCTGCAGAATGTAAACAGCAAAACGTTAAATAGTCCTTAACTTTTCCGGCACTTATGGAGTTCTCCCGCGGAAAGACTATCGCCGAAAAGATTCTCTCAATCGCATCAGGAAAAGACGTTAAAGCTGGCGATTTCGTGCTCGCAGAGATAGATAGGGCGATGGTACATGACATAACAGCTCCTCTCGCAATAAAGGCCCTCGAAAGGATTACCGGAAACAGGAGGGTAAAATGCCCGGAAAGAGTTGTAATGGCATTCGACCATCAGGTTCCGGCAGACAGCGTTAACGCTGCTGAAACCCACAAAATGCTCAGACGTTTTGCTGACGAAAACGGCATCCTGAACTACGACGTCAGGGAGGGTATAGCCCACCAGATTATGGTTGAAAAAGGACATGCCTTACCCGGACAGCTGATAGTGGGAGCTGACAGCCACACGTGCATGTACGGAGCTCTGAACTGCTTCTCAACTGGAATAGGATCAACCGACATGGGATTCGTTTTTGCGACCATGAAGCTCTGGTTTAAAGTCCCTGAGACGATATACTTCGAGGTAAGTGGAAAGCTCGACAGGTACGTGTGTGGTAAGGATGTCATACTCAAACTC
Organism: Archaeoglobaceae archaeon; assembly: GCA_015520485.1. Classification (GTDB taxonomy): domain Archaea; phylum Halobacteriota; class Archaeoglobi; order Archaeoglobales; family Archaeoglobaceae; genus WAPX01. Next base: position 1,974 of record WAPX01000035.1, read on the forward strand.
ATAGGCATGGTCGGAGCTGACGGAGCAAACTACAAAGCGTGCGTTTACGGTGGGAAAACTGTAAGAAAAATGGGGATGAGCGACAGACTCACGATGTGCAACATGGCAATAGAAATGGGCGGTAAGGCTGGAATTGTCGAATTCGACTCCGTTACGGAAAGATACCTGAAGGAAATAGGAGTCGAGGAGTACAGCCCCGTTCAGATGGACGAAGATGCGAAGTACGATAGAGTCGAACTTGACGTAACGGGAATGGAACCACAGGTGGCCAAGCCTCACAGAGTTGACAACGTTTGTGGCGTTTCCGAAGTCGAAGGGACGAAAGTCAATCAAGTCTTCATAGGTTCATGCACCAACGGCAGGTACGAGGATCTGAAGGTGGCTGCTGAGCTGCTTGAAGGTGAGAGCGTTGCGAGAGGCGTCAGGCTGATAGTCATACCTGCTTCGAGGAGCATATACAGGAAAGCTTTAAAGGATGGGCTGATCGACGTTTTCGTCGATGCAGGAGCTCTCGTCGAATTCCCCTGCTGCGGTCCGTGCATGGGCGGCAGTTTTGGCCTCATAGCGAGTGGAGAGGTGAGCGTTTCAACGTCAAACAGAAACTTTATAGGAAGACAGGGAAGCCCGGAAGGGTTGATATACCTAGTTTCGCCAGCCACAGCCGCTGCAACGGCAATATATGGAGAGATAACAGATCCGAGAAAGATTTGACGGGCAATGCTGAACTCGACAAAAGTATTCGAAGAACTGGAATAACTCGGCGTCATGATAAGATAAAAACAGTATACGAAGCTTTTGAGTCTACATTATGTTAATGTTTATAAGGAAGTGGAAATAAAAGAGCGTTTCCAGCCTCTCTCAGTTTTTCGAAGGTTGTCTTTTTGGGTTTCTGAGGTTGTAAACAACCCTTAGCGCCTCATCTAAGAAGTGGGCCCGGAGGGATTCGAACCCCCGACCGTCCGGTTATGAGCCGGACGCTCTAACCTGGCTAAGCTACGGGCCCTTGCAGAGATTTTTATAGACCTGAATTTAAAATTTGTGGATAACCAGAATTGTAGATGAACACCAAAAGCCAATCAATTTATATCCAGAGGATAGCTGAAAAAATATGGACAGAATCTCTGAACTGACAGAGCAGATTGTGGAGAGGTTTAAAACTTCAGGCTACGACGTAAATTCAAAGGAAATTTACAAACGTCTCAAGCTTTTGATTGACGAATTCAAGGTTCCCGAAGGTGAAGCTGTAAGAACTGTGACGAACTACCTGATGAAAGAGCTTGACGTGCCAAGAGAGCAGCTCGTCGCTGTGGAAAGCCCGCTTACCAAAATAGCTGAGATAAAAACACCGGGAGAGTGGATCAGCCTCAAAGCCAGAGTTGTCCAGCTCTGGGACTCCTCAAGCCCGAACGTTTCTCAGGTTGGTTTAATCGGGGACGAAACTGGCATAATCAAGTTCGTCGTCTGGTCCAAGGCTAACAAGCCCCCGGTCGAGGAGGGAAAGTGCTACCTCTTCGCAAACGTTGTAACCGACAGTTTTGGAGGAAGAATGCAGGTGAACGTTAACAGAAACAGCAGAATAGAGGAGCTGGACGAGGACATACAGCTACCCCCGAGAGAACTGGAAGTGGTTGGAGCTTTGATTGCAATTCAGCAAAACAGCGGACTTATAAGAAGGTGCAGGATCTGCAACAGAGTTTTAACAAAGGACGTCTGCCCAATTCACGGGAAAACGGAGGCTTACGACGATCTGAGAATTAAGGGAGTTGTTGACGACGGAGAAAACTACTACGAGGTCATACTCAACGAGGAAAACGTGAGGGAGCTGACCGGAATAGGAATTGAGGAGGCAAAAGCAATAGCAATGGAGAATCTGGACAGAAATTCGGTTCTCTCAGAGCTGAAAAGCAGGCTCCTTGGAAGGTACTACAGACTCAAAGGCAACAGAGGAGAGAGGTACCTGATCGTCAACGACATCGAATTCCTGAACATGGACCTCGAAAAAGAAGCTGGTAGTCTGCTGGGGAGGTTTGAATGATGAATGAGCAGAGCAGAAGCTTTAGAAGAGCTGTAGCAAGGAGAGTTTTTGCTTTTGAGCTGAACGAGGCAACGCACAGGCTGGAGAGCGGTGACAAAACTATACAGGTTTTGCTTCCGACGGGAGAAGCCTGCAGCAGAATCTTTTTCGTGGGAGTTCTGCTCGACAGAGAGGAGACGAGACCGGATTCAGACTTCTGGAGGGTTAGAATTAGCGACCCCACTGGAGTGCTCAGAGGTTTCGTCGGCAGGTTTCAGCCAGACGCTCTGGAAAGTTTGCTGAAGATTGAGCCTCCCGAAATAGTGGCTGTCGTGTCCAAGATAAGGCTTTTCGAAGGGGAAAGAGGGACTCTAATAACTCTGAGACCTGAAAACATAGTTCCTGTTGAAAGAGAGGTAAGGGACTACTGGGTCGTTGAGACGGCTAAGCGCACACTTGACAGAATAGAGAACATGAGGCGTGGTGGCGAGGAGCTGGTTGAACTGGCCTGGCAGGTTTACAATCCGGATCTCGACTCCTATGAGGAAAGGGTTAAGGAGGCCGTAAAAACGATACTCGACCAGCACTCCGCTATTGAGGCTGCCAGAAAAGAGATTGAAGAGGAAGAAGAGGAGCAGGAAGGAGAAGAAGAAAAGGAATTTGAAGCCGAAGAACCCGGAGAGGAACTGGAAATTCCAGACCTCGAAGATCTGGAGTTTGAAGAGGAGGAGTGGGATTTATCGGACATATTAGGAGAGTAGCGTTATGGAATAACGTTACGATAAAAAGGTGAAAACATGCAGGAGGCTGCGAGGGTCAGGGACATTTCAACGTCCCTGATAAGAAGGATGTTCGAGGTTGTTGTTGAAGCCAAGAAGAGGGGAGTAGACGTAATCAATCTCGGTATCGGAGAACCTGACTTTGATACCGACGAGAGAATAATCGAGCTCGCCTGCAAAGCTAAAAAAGAAGGCTACACGCACTACACCTCAAACCTCGGAATAGAAGAGCTGAGGGAAGCTATAGCGGAAAGATACGGTGTAGAGGCCAATGAAGTTATGATTACTGCTGGAGGAAGCGAGGCTTTGATGAACGCATCCCTTTCTTTTGTGGAGAGGGGAAGTAAGGTCGTAATACCGTCCCCGAACTTTCTCTCCTATTTCGTCTACGCAAAGCTGTGCGAGGCAAAAACCGTTCAGGTGCTAACGCATCCGGATTTCAGCCTCAGCGTTAAAGATATCGGCGAGGCGGTGGATGAGAACACGTCGCTTCTGTTTCTTAACTATCCGAACAACCCCACGGGAGCTGTGGAGGATTCCAGAAAGCTGAAAGAGGTCGTGGAGATAGCTGAAGATTCGGGAGCACTTGTCGTAAGCGATGAAATATACGACTGCATCTACTACGACAGAAAACCCGCAAATCTCGTAAACCACGAAAACGTTGTGGTCGTTAACGGTTTCTCGAAATCCCTCGCCATGACGGGGTGGAGAGTGGGCTTCGTAATAGCGAGAAAAGAGCTGATAAATTCGATGCTCAAGGTTCATCAGGTAAATGGAGTCTGTGCACCGAGTTTTGCCCAGAAAGCCGTGGCTGATGCTTTTGCAGAGGGTATTTTTGACGATGTTACCGAAAAAATGAGGAGTGCTTTCAGAGAGAGGAGGGACTACATCTACCCGGCTCTCAAAAAACTCGGATTTGAAGTCGTGAAACCGGAAGGGGCTTTCTACGTTTTCCCGAGAATTCCCGAAAACGTTGACCTAAACTGCGTCGATTTTACAGAAAGGCTCGTCATGAAGGGCGTTGCTGTAACTCCCGGAGTGGCCTTTGGCGATGGAAACGAGAGGTACATCAGGATTTCCTATGCGGCATCTCTTGACTCTCTAAAGCGGGCAGTGGAGAGAATGAAGGAATTTTTAGAAGAGTTTTCCTGACTTTTGATTTTTGATTTTTTTACCGTTTAAAGTTGCATATTTTCCGTAATTGTTCGCAACTGTCAGCTTTTATTAACCTTAAAACCCGTATGTTACAGGCACAGAAAACGCAAAAAACAAACAGGTGGTGTCAGAAATCATGAAAGCCGTAATCCTCGCTTCCGGGCAGGGGTCGAGAATGGGATACAGGTCAAAACCTCTGCTTAAAGTTGCCGGAAGGAGGATTGTAGACAGGACGATTATCCTGTTAAAACCACACGTTGACGAGTTCGTGTTCGTCGTCAGAAGCGATAACAGGGAAATTGAGGATTACTTAGAAAAAAACTGGAAGGGAAAGGTGAAATACAGAGTGGTGAAGAATCCCGTACCCGAAAGGGGAAACGGATACACTTTTTTGCTCGCTTCTGAGGCTGTGGGAAAAGAGCGCTTTATTCTGACAATGGGCGACCATGTTTACTCAAAGGAGTTTGTGGAAAAAGCCGTTAAAATGAGGGGGCTGATCGGAGATTTCAGACCCAGATACATAGACGTTGATGAGGCTACGAAGGTCAGGGTTAAGGACGGTAGAGTTTACGACATCGGTAAAAAGCTCAAAGACTTCGATTGCGTTGATACCGGATTTTTTGTCCTCGACTACAGGGCTTTCGAGGCGGCTGAGAGGGTTGCTGAAAGAAAAGAAGTCGTGGAACTTTCGGATGTGATAAGAGAGCTGAAGCCCGAAGTCAGTGAGGTATCCGGGGAGTTCTGGATGGACGTTGACACACCTGAAGAACTGAAGAGGGCAAAAAAACTGCTTATCAGGCTGAGCGTGAAGGGGAGGGGAGATGGCTTTATTTCGAGACACCTGAACAGGAAAATTTCGACGAGAATTTCCGAGCTCCTCGTTGACCACCTGACACCGGATCAGGCAACGCTTCTTGCGTTTTTCGTCGGGATCGCTTCAGCCCTTCTCGTGTTCCGAAACCTCGCAGTTGCGGGAATTGTGTACCAGCTAAGCTCGGTACTCGACGGAATAGACGGGGAAATTGCGAGAGCCTCACTCAGAACCTCGAAATTTGGAGAGTGGATGGACTCAGTACTGGACAGGTATGTGGACTTCTCGTTTTTGCTTGCAGTTGCTGTGCGGTATTTCAGCTTCTACCAGAAATACGGGCTTGGGGAAAAGGGGATGGTTGCGCTTGTGATGTTTGCCCTGATGGGGTGCGTGATGGTGAGCTACTCGACTGAGAAGTTCAAAGCTTCTTACAGAAAAAGCGCCTACGAGTGCATAAACGTTTTGAACTGCATTCCGGGAAAGAGGGATGAAAGAATTTTCGTGGAAATGATTCTGTGCCTTCTCAACCTGCCCGTACTGCTGTTAGCGGTTATAGCTATGCTGGGTAATGCGAGAGTTGCCGCAACCATAGTTGCCGTCAGGGCGTGGGACGTCAGGTAGTTTTTACTTATTTATTTATAAGTATTTAAATTTTAATTAAATTTTGATGAACTGCATTTTGCGCAGAATACTGGTCTGTAGTCTCAGCGCGCACAGCACTAAAAATTACGGCAACAGTACTGGAAAACACTGAAAATTCTCAAAAAAGCTTAAAAAAAATTTAATACCTCGAAAATTCATTGAAGTTTATGTGCTTCAAAAAAGTGATGATGGCCATAGACTTCTCGGAATGCTCGCTATCAATGCTCAAATGCATCGACGAGCTCGAAAAAGCCGGACTGGAGGAGATCGTTTTTATCAGGGTTATAAACATCGCAAAATTCGGAGCAGTTGCTGGATTTGACATAGATGCGTGGGTGGAAGCTCAGGAAGAGGAAACCGTAGAAAAGCTCGAGGAGCTGGTAAAAAAAGTTGAAAAATACGGAGTAAAGGCAAAATTCGTGTACCCCATTCCAGCGGGAGATCCCGTGGTCGAAATAGTGGAGGCGGCAAAGAGGGAAAACGTGTCTTCAATAATGGTGGCTTCGAGGGGTAAGAGCAGGTTAAAGGAGATACTTCTGGGCAGTGTCAGCGAGGGCGTGATAAGAAAAGCCGAAACTCCAGTTCTTCTGATAAAGGAAAAGTACTCGGGAAAGCTGTTTAAAAAAATACTTTACGCTCACGACCTCTCCGAGCACTCGTCCAGAGCAATAGACTGCGTAAAGAGTGCCGCTATTGCCGGAGGGAGAGATGTTGTACTGCTGCACGTGCTGGAGGAGCAGGATGAAGAAAAACTGAAAGTGCTCGAAGACGTGGAGAGAGAACTGAGGAGTGCGGACATAGACGTTAAGGTGCTCGTGAAGAAAGGGGTGCCCCACAAGGTAATACTGAAGACGGCAGAGGAGGAGGAAGTCACTATGATAGTCATGGCGTCGAGAGGTCTCGGCTTCATAGAGGGTTTACTCCTCGGCAGCACCACGGATGTTGTGACGAGGAGGTCAAAGGTTCCGGTTCTCGTACACAAGTAACCGTGCGTTCTTTGAAGTTGAGTAATTGAGGTAAAAAGAATCATGATACTGACCACGTCAAGAAAACCCGGAAGAAAAACGAGGAGACTTGCCAAGGTTCTGGCGAGGTTTTTTAACTGGTACTACGTGCAGAGAGGGAAGTCACCCATAAGCGAGTTCGGAAGCTCTTTTGCCATCATTCAGGAAATAAAAGGAAATCCGGCAATCCTGAAGATATACGATAAAAAGGAAGTTTTTTCCATGATTTTCAACGCCGGAGAAATAAACAAGGTAAAAATGGGAAGAGAAACGCCGGTTTTCTTCGGTAAACTGCCCTTTGACGTTTCCTGTCTGAGGTACTTCAACTCCCTCAGCGCGAGTGAGAAGTTTTCAAAAAAGGTGGCTGCATCCATTTCGAGCCCCAAGTGCGTTTTCGTCAGGAGAAAAGAGAGGTTAATTTTTGAACTCAGGTACGATGATAAACTCGTAGCGAGGTTGATAACCAATGAGAGGCGGATTCAGTGTAAAACTAAGGCTAAATGAGGATGCTGAAATCGTTTATAAAGCTCTAAGCGTCGACGCGGGAGATGCAAAACTTTATTTAGATGGTGGCACGCTCACCCTAATGTTTCAGGCGGAGAGTCTTTCATCCCTGAGAGCAGGGGTGAATTCCTGGCTCAGGTTAATAAAGGTGTGTAAAGACGTGCTGAAACTGTGTGAGAGGTGATATTATGGGCGAACTTCCACCACAGGTTCAGAATATGGTAGCTCAGATGCAGCAGGTTCAGCAGCAGTTGCAGGCCGTGATAGCTCAGAGAATGCAGGTAGAGGCATTGCTTAAGGAGACGAATGAAGCTCTTGAAGAGGTCAAAAAAGTGGCAGAAGACACGCCGGTGTTCAGAGTCGTGGGCAACATACTCGTTAAGTCTAAAAAAGAAGAAGTCGTGAAGGAACTCGAAGAGAAAAAAGAAACGTACGAGGTCAGAATAAACACTCTCAAGAGACAGGAAGACAGGTTAAAGGAGAGACTGTCCGAGATCCAGAGCAAGCTTCAGTCCATGCTTTCTCCTCAGGCTGGTTGATTTCTTCAATTTTTAATTAATTACGAACAGTTATGTCCGATACGAACTTAGAATCAGAAAAAATTGAAGTGTTTATGTGCTATTTGGCATTTCACGTAGCTTTGTTCTTTCTCGCAGTAGTTTTACTTGCCTCGTACTTCGTAAACGGCTTTTTTCTGCTTGCCGCTCCCTGTTTGATTCTGGTAATGTACCTGAGCTACAGAAAGGGAAAAGGAGAAAAAATCAGTATCAGGTCGCGTCAGGTGTTTTAGATGTGTAAGCCCGTATACGCTCTGTTCAGTCTCAGCATGAAAAAAGGTGCTGAAAAACTGGCCAAAGTCGTTGCGGAACACAGGAAGATTCTCGCAACGTCAGGCACGGCAAAGTACCTCAGAGAACACGGAATAGATGTAATTAACCTGTCCGAAATAACTGGAATAGAGGAGAGTAAAACTTTAAAAACGCTTCATCCAAAAGTTTTTGAGATGATAAATACAGGAGAAATAGATATAGTTGTCGTAAATTTATATCCATTTAAAGAGAAACCGTGCGTGGATAACATTGACATCGGAGGAGTTACGCTTTTGAGGGCAGCTGCAAAAAACTTTGAAAGGGTTCTTGCCGTCTGCAAACCTGATCAATACAGCGAGGTTGTGGCGTGCTTTCCAGACATAGAAAGGCTAAGGAAAAAGTTTGCTTGCACGGCCTTCAGAGTTACTTCGGAGTACGACAGGGCTATAGGCGAGTGGATTTGTGCGGGGTGGTAGAACTGAGAGAACGGAAAGCCTGTGCTGAGGCTTACGCAGCCGGAACGGTTATAAACGCTTTGAGCACAGGAAAAGGCTCAGCCTTCGCCCTGAACATCAGAACGAGAGTTGAGGTGAGGGAGAGCGGAGAAAACCTGCTGATCAGCGATGGGAAAAAGTCAGGGTCGCAGGTAGTGGAGGAAGTTCTGAACGTACTTGGAATTGAAAGGAATTTTGAAGTAAGGGCGGAAAGCGATATACCGAGAGGGAGCGGTCTTGGAAGCAGCAGTGCCTTTGTAAACGCTCTAATACTCGCTCTGTGCAGGGCAGAAGGTATAGAGCTCGAACCAGCTGAAGTGCTCAGACTGAATGCTAAGGTATCCCTGAAATGCGGAATAAGCTACACCGGAGCGATGGACGATGCTGCTGCTTCACTGCTCGGAGGGTTTGTCGTTACGGACAACGAAAAAATGGAGCTGTTAAGGCACGACATCGACTTTAACGAGAGCAGGGCGATAATTCTGATACCAAACTGGAGCAGAAAAAACGTGAGCCTAGAAATCATGAGGAAGGGAAACCTGAATACTGTAAGGCTCGCTTTCGAGCTTGCTGTGAAGGGCCATTACTGCGAGGCCATGAAGTTAAACACGGAGTACTGCTGTTCTCTGCTGAACTACAGCACAAAACCGGTCGAGATAGCAGAAAAAGCCGGTCTATGTGCTGGTTTATCCGGAAACGGTCCAGCGTACGTCGCGTATGGAAATCCTGAGGGAATGAAAAAGATAATAAAAGAATGGTCTGATTTCGGCAGGGTTGTTCTGACAACAATTCCGAAAAAGCCGTGCTTTGGAATCTGAGTCTGAATCAGTTGTTTAAATCAAGCTCTGCATCCATTATCTCCGAATACTTTTTAACGAACTCTTTAGAAAATCCACAATTTTTTCCACGTTTTCTAAACTGCTCCCGTAATCGACGTAGTATTCTGTGGTAGGATATGGGTATAACTGGCTCGAAATATTTATTCTGGTTCCGCCATCAAGCTTTTGAAGTTCAATTGTGATCAGGTCCTGATTGAACAACCAGTCCAGCGGAACTTTCGTCGGTTTTATCGCTATGATTTTGCCGAGTTTACGGTTCGCCTCTCTGATCTTACATTTCATAGATTTAACGGCTTTGAGGCACAGATCGAACGCTTCGTCGTAAGGGATATCGATTTCGATCTCTCTCGTGTGGTAACATTTCAACAGCTCGGATGATTTGCCGTATTTGCGCTCCATTCTTTTCAGGTATATTAAATCCGTCAGGAGTAAAAACGATCCGAATGCTAAACCTATTCCCAGAGAAACGAGCAGACTCTCCAGTAAGGATTTATAGATCGGACATACCAGTAACGTTATGAATAGTCCTAAGAGAGCTCCGCTGAGGATGGGTTTCAGGATCAGGCGAGTTCTCATGTCCATGAAGGTGGTGGAACGATAAGGTATATATTTTATGCGAAAAGCCTGTTCTGCTTAATAGGTAATAATTGGTTCTGTAAACTGTTCTGTGAAATGTGATTGCTGGCATTTCAGATGCGCTTTGGTTGAAATCCGGAAAAAACTAAAAACTTCCACCCGACTTCACACCATGATTCTCAAAGGGAGAGCGTGGAAGTTTGGAGACGACATTTCAACAGACCACATAACGCCGGGAAGGTACTACCACCTCAGGAGTAATTTGCCTGAACTTGCGAAGCATGTAATGGAGGACGCAAATCCCGAATTTGCCTCAAAGGTAAAAAAAGGAGACTTCATCGTTGCTGGAAAAAACTTTGGATGTGGTAGCAGCAGAGAGCACGCTCCAGCAGTCATAAAGCTTGCAGGCGTTTCTGCTGTAATAGCAAAATCCTTTGCGAGAATATTTTACAGAAACGCAATAAACATCGGATTGCCCGTTCTGATTGCTGACACTGACCTAATAGACGACGGAGATGAACTGGAAGTTGACGTATCGAGCGGCACGATAAGGGATTTAACAAAGGGCGTTGAGTTAAAAGCGAGACCCCTACCGGACGTAATGATAAAAATACTGGAAAACGGCGGGCTGGTAGAGTATATCAAAAAGCACGGAGACATAGTGGTTTAATCAGACAGATATTTCTCTGTCCGCCTCTTCAACCTCCCTCTTCTTTTCGTTCTGGTAATCCACGACTTTCTTCTTCAACCTTTCGTCTCTCAGAGCGAGAATTTTAACTGCGGCGAGGGCAGCGTTTTCAGGATCCAGCACCACGAGCGGTGCCACGCCGGAAGGCATCCTGAGCGATGAAAGAATGTCCATTCCGGCAAAGCTGCTGCTGTAAGGAGGACACGCTATAACCGGATTTGGCGTGTTTGCGTCGGCAAAGCCGCTCAGTGCATTACTTCTGCCAGCCACCGTTATGAATACTGCATCCGGATACTCTCTAAGTATTTCAAGAACTTTTTCCGGTGTTTTGTGGGCAGAAGCAATCCTCATAACGTAGCTCACACCAAACCTTTCAAGAGCGTTCGCTATTCTACTGGAAAAATCCACGTCAGCCTTTGACCCCATTACTATTACGACGTCCACGCTCATGTTTTATCAAAACTGTTTTGCCGTATTAACTCTTTTCTACCTGCTGATTGACCGGCAGGTAACTGGATCGTTAACGGTGTAACTGCTGAGAATGCAGGCAAGCAATCCCGGCAACCATTGAATTATATATAAAATTAAAATATCAGCTAAAATGTCAAACTGAAAAACAGGAATAAAACGACTGCAAAATTTGGAAAAGGTTAAGAAATGGAAAAGTCAGGCTTTTCCGTGAGGTTTCTGCTTGAAGCTGATTACGAAAAAGTAGCAGAAGAAGTGGAAAAATACCTGAAACTGAAGGAGAGGAACTACAGCGTTAAGAGATACGCCCGTCCGAGAATGGTGAAGTTCAAACTCGGCTTCATGAAGAGCGTGACGATAGCTCAGGCTGGAAGGAACACTTTCGTTAAAGCTCCAGCCGAATTTTACGATGTGCTTGTACAGTTTAAAACAAAAGAAGTATTCGGCAAGATACCGGACGCCGCCGGGCTGGAGGTTGAAAAAACCATACTCGCCGCTCAGGAGGATGCTGCGAAGAAAACGCTGATACTCGTGATCGCTCTCTCTGCCTTTGCGGCTCCCGCAATGATTCTGAAAAACCTGCCTCCTTACTCTCTGGGTCTTCTGCTGTTCACACTGCTTCCCGTAAAAGTAAAGGTTTCAGGGTTCGATCTGGAAGTGAGTGTTTTTCCAGTTCTCTACCCGTACTACGCTCTGAAGAAGAGAAAGCTGGAAAAATCGAGCTGACAAGTTAAAGATTTCTGACGACCTGCTTCAAAGCTTCCACGAACTCGAAGGCTAAGCTTTCAGTTATGTGGGGCATGACCACGCACCTTATAGCTTCCGGTCTTCTTATCGTGGACACAATCCAGCCCATCTTTTTCAGCTCTTCTCTGACTTTTTCAGCCCTGCACCTGAAACATACCACGTTTGTAACGGGCTCTATTACTGCTTCGAGACCTGTGGCTTCTACCTCGTCTTTTATCAGGCGGGTAATCCTCATGCACTCCAAAACTACTTTTTTCATCCCCTCAAAACCGAGGTACCTTAGAACGGCGTAAGCAGAAGCAACTCCGGTACCCGGTCTCGTTCCGGTAAGCGTGTACTGCTTTGCTGATGTTAAATAAGGAGTTTCCACGTTCAGAGCTTCCAGATATTCCTCCTCTCTGAACAGAATTGCACTTGAAGGTATCGTTGCCATGCCCATCTTGTGAGGATCCGCAGTAAGCGAGCAGACGCCTTCAACTCTAAAGTCGAAATCTCTGATACCCAGAAAAGGAAGAACGAATCCGCCGAAGGCCGCATCTACGTGCAGAAACACGTCGTTCTCTAAGGCAATATCAGATAAAGCCCTGATGTCGTCAACCTGTCCGAGCTCTGTAGTTCCGGCAATTCCAACGATGGCGAAAGTGTCGTCGTCAATCAGCCTTTCAACGTCTCCAGTATCAACTCTGTACTCCCCATCGAGCTTTGCCCTTCTCACCTCAACGCCAATTAAATCCCCTATTTTTGCAAATGAGAAGTGAGCGGACTCCGGGACAACTATGTTTCCTTTCTTCCCCGTTACGTTTTTTGCCGCTCTGATCGCCTGTATATTCCCTTCAGTACCACCAGAACCTATGTAACCGGAAACGTCCTTTTTTCCGAAGAGTTTTCCAAGTTCTGAAATCAGCTTTCTCTCCAGCTCGGCCGTTCCGGGAAAAAGTCCCGGATCTCCGAGGTTCGTTCTGATGAACATCGTGTGAGCTTTCACGGCTACTGGATGAGGGTTTGTGCACATGGAGCTTAAAATCCTCGAGTACTGCAAATCCTTAGATAGATAGCTCTCCAACTCTTTCAGCACCTGATGCATAACACCGGATTGACTGGGAGTTATTACTGTTTTCGCCACATTTTATTCAGCTTTCCTCTTCAGCTTTTACACCCAGAAGTCAAGAAGTCAAAATATATATCCAGTAACAACGGTATTGATGTGTGAGGTGTGCTCTGCTCGCCGGAGGTAAAGGTACGAGGCTGAACTTTGCTGAAAAGCCTCTGTTAAGGGTCTGTGGAAAAAGGATAATCGAGCTCGTAATTACAGAACTCAGAATACCCACTTTAATCGTTTGCAGCGAGGAGAAAGCCAAACTCTACAGGAAAGTTGCTGAGGAATTGGACTCACTCGCTGAAGTTGAAGTTGTTCCCGATAAAATACCCGATTTCGGGCCGTCCGGTGGCATATACACGGCTCTGCTGGAGTGGGGAGATGTGGTTGTAATCGCCGGGGACATGCCATTCGTCAGGAAAGAAGTCGTCAGGCTGCTCTGGAATGAGGGCAGAATTGGATACGATGCAGTTATTCCCATGTGGAGTGACGGAAAAAAAGAACCTCTATTGGCTTACTACTCTTCGAAATCTCTGAAGGCTTTTGAGAGAGCAATAGAACTTAAAGAGAGAAAAATAATGAAAGCTGTGGAAAAAATGTCAAAAGTTAAATTTTTGGATGTTGATATTATCAAAAATTTTGATAAGGATCTTGTGTCTTTTTTTAACGTGAACACCCCCGAAGACCTGAGAAGGGCTGATGAGTTATGCTCATCGATAGATTTGGCAGGAGAATAACTAATCTGAGAATTGCCGTTACGATGAAGTGCAACCTCAGGTGCTTCTACTGTCACAGAGAAGGTCAGGCTAACGGTGAGGAGAGCGAGCTAAGCGTCAGCGAAATAGCAGAGATAGCCAGAGCTTTTTACGATCTGGGAATAAAGAAAGTCAAGATTACAGGCGGAGAGCCCCTGCTGAGAAAAGACATATGCGACATAATTTCCTCCATGCCCCCCTTTCAAGAAATATCCATAACGACAAACGGAACGCTGCTCGCCGAAAAAGCTGAAGAGCTCAGGGAATCGGGATTAGACAGAGTTAACGTGAGCCTCGATTCTCTCAGACCGGAAACGTACAGGCGCATCACGGGTGGGGATGTGGAGAAAGTCGTGGATGGAATAAAAACAGCCTGTGAAATCGGTTTAACCCCCGTAAAGGTAAACATGGTTGTTATGAAGGGAATTAACGACGATCAGGTTGAAGAAATGGTCGAATTCGTTTCATCCATGAACAGGGATGGAATAAGGGCGATACTCCAGCTTATAGAGGTGCTGAAACTCCCCGGACTTGAAAGGTACCACCTCGACATCTCCGGGATAGAGAGGAAAATAGCGTCTAAAGCGGAGGCGGTGCTTCTCAGGGGCATGCACTTCAGGAGGCAGTACTCCTTTGAAACGGCATCCGGAAACGCCGTCGTGGAGTTCGTGAAGCCGGTCGACAACTCGGAGTTCTGCGCTCATTGCAACAGGATAAGGGTAACTTCAGATGGCAGAGTAAAGCCGTGCCTTCTGAGAGAAGACAACACCGTTAACGTTAGAGGTCTTAAAGGAGAAGAGCTGCTTGAAGCCATAAAAAAAGCCGTGGAGCTGAGAGAGCCCTACTTCAGGGACTGAGAGTTACGAAACGTCTGGAATAACCCGTATTGCCTCTGATACGGCCTGTGATTACACTTCGAAGCTCAGAAAGTTTATCTACCCGCCTGACAGACTCCCGTTAATGAAAACGAGTTCAAGGACTGCGAAGAAGTCAGAAGTTGGTTTGGACGAATTCGCTGCAAAATCTGAAAGGAAATCAGAAAAAGAGGATAAAGAAAATGACGTAGAAAGCAAGGAGAGTGATTACACCGCCGGTCAGATAGAGGTTCTTGGCGACATAGAAGCCGTGAGAAAAAGGCCGGGAATGTACATAGGCAGCGTGGGTATAAGGGGTCTTCACCACCTGCTCTGGGAAATAGTCGACAACTCGATAGACGAAGCTCTCGCAGGTTACTGCAGGCGTATTAAGGTAACCCTCCACAGAGATGGTTCTGCAAGCGTGGAGGACGACGGAAGGGGGATTCCAACAGAAATGCACGAGCTCGGAAAGCCCGCACTTGAAATAGTTCTGACGAAGTTACACGCCGGAGGAAAGTTCGACAGAAAGGCGTACAGGGTTTCAGGGGGGCTGCACGGAGTTGGCCTCTCCGTTGTGAACGCTCTGTCCGAGTGGCTCGAGGTCAGAGTCTGGAGAAGCAAGGAGTACTACCAGAAGTACAGAAGAGGGAAGCCCGTAGAACCGTTAAAGGTCGTGGGAGAGGCCGACAGAACGGGAACCTATATCAGGTTCAAGCCGGATGAGGAAATATTTGAGGTTACGGAGTTCAGCTGGGAAATAGTTTCCCAGAGACTCAGAGAGCTTGCGTACCTTAACAGGGGTATTAAACTCGAGCTTTACGATGAAAGAAAGGGAGAAAAAAGAACTTACTGTTACGAGGATGGAATAGCCGGTTTTGTTAAGAAGCTGAACACCGGAAAACCGACTCTGCACGACGTTATTTACCTGAGCGGTGAAAAAAACGGCGTTATCGTTGAGGTAGCCGTTCAGTTTACGGACACGGAGATAGAGAAAGTTCTCTACTTCGCCAACAACATAAACACTGTTGAAGGTGGTACGCACGCATCCGGATTCAAGGCTGGAATTACGAGAGCCATAAACGAATTCGGAAAAAAGCACCTGAAAAAGTTCAAACCACTGAGCGGAGCCGACATAAGGGAAGGGCTGACGGCAGTTGTGTCGGTCAAGGTTCCGGAGCCGCAGTTTGAAGGGCAGACGAAGACGAAGCTCACGAACAGCGAAGTGAGAACTGCTGTCGATTCAATCGTTTACTCCGGAATGCTCGAATGGCTTGAAGAACATACAGGAGAGGCTATGAAAATCATAGAAAAGTGCATAATGGCGAGAAAAGCAAGAGAAGCAGCCAGAAGAGCGAGAGAGCTCGTAAAGAAGAAGAGGGAAGGAATAACTCTGCCCGGAAAACTTGCTGACTGTTCCTCCAGAAGGCCTGAGGAGAGAGAGCTGTTCATAGTCGAGGGAGAGTCTGCCGGAGGCTCAGCCAAGCAGGCAAGAGACAGGAGATTTCAGGCAATACTGCCGATAAGGGGTAAAATCATAAACGTCGAAAAAGCGGGGATGAACAAAGCCATGAAAAACGAGGAAATAAAAGCCATAGTGGCCGCTATAGGTGCGGGAATCAGCAGGGACTTCGACATAACCAAGGTCAGGTACAGAAGGGTCATAATAATGACGGACGCCGACGTTGACGGAGCGCACATAAGGACTCTGCTTCTAACTTTCTTTTACCGCTACATGAGACCGCTGATAGAGAGCGGATACCTGTACATAGCACAGCCCCCGCTCTACAGAATAAAGAAGGGTAAGAAAGTTTACTACGCCTACTCGGACAGGGAGCTCGAGGACTGCCTGAACAGACTTGGTGACAAGGTCGAAATTCAGAGGTACAAGGGTCTCGGAGAGATGAACCCCGAACAGCTCTGGGAAACGACGATGAATCCGGAAAACAGGTACCTGATTCAGGTTACTGTGGAGGACGCAAAGAAGGCAGACGAGCTGTTCTCGATACTGATGGGAGAGGACGTCGAGGCGAGAAGGAAGTTCATAATCGAGCATTCAAGGGAAGTAAAGAACCTCGACATCTAAACGCCCGAATCCGTTTCTGCGTACCACTTCCAAACTTTTTTCAGAGCTGAGAGCAGGGTTTTGTAAGGTCTCATCCCTTTCTCTCCTATACACTCTCCAGCGTATTTCCAGTCTCTGAGCTGCAGTGTTTTTGCTATGAGGACTTTTTCCTCCTTCTCGTCGAGTTCGGCTCTGTCAGTTTTCGAGTACATGTACCTGACGAGGGGCCTCAGAGCGTCAGATGCGTACTCGTAAAGGCTAACTCCCTGAAAGTACTTCTTTATTCTCTTTTTGTTTACGTAGTCTATTTCCGGAAGGGGATAGCTGAAATCCCTCGAAAGAGAGTGCAGGAGCTGAATGGCCGTTTCCACCTCCAGATCCGAGAGCTCATCTCCAAACCACTCCAGAAGCCTCTTCACGAAGTTCGAGTTCAGTTTCTCCACGACCTCTTCAACGTGCATTTTCAGAGCTTTCAACACAACCACTGTGTGCTCCCCCGATACCTCGTTTCTCTGGGGAGTTATGTGAACGGGCAGAAAACCGTTTTTGAGCCAGAATCTGAGCAGCTCCGGGGAAACACCAAAACCGGATCCAATCCAGTCGTAGTAGTTACCACAGCTCCAGTCAATCAACCTTTTGAGCGCAAAACTGCCGATACCCATGTTCATAACGCTCGGATGAGTTGCTATTCTCACTATCCTGACTCCTAGAAGTTCTGGAAACCCGTAATCCCAGTGGTGTTTTAGAATAAGATCCGGAATTATCTGACCCTTGGGCTTGTAGCCCTCAGCCATCTCTTCTACCGTCCTCTCGTCTATTCCTCCTTCCACTGCCACGTGCAGCGAACAAACGGTCTTTCCATTAACCTTAACCCTGAAGGCGAGGTGGTTTGGCATGTCGAGAAGAATCACAACGTCTGACGGCCTGTTTCTGTAATGCGCCAAGACGTATATACCGAAGAACTCTCTCAGCAGCTCCTCATTTTTCACGAGCTCGTCCTTGTCTATCATTTCGAACTCCAGATTACCCTGCCTAATTGCCTCAAGATCTTCCTCGCTGAGCTCTGCGGGCTGAGCGTCGAGCAGCAGCACGTCGTACAGCCACTTCTCGATTGGATCTCCTTTCCCGTACCTGACAGGCTCTTCAAGATGTATTTTCTCTATTTCCGTGTTCTCGTCCTGTTCCAGCTTTTTCAGAAATCTTATGCTGAATCCCCTTCCCGCCCCCTCGTATCCGTGTATTGTTGTGGAGAATATTACGTAGCGAACGTTTTTCACTATCTCCCACAGAACTGGCACGTCTATTCCAGCCGCCTCGTCCACTATCACTATGTCCGCGTAATCGCTTTCGAGAATTGCTCTCCTCGGCACGACGTATTCGATCCTCGCGTACTTGCTGTTCAGAACCGTTATCATGCCGTTGTTCTCCTTTAACCTGAAGTCCTTCATTCCTTGCCTCACCATGGCTCTTTTGAGGAACTTGAAGTAAGTCTGAACCGCCTGAGGCGTGGGGGCAACGACCATTATCCTGACAGCTCTCTTCAGAATTCTCTGCATTCTCGACACGAGATATGGGGTTACTATTCCGAGAACTGCAGTTTTACCCCTGCCCCTGTCTGCAGTGATCACGACCGCCTTTCTTTCCCTTTTTCTATCGAAGAAGTGCTCGAAAAGCTGAAGAACCCTCACCTGATCCTGCGTTGCACAGAGTTTGTAGAGTTTTTTCTTGATTTCTCTTTTTTCCGGAATTACGATTTCTTCCCTGCTTTCCTCTCCCTCGCTCGCCTCGTAGTGCTTTACAATCTTCCTCCTGTCGGCGTTGAAGACGACGATTCCCTCAGCCTTCAGCGTTTTGTCTATGAACCTCCTGTAAAAACGCGGGGTAATCTGATCGACGCTGTAGGGTTCGCTTATAAGCTCTTCGTGCCACTTACCTATCAGGTTTTTCCACTCTTCGGGTCTGGGAGAAACGGCTATTATTATTCCCCCTTCCTCTACAGTCTCAATTATTATTCCCAAGTCGTTCGGGTGGAATCCTTCGGTCAGGTCTATCAGCAGAGATTGGTGCGTTTCTCCAAGGATGTTCGGGGAGTCCCTGTAGTGTATTATCTTTACCCTGTTCTTCGCGTTCTTTTTCTTTCTGGAGCTTTTTTTGAAGTACTCCTCAGCCATCTCAACGAATTTACTTCTTCCAACAATTATCAGCTCTCTCTCGCCAGCAACCTCGCAATACGCTTTCAGTATTTTTTTTATGAGCTTGAACGTTCTCGGTTCAAGGGATGAGCAGAGGAAAACCATAAAACGGTGCCTTCTCTCCTTAGCCTGATGAGCTGCTTTCTGAACTTCAGATAACAACTCTTTAACCGTCATCAGCCCTGTTTTTCAGCATGCCTGTAAAAAAGGTTACGCCACCGGATTTTCAGTTTTTAGCAGTAGAATTTTTCGATTGAGCCTTTCGCTTAACCTGCTGAGCCTTTTGAACCTTTCTATCGTAGCAGATAACGTAAAAAGCGAGCAGACTCTTCCACTTTCCGAATGGTTCTATCAGCTCTCTGACGTCTTTTTCCCTTACCTCCTTTACTCTCTTACCAAAAATAGTGGCAATACCCCTTCTTATTCCGAGGTCGCCTGCAGGATACGTGTTCTTTCTGAAGGCGTACGTGAGAAAAAGCTCCGCACTCCACCTTCCAATTCCCCTGAAATTCATCATGTACTTTACTGCTTCGTCCTCGTCCATCTTCTCAACTCTGCCAAAGTCAAGGTTTCCTCTCTTCACCTCTCTGCTGAGATCAATAATGTAATTCGCTCTGTATCCGAGTTTTGCCTCTTTTATTCTCTCCCCGACTTTCAGAACGTCCTCGACGTCCGGAAACCTGTACAGCGCGATTCTGCTCACTTTTTTTCCTGCTATTTTTACGAGAGCTTCTATCGTCTTCATCGCAAATTCGAAACTCACCTGCTGCTGGGCAACTGTTTCCACCAGACCCTGATAGGGCGTTACAGCTGCTGGACATCTCAATCCGTACAGCTCGTCTATCAGGAACGAGAACTTTGAATCCGAAATTTCCGAGTAGAAATCGTCGAGGTTTAAACCGGATCCGAGCACGAATTCGATCCTCTTTCTGACCATTTTTTTATCTCTATCTTTTACATATTCCGGAAAAATGTAATTTTCTCCGTCAAAACCGGCAACTCCTTCCGGCAAACAGATGTAGAATGTGCCGTTCCTGAAAGTCCAGGTGCCGTTTTTTATCATCTCGTGCACCGTTCTTCTCAGCGACAGTTCATCCATGCAGACAGCCAAAAGTTCCGGTATTTCAGCTTTTCAAAATCCAGAAGCTCAGAAGCCTTCAGGAAAACTTTCAGGAAAGTTTATTAAAAAATCAACGCAAGGAGGGACATGCCCTATGAAGACCTCAGAGAATTCATGGAGAGACTTGAAAGCGAGGGAGAACTCGCCAGAATTAAGCAGGAAGTAAGCCCCGTTCTGGAAATGACTGAAATTGCAGAGAGAGCAGTAAAATCAGGTGGAAAGGCAATTCTCTTCGAAAACCCAAAAGGCTACAACATACCCGTCCTGATGAACGCTTTTGGAACCGAGAAGAGGATGAAAATGGCTCTCGAAGTTGACAGACTGGAGGAAATAGGGGAAAGACTTGTGGAGTTAACCAGATTTCGCCCGTCATCAATTCTCGACGGAATAAAAAACTTAGGAGCGATAAAGGATGTAACTGCGTTTATACCAAAGACTGTCAAGTCAAAAAAAGCTCCGTGCAAGGAAGTTGTGGAGGAACCCGATCTTAATAAGTTTCCGATTTTGAAGTGCTGGCCGAAAGATGCGGGAAGGTTCATAACACTTCCGGTAGTTGTAACGAAAGACCCGGATACCGGGGAGTTAAACGCAGGCATGTACAGAATGCAGGTTTTCGACTCCAGAACTACAGGAATGCACTGGCAAATTCACAAACATGGAGCCCTGCACCTCAAAAAGCTTGCGGAGAGGGGAGATGGAAGGCTGGAGGTTGCCGTCGCCATAGGAGTTGACCCTGCAATTCTCTACGCATCCACCGCCCCACTCCCGGAAAACATGAGCGAGTTCATGTTTGCAGGATTCATAAGGAGGGAGAGAGTTAAGCTCGTCGAATGCGAAACCGTCGATCTCAAGGTGCCCGCCACAGCGGAAATAGTTCTGGAGGGCTACGTCAGGCCGGACGAGCTCAGGATTGAAGGGCCTTTTGGAGACCACACAGGTTACTACACGCCACCTGAACCCTATCCGGTGTTTCACGTCGAGTGCGTTACGAGGAGGGAGGATCCGATTTACCACGCCACCGTCGTTGGAAAACCACCCATGGAAGATGCGTGGCTCGGAAAGGCTACGGAAAGAATATTCCTTCCAATAATAAAAATGATTCACCCCGACATAGTAGATATGAATTTGCCTGTGGAGGCAGCCTTTCACAACCTGGCGGTGGTTTCGATAAAGAAGAGGTATCCCGGGCACGCAAAAAAGGTCATGTTCGCTCTGTGGAGCATGGGTATGCTCTCGCTAACCAAAATAGTAATCGTTGTCGATGATGATGTCAACGTTCAAAACCTGAAAGAGGTTTTATGGGCTGTAACGAGTCGCTTCGATCCGGCGAAGGACGTGGTTGTAATTCCGGACTGCCCGATAGACAGTCTGGATCACTCCACGTACAGACCAAACGTTGGAGGAAAGCTGGGGATAGATGCCACTAAAAAGTGGAAGGAAGAAGGGTTCACGAGAGAGTGGCCGGACGTCGTTGAAATGAGTGAGGACGTAAAGCTGAAAGTTGACAGGATGTGGGAGGAGCTGAAAAAAGTTGTGCTCTGATTTCCGGTATTGGCTATACAGCTCGAGCCGTCTGGAACGTTAATTCGTGCTAAAATTCGCTTTTAGCTCTCCGCTTTTTGGATCGAGTATATAATATTGGTACAGAGTATTGATACAGGATACACTGTTTACGCTCCATTGCTCACTATTATCATGTTAATGGAAAGTGATGTAAGACTTATCAATACAAATGATAAAAATAAAATTTAAAATTACTGGTAGAGTAAAAAAGTACTGTAAATTATTACAAAAGATTAATATTTTTTCAGACCAACGAAAATCCGATGGAACTGCTCAGGCTTCTTTCGTCCCCAAGGATAATGGAAGTCCTTTTTGAGCTTTCGTTGAAACCCAGAACAAAATCTGAGCTCATGGAAAGGTTAAACATCTCGATGCCCCACGTAACCCAGATTCTTAACAAAACGATGAACCTGGAGTTGCTGGAAAAAGTGGACGACAGGTACTGCATAACCGAGAAAGGACTGATAGTTCTCAAGACGTACGATGTCGTGAGGAATTTTAACATGTTTCTCGAAAAATTCACGATAATAAACGATTACTGCCTGGAGGACATTCCTCCATACCTCATTGAAAGAATGCACCAGCTCAGCGAGGCAAAACTCATTGAAAAAAAGGAGGACACCTTTCGACCGCACGAAGAGTTCGTGGATGCGGTCATTGAGGCAAGGTACATAAAAGGGTACACCAGCATCTTTTTTCCCGAGCACGTGACTCTCTTCTCGAGCGTGGTGGATAAAAAGGATTCCATAGAGCTTGTTGTGAGCAGGTACGTCATGAAGGAAATACTCACCAATTACAGAGAGGAGCTGAAGTGGGGGCTGTCCAAACCAAACATTAAATTTTACGTTGCCAGAAAAAATTATAAAATAAGTTTTATTATTACCGATAAAATAGTGATGTTATTTTTCTACCTGAAAAACGGCTTCTTCGATTACAAGAGGGAGGTTCTGTGTTACACAGACACCTGCAGGGACTGGGGAAACAGTCTGTACAGCTACATCGTTGAGAATGCAGTAATTGTCAGGCCTGAGGATGTGGACTCCTTAAAACTGTAGCAAAAAACCGTAGCAAAGCATAAAAATAAAAATAGATTTGTTCTTAAACTCCGTGGTAGAGGAAATCCAGAAGTTTGTCGAGCTCCGGGGGTTTCAGTTCTCTGAGTCTGTCTTCGACCTCTTTTCTCGCGTAATCAAACTCGTGGAAGGACACGTCAAGGCTTGCGGTGTCTATAACGGCAAAACTCGGCTTCATGTTTTTCTTGTGTATTCCAGCGCCACCCGGACAGACAATTTTCCCGTAAACCGTTTCTGCGAGCAGTGGCTCGTAACCGGCAACCACGAGCATTTCGTACTTCTTTATAGAGGACATTATGCTTTCGTAGTACGAGAGTGGCATTTTCGGCCTGACCTCTGAATGTATGTTAAACGGCTTCCCATACGAGAACGCAAACTCGTTGTCACCAAACTTCTCGAACAGGAGAGCGGGAACATCGTTTCTTATCCACTTTCTCGCTTCTCTTCCCATTTCCTCCCAGTTCCACTCGACTATTTTTGCCAGAAACGGTTCTTCAGCTTTAAACTCCTCTTTTTCTTCCTCGCTCATGTCGCTCCACTTGGCTATCATGTGGTCGATTCTGCCCCTCACGCAGAGGATGTTTGATGCCTGACTGAGCAGTTTGTAGACTTCTCTCGGATACGGCATGCATCCGAAAACCCCTATTACCACTACCTTCTCTATGTCCTTTCCGCGCTCTTTCATCTTTTCGATTTCGCCCAGTGCCGTGGCTATGGCCTTCAGGTTACCATGAATGTTTGAAAGTGCCGCTATCTTCATGTTCAGTGTTATAAAGAGCCGATATATTAAACCTGTGATGAAACTGCGGTGAATGTTATTCTTAAGAGTATCAAGGTTGGAGCGTTTAAACTACAATTGCGTGCTACAGCGATGCAGATATAGCAAATAAACAAAATAAAAAATTATATTAATCCAGCTCTCTGTAAAAGCAGAATATCTTCAGTTTCAAGCTTTTCTCCTCTCTTGAACATCTCGTAGACCTTTCTCGCCTTCTTTATGAGCTCTTCTCTTTCTCTTTCTTCCTTGCTCTTTACCTGCTTCGCTTTCAGAGCTTTGATTATTTTGTCTAAATCCCTTATGTCTTTTCTTATCTTCCCTATTTTAATGTGGTACTGATCGGCCTCTTTCTTGCTCTTTATGAAGTTCTCATGCATTTCGTCGGCAAGTACTCTCTTTTCATCGACCTGTTTGAAAATCGAGAGCATTTCCTCGTGGTAAACGTCAGCTTTACCAACGTATTCGAGCATTTGCTGATGTACGTTCTTTGCCTCGGCCTTAAGCTCCTTTATTTTTGCTATCAGTCTCTTGAATTCCTCGTGCTTTTCGAGCTGTTCTTTCCTTCTCTCAAGCTCCCTTTTTAATCTGGCAATTCTCTCCACGAGCGCTCTTTCCTTTTCTATTGTCAGCACACTTGTTTGCTGTTTGAATTCGAGCCTTCTGATCTCCTTTTCAATTTCTCCAAGCGGCCTTCCACCCTTATCTATGTCCTTTCTCAGTTTGTCAAGCTCCCTGTACAGCCTGTCTATTTCTCTGTGCAGCTTGCTTCTCTTGGCCTTCAGTTCCCTCGCTTTTTCGTTAAGTTCGTCTCTTTTCTCCTTGCACTCCTTTGCCTTAACCAGCAGCTCTTTCACTTCTTTATTGAGCTGGTCTCTCTTGTCCGCGTACTCCCTTGCAAGTTTGTTCAGTTCGTCCCTTTTTTCTGTGCATTCCTGCAATTCTCTTTCGAGCTGCTCTTTTCTTTCAACCAATTTCTCCAGCATCATGCTCTCACAACAGCCTCGTTGTTTCGTGAGCTGTGGAAAGTATGTGCCCGGAAGGGCACGAATCGTTTGCCTCAGGCTAACTGGTGTGGGGATTTAAAAGTTTCTCTAAAGCCCGTTTAAAAAGCTTTCTACAATGGCGTAAGCTTCGCTCTCCTCAAACGCATATTTAATCGTTGTAAATTCCTTCTTCAATTCTACGACTTCACTTCTCAGCTCGTCCTCGCTTCTCTTACCATTAACGGCGTTCCACATTATTTCCGCAAGCGCTTCCATTTCTCCTTCCTTCATACCGAGTCTCGTTACCTCCTGAACACCTATTCTGATCCCGGATGGGTTTTCAGTCTTAGAAAGGTCGTCCCACGGCAGGAGGTTCTTGTTCAGGACTATGTTTATCCTTTCAAACATTTTTGCCACTGGATCTCCTCCACCAAATTCGCTTACGTCAACTGCTACCTGATGAGATTGCGTAAACCCCACATTTTCGCCGACAACATTAAAGCCAAGTTCGTGGAGTTTTTCAGCTAAAGCCTTTGCATTCTTCACTATTTGCTTAGCGTAGCTTTTTCCAAACTCCATCATCTCCATACAGGCCACCACGTAAGCTGCGAGGCTGTGAAGGTGGTGATTGCTGACAACGCCGGGAAATACTGCGCTGTCAACTTTTTTTGCCAGACTTCTCTCGCTCAAAATAATGGCTCTCTGAGGGCCGGGAAAAGTCTTGTGCGTTGAAGCGGTAACCACGTTGGCTCCTTCTTTAATTGGATCGTGAAATTCTCCACCGGCAATTAACCCGAGAACGTGACTTGCATCGTACATAACCTTTCCATCGACTTCCTCAGCTATTTCAACTATTTCCTTAACGGGATGTGGAAACAAGTAAAGGCTTGCTCCAAGCACAAAAACTTTTGGTTTTTCTTTTAAAGCAAGCTTTCTCGTTTTGTCAATATCGATGTTCAAACTTTCATTATCAAACGGATAGTCGGTCACGTTTACACCCCTTATTCCAGCAGCCGAAAAGCGATGGTGAGAGATGTGGCCGCCACAGGGAACGGATAGGGAAAACGCCTTATCTCCCGGTTTTGCAAGGGCGAAAAAAGCTGCTATGTTAGCAGTAACTCCGGAAATTGGCTGAACGTTGGCGTGTTCAGCCCCGAATATTTTCTTCGTAAGCTTTACTGCGACATCCTCAACAACGTCAATGTACTGGCATCCCTGATAAAACCTCTTACCAACCTTACCTTCAGCGTACCTACACCCGAAATCTGAGAGGTAAAACCTTCTTACAGCCATGCTCGTAACGTTCTCACTTGCAATCAGAGGTATGGAATTCTTGAAAAATTCGTGATGCTCGACCACAGCCCGCTTGAAGTCTTCAAAAAGCTTTTTTTCGTCCATTCAACCCTCCTCCCGATTAACGAGCATTAACAACGCCCAGTGGAATTCAGGTTTTTTAAGTTTTTTTGCTTTGAAAAGCAACTCCGGTAAGTTTGCCAGAGTTCGACAATCAGCAACCTTTATATTACCTCCTTTTATTTCGAGTTTTCAGTCCATCTGCGTTCAGACTCATTCAAAACTCGCAAGGTGGTTACTATGAGAATTATTATGAAATTCGGCGGTACCAGCGTAAAGGACGGCAGGAGTATCAGGCACTGCGCAAATCTTGTAAAGAAGTACTCGGACAACGAGGTCGTTGTCGTCGTCTCCGCCATGGCCGGAGTAACGGATTCCCTGACGAATGCGGCAAAAAAATGCTACACCGAGCAGTCAACGGGCTTCATAAAGATGTTCGTTGCTGAACTTGCCAAGAAGCACTACGATGCTGTGAGGGATGCTGTTGACGAACCCTACAGGTCAAGAGTTATGGAATACATAGACAGGCTTATCGACGAACTTGAAAAGGTTTTACTCGGTATAAGCTATCTGGGAGAACTAACAAAGAGGAGTGAAGACTACATACTGTCATTTGGAGAGAGGCTTTCCGCTCCCATACTCTCATCAGCCCTGCTTTCACTCGGAGTAGATTCCTTAGCTCTTAGCGGGGGAGATGCGGGCATAATCACCAACGCCAATTTCGGCAGGGCAAAGCCCCTCAACACGTCTTACGAGCTTATAAAAAGCAGAATAGAGCCGCTGATAAAGCTCAGAGGTTGCGTTCCCGTCGTTACCGGATTCATAGGAGCGACTGAAGACGGAAACATAACGACTCTCGGCAGAGGTGGAAGCGACCTGACAGCGACTTTAATTGCCGCTGCAATAGACGCTGATGAGGTTTGGCTGTGGAAAGAGGTTGACGGCGTTTTAACAGCGGATCCCAAGATAGTTCCAGAGGCGAGGCTCATTCCGGAAATCAGCTATCAGGAAGCCATGGAACTCGCCCACTTCGGTGCCAAAATCCTGCATCCGAGAGCTTTAGAACCGCTGATAAGGAAGAAGATTCCGGTCAGAATAAAGAATACGTTCAATCCAGATACTCCCGGGACGGTCATAACCGATAGCTGCAACTCGAAAACGGGAATAGTCAAGGCTCTGAGCCTCATAGACAGAGTGGCTATAGTGAACGTGAGCGGTGCAGGCTTCGACTTCGCAGAGATAATGTCCGAGGTGTTCAGAAGGTTTGCCGAGGAGAGAGTGAACGTTATAATGATAAGCCAGAGCTCCTCGGAGCTCAACCTCTCAATGGTCATAGACAGGGGAGACCTCGGAAGGGCGATGAAGACGTTAACCAACGTTGACGGCTGGAACGGAAACGTTAACGTTTCGAAGCTCGACGACATAGCTGTTGTCAGCGCTGTTGGAGCTGGTATGGCTGGAACTCCTGGAGTTGCCGGGAGAATTTTCTCCGCACTTGGAAAGGCGGGAATAAACGTGATCATGATAAGCCAGAGCTGCAGCGAGTTCAACATCAGCTTTGCTGTTTCAAGAGAGGACGGGAGTAAAGCCGTTAAAATCCTGCACGACGAGTTTTGTTTATCCAGAGGTGTGGAGCAGGAAATAAAGTGCTGAGGTGTGAAGCACGAATTACTGCTTGCCGGCATGCGGACAGGCGTAAAGAGGTAATAAATTTAAATTTCAAAAATTTATGTAAAATGAGTGAAAAAGTGAAGAGAGAAAAAACGCACAGACTGAAAACTTACTTGGAGTTCGTAAAAATAGAGCACACACTGTTCGCCTTACCCTTCGCTTACGCTGGAGCGGTGCTTGCCGCTCACGGAATTCCGTCCCTCAGGCTGATCGTGCTGATTGCTACTGCATTTACAGGAATGAGAACTGCTGCAATGACTCTTAACAGGATAATAGACCGGGAAATAGACGCTTTAAATCCGAGAACTGCAGACAGACACCTTCCTTCCGGTAAAATGAGTTTAAAAGAAGCTTACTCCCTGCTGATACTGGCACTTCTCATCTACTTCGTTTCAGCTTACCTGATAAACGAGACTGCTTTCATTCTCTCCCCGATTCCCGTGGCAATAGCGTGGATATACCCGTATCTGAAGAGGTACACCTGTTTATCTCACTTTGTTCTGGGGTTTACTCTCGCCTTCGCTCCAATAGGTGGCTGGGTGTCGGTAACCAACTCCTTCAATCCGTTTGGAAGTGAGTTCGTTCCGTGCGTTATGGGTATTGCAGTTGCTTTCTGGGTTGCAGGTTTTGACATAATATACGCCCTGCAAGACGTTGAGTTTGACAGAAGTCACGGTCTGTACTCAGCCGGAGCGAGATTTGGAGTTAAAAAAGCGTTAATCGTTTCCTGTCTCTGTCACGTCGCCTTTTTCGTTCTGCTTTGCTATTCTCTCTGGATTTACGGACTTAACTGGGGTGCCATTCCCGGACTGGCGGTCATAGCTTTCCTGCTCGTTTACCAGCACCTGATAGTCACGCCAAAAAAGTTTGACGAGAAAAGAGTTCAGATAGCGTTTTTCAAAGCAAACGCTGCAGTAAGCTCGATTTTCTTTCTGACGTCTGCGGGCGTTGTTTTGTTTGGATACTGGTGAGTGTAAACAGCTTTGCAAAGCCTAAACCATTTTCAACGCCTCCTCGAGCAGTTTTTCTCCTTCTCTGAACTTTTCCACCGCTTCTCTGAGGAGTTTTGCCACTTCCGGCTTCTCCTCTTCAAGCTTTTCCGCCCACTCCTCGTACTTTGCCGTGTGTTCCCTGCTGTGCTCGAGCCAGTGCGAGAACAGGTGTTTCACCTTTTCGGGTTCCAACATACCACCTCCGTTTTAGCTTTGCCGTTTATCCAGAATTACGTTAATAATTTATAATTATTAATACTTTCCGGGCTATCGTGAATAACGGTACAGCGTGAGGCTGCAGCATACCATTGCACACTATCGCTCAAACTGAACCTGTTTAAATCAGGTCATGCTTTTTCAGGAACTTTACCATATTCTTCCAGTGTCCCCCAACCCAGTACAGTTTTTTGCAGTTTTCACAGTACCACAGGTCTTTTTTCAGTATGTGTTCTCCCAGGTTTTCCCTCTCTGCAACTTCCAAGATTTCCTCTTCGGTCGGTTTTCTAAGCTCAGAGTTGCATACTGTGCATCTCTTCATTACGGGAAATATTCTGATTCCGAGTTCTGAAACTTCCTTTAGCTGTTCTCCCACGTTGCTAGACTTTACCAGCTTTACAGGCATGCCCTTCAGCTTTCTCCTCTCGTAAAGCTCCCTGTCTCTCGTTAGCAAAATTCTGTCTGCAAAGTTTTCAACGAGGTACGTGTCCTCCTTTCTCGGATTTACGCGCTCCAGAACTTCGTCGCATAGCGTGTCGTAACCCGAAAGCCTGAGCCAGACAGCAAGTCTTTTCAGCATTCTGTCGCAGATGAATTTTTTATCGCTCATTGCTCCAAGCTGTTTAATTGCATATTCCAGCTATTCCGGTTAATCGTCCCAGGTTAATCATCCCACCACTTCAGTCCAACTCTTTTCAGTGCCGAATGCATGATTTTTCCGGCTCTGGTTTTGAGCTTGCCTTCATCAACCTCAAAGTTCCCGGCAAGGTTCGTCAGCATACTGTACTCCCTTGCCTGAATTAGCAATTCCAAGTTGTCCGCATCTTTTACGTAATTTTCAGCTTCGTCTTTGCTTATTCCGGATTTTTCGAGTTTGCAGAACAGTTCTTCGATGCCGAGTTCGGAAAGCTGTTCTCTCTTAGCCCTCTCCTCATCGATTCTGGCGTATTTCTTTGCCAGCCTGTGGAGGTCCAGAGTTCTCGCTTCGTGGGAGTCGTGCAGCAGGGCTAAAAACGCTATCGTGCACGCCTCCTTAACGTCTATCCCGTCCAGCCTTGCGAGAATGTAAGCTATTACTGCCGTTCTGAAAGAGTGTTCGGCGACGCTTTCGGGGTGCTTTATCCCAATTTTGAGCCAGCCAGACCTTGGAATCAGCTTTAGAGTTCCGAGTTCCACCAGCAGTTTTGCAAGAGCTTTAGCTTTATCGCTACGGCTTTTATCCTCACTCATGCACATGCAGTAAACACAGGCAGGTTTATCAATAATTCTGATCATTTCAATCCTATCTGGTTCCAATCAATCCATGAACACGTATTCAGAGGTCAGAAACGCAAGAGTCAGCAGTATTACCGCGAAGGAGACCACGAGTTTAAGCGGGGAAGCTATACCCTGAATTCTTCCGCTAACAGTCATGTTCAGGGCGAAAACGGTTGAAGAAACGACCGGGAATATTACGGGAAAAGCTATAACCGGCAGTAAAAGCTCCTTGGAACGGGATTTTATTACCAGTACGGCGAGAGATGACATCGTTACGGCAAAAGCAGCATTTCCGAGAGTTAACACTCCAAAAAACAGCAGAGGCTTTGCTATGCTCATGTTGAACACGCCCACAAATACCGGGACGACGACGAGTTCCATCAGAAACATCAGCACTATGTTGTAAATCATTTTTCCAGCCAGAATGCTTGCCGGATGAACCGGAGCGAGTTTCAACCCTTCAAGCGTTTCGAGTTCAACTTCCCTTATGAAGGCTCTCGCGTAGCCGAGCATTCCCACGAATATGAATATCAGCCAGAGAAGAGAAGCTCCTATGCTCTGTGCGTAAGCAACCGGAACAGTTATGCTGAAGAGCATCGAGGTTACCAGTGAAAAGAGAACCATCAGGCTGATCGTGGACTTGCTCCTGAACTCAATTATCAGGTCTTTCCACGCTATTTCGAGGAATTTAGGTTTCATCCGTTCACCCGTTACGATACTTAATAACGCCTACAACCGGCAGTGTTTAAGGTAAACGCTCTCAGCTTCATTTATTCCACACTCCGCAACTATTTTCCCGTTCATCAGTATAACCGCTCTATTACACAGCCTTTCTGCCTCGGAGAGGTTGTGAGTCGTGAGCAGTACTGTCTTCTCGAGCGTGCTCAGGTTCATCAACAGCTCCAGCCTTCCCTCGATGTCAAGTCCAGACGTTGGTTCGTCGAGTATCAGTATTTCCGGGTCGTGAAGTAAAGCCCTCGCAATTGCGAGTCTCTGTTTCATTCCTCTCGAGAAGGTTTTAACTCTGCTGTGCCTCCTTCCGTAAAGCCTGAGTTTTTTCAGGAGTTCTTCGATTCTGTCCCCGCTTTCAACGTCGTAAAGGTTTGCGTAGAACTTCAGGTTTTCGTAAGCCGTGAGCTCATCGTAGAGCATTGGATTGTGAGAAACGAAGCCCATGTTCTTTCTCAGCTCTCTGCTGAATTCTGCCGGATTTTTACCCATAACTTCAACCCTTCCCGATGTCGCCCTTATCTGACCGCTTATGACTTTGACGAGAGTTGTCTTCCCCGCTCCGTTCGGGCCTAAAATGGCAACTTTTTCCCCTCTCTCAATCGAAAGACTGATTCTGTCCAGAGCTTTGAAACGACCGTAAGTTTTCACAACGTCCCTGAGGAATATCTGGGGTTTCATTTCCATACCCTTTCCTCCTCAAACTTAAAGTGTTTTTCTGATTTCCTCCACCACTTCTTCGACTCCGAGAGCTATTCCGTCTACCTCTATGTCATGGCCTTTGGCTCCATCGCCCACAACGTAAAGTCCGTTAACAGGAGTTTTGAATCCTATATCACTCCCGGCCAAGGCTCTGTTGACAGGCCACCCGTCACTGAAGCTCTGTACGGCGAGTATCTCGTAGTCGTATCCCTTAAGCAACTCTTTCAGATCCTTCAAACCTTCCGAAATTTCAAACCTGACGTTGGTGGTCAGCATTGGCTGATGAGCCATCAGGAAGTTTTGTTTTCCCAGATTCGGGTCTGCATTCGTAACCTGATTCATACCGCTTATCCTTCTCGTATTCAGAGTGAAGAGAACTCCCGTATGGTCTATAAACGATTGTTTAACAGCTATTGAGTACTTTATGCCTCTGCTCGGTTCGAGTTTTGCATAGCTTTTTAAGCCGGAAAGTTTAGCTGTTTCCTCGTGTCCAATGTCCGAGATTACGGCGTCAAACCTTTTTGCGGTTCTGTTTTCAAGGTGAACGCTGAAGCCGTACCCCTCCTTTCTTATCGCTGAAACTTTCTGCCTGTTTATCTCGCAGTCGTTACTCCTTATAACTTCCACCAAAGCCTCTACTACAGATCTGCATCCACCCACAGGAACTCCCGGACCTCCAAGCTCTAAAATAGACCTGTAAACGGGATAGATTTTGCTCAGCGTCGTCTGTTCCGGAGTTATGCTGAATGACCACCCCAGAAACGCTCTCAGGTATCTGGCACTGAAGTCGTCCAGCTTCTTTTCGAGCTCGGACAGTTTAACTTCCTTAAACCAGTTTTTCACGCAGTGAGCCAGAAAAGCTATTCGGGAACGGAGAGGTATTCTTTTTCTGCTTATTTTTACCTCTTCTCCATTGTAAAGGGCGGTTCCTTCAGGCTTTGAATCGACAATTTCCACTTTAGCTCCAGCTTTTTTCAGCATTCTGGCAAGAGGTCCCCTGCTTCCGTGAGGAATCATGTGAAGGGCTCCGGTTGTTATCTCGTATCCTCTGTAGTTGAAGTTCGTAAACCTGCCACCAAGAAAAGGTAGCTTTTCAAAAACCTCCACTCTGTATCCCATTTCGGAGAGTAGAGAGGCTGAGAGAAGTCCTCCGAGTCCCGCTCCAATCACGCCAATTCTCATGCTCACAACTCTCCGACTTTTACGTTTTTAAGAAATTTATCGCTTCAACCGGGCAGTAATTTATGCACTTCCTGCAGTTCTCGCACAGCTCATGGTTTATCTCCGCCTTTCCCTCAACAGTTATTGCGTCTTTTGGACACACAAGCATGCAAGTGGCGCAACCCACACACTTTTCGGTAACCACTATCATGTTCTCAGAAATTACTCCCGACCTCTTTATAAAGTAGTTTGTGCCTCTTGGTTTAATGAAGCTGATTGAAGAGAAGTTAAAGGAATCCAGAGGCAGGGTAGAGGGAGAATTAAAGCTCGTACCCGAGAGCCTGGACGACCTGTGGCACCTGAAGTACGTAATTGAACCGGGAGACGTCGTTTATTCACTGAGCAAAAGGGTGTGCGAGAGCAGCGATAAGCTCAGGAGCGACAAAGAAATGGTTACGGTAAGAATAGGGGTTGAGGTCGAAAGGGTTGAATTTCACAAATTCGCAAACAGGCTCAGAATTTCCGGTAAAATAGTTGGGGGAATTGAGGATTCGGGGTACCACACGCTCAACATTGGAGTTGGGAAGGAGCTGAGCATAATCAAGGAGTGGAAGAAGGAACAGCTGGACAGAATCAGAAACGCTGTAAAGGCGAGTTCTCAGCCCGAAATAGTAATAGTTACAATTGAGGAGGGAGACGCAATCATAGGCGTTTTGAGGCAGTGGGGTGTTGAGGAGGTAACCTCAATAAGAAAAAGCTACGGAAAGGAGAGCTCTTCGAGGACTGAGTTTTTTTCCGAAGTTCTCTCAGCTCTCAGGAACATGGAGTTCATGTACCTCGTGGTTGCCGGTCCGGGATTTACAAAGGAGGATTTTCTGAAGTTTCTGAAGGAGAGAGATCCCGAGATCGCTAAAAAGTGTATTTTAGCCAACTGCTCTACAATAGGTGTCAGGGGTTTTGTGGAGGTTTTGAGGAGGGGCGTTATTTCCAGAATTGCTAAAGACGTGAGAATAATTGAGGAAGCTGAATACATGGAAAGGTTGCTCGAAGGAGTTGCAAAGGAGGAAAAAGTTGCTTACGGACTGGAAGAAGTTAAAAAAGCCTATGAGTATGGAGCTATCGACGTTTTACTTGTCGCTGATGAATTTCTCAGAGAGGAAAGGGAGAGGTGGGACATTGATTCACTTCTGGAAAGAGTGGAGGAAATGGGAGGAAAGGTTGTCATAATGAGTACAGAATTTGAACCGGGAAAAAGGTTGATGGCTCTGGGCGGGATTGCCGCTCTGCTCAGGTTCGATGTAACGTGAGACGTTTTATTTCACCCGTACCCCTTTGTTTCTACTGGAAATCGTTTTTCATCTTTACCAATCTCTCAGCAATTTCTATTAGTTCTTTAATCAGTTTAACTTCCTTTTCTATTGGAGAAATCTCATTTTCTTCCTCCATTTTCCTACAGAGTTTTAAAATTGTAAGCTGAATTGATTTTAAAGCGGAATCGACGGGTTTTTCTCCGGTACCCGACCCCCTTATTTCCTGTGGAACGTCCAGTTCGACATTTCTTTTCCCCACACCTTCTGCATCAGCTGAAGTGTCGAGCTTGGCTTCCGCACCTGCGTTTTCTTTTCCCGTTTCTTCAGCTGTCCTCTCCAGATCGTCTCCCGTTACCTTTTCGAGCTCGCTTTCAAAAATTGCCTCTCTCCCGCAAACAGGGCAGAATATCCTGTCACCGTTACTGAAGAGAGGAACGTTACATTCAGGGCAGTGGTACGACAGCATTTTTACACCTTTACAGAGAAGTTCGGCCATCTCCGAAATTTTTTTATCCTCCATGTAACCTCATTATTTGAGCTGAACTTAAAGCTTCACTTCTCGGGGGTGGTACAGTGGCTAAAGAAGTTCCAGATAGTGTGCTGGAAGTTCTTGATAGAATAATTCAGGACGATACCGTTCCAAGAAATATTAGAAAAGTTGCGGGAGAAATTAAGGAGAGTTTGCTGCACGGAGAGGGTAGTTTAGCCGTTAGAGCTGCATCTGCCATATCCATACTTGAAGATATAGCAGCCGATCCGAACATACCTATGCACGTGAGAACTCTGATATGGAACGTTTCGAGCCAGCTTGAAAGGATATCTGTGGAAGACTGAAAGGGAGCTTAAAATTTTTCTATTCTCTTCAGCAGTCCCTCTTCGATCTCTCTTATGAGTTCTGTAGATTTACTGAGCTTTTTTAGCTGTTCGTAACACATTTCTATTTTTTCCTTAATTTCTTCCCTGCTCAAATCGTCAAATTCTTCTATTAAACCCTCAAGAAGTAAAGTCGCTCCGGAAACGGGATTTACCAGCTTGTCGCAGATTGTTCTTACTTTAAGTACCTCGTCCTGAATTCCGGAAATCAGGTAGTCCACACCTCTACCGAGCTCTATGCACCTCGCTGCAAATCCTATGGTGTTTATTATGTTTTTCAGTGTTTTCAATTTCATTTCGTCAGGTCTTGTTTTAAATACAATTCCAAAGATTCCATAGACTTTTCCTCTGTAAGCTGCTGGAAAGCAATAATAATATCCATCTCTATATAAATTATAAATATAACAACTTTTACAATTCCTTAGTATAACATTAAATTTATAATATCTCAATTTATATAAGCACTTAATTAACTGTCTGTTGTTTTTCAAACTTCTCTCTATTCTCCTTTTTGGGGAGTATATTTTTGGATTTTCGAGCTTAATACAGCACCATGTAAGTGCTATACTGGGAAAAACTTTCTCTAAAACTTTACAGAATTTGGCAA
Source organism: Archaeoglobaceae archaeon (assembly GCA_015520485.1). Classification (GTDB taxonomy): domain Archaea; phylum Halobacteriota; class Archaeoglobi; order Archaeoglobales; family Archaeoglobaceae; genus WAPX01. The sequence continues at coordinate 36,854 of WAPX01000035.1, forward strand.
AAAGGGACGTATAGCTTTTTTCTGTAAGAATTAAATTAAAAATCTGCTCATATAATTTTAATATATCTTCAACATCAGCTCTTGAAATTGAGCAGCAAAACAGAGGGTATCCTTCCAGAATGATTGATACCACTCTAAGGTTGCAGAATACACATTCTCCATTCTTTTTAATCAGCACTGTTCTACATGTACCTCTACCATCTATTAACGCCTGTTTGATTGCAAAATCCACTTGCTTTAGATTTGGTATAACACTTTCAATTTTCAGACCTAAAACTTCTTTACCATAACCTGTTAATTCCTCAAAAAATTTATTAAAATAAATAATTCTTAAATCTTTATCAATAAAAGCGATTCCTTCATAACATGTTTCAAGTGCACATTTTAACCACTGAGTTTTTTCTTCAAGTTTGTATTCCATGTGTAAATATTTAAGTATGATACATAACAAATTTTTCCAAATATTAGAAATTCTGCTCTCAAACTTTCTTTCCGGCGCGAGGCATATCTGTGAAAAACCAACAATTTCATCCCTGAACCTCAGTGGAACGATATAACACAAGTCTTTAAACTCTGAAGTGAAGACATTCCCTTCTTTGACCTGAATGAGATTTGAACATTGATTTACTGTTTTTGCGAGTGGATGCTTGAAATTTATTATTTCATCACCTTCAATGCTGGGATTTCTAGCTATGAGTTTGTAACCTTCTCCTATTTTCATGTATATTTCAAAATACTTTATTCCAGTTAGGTCTACGGTTAATTTTTTGAGAATTAATTCCAAGTCCTTTAAATTGTCTTTAAGGTTCAGCAGATAGCTTACAGCCCTTTCAAAAACATCATCAACTTCAATCGCTATTTCCACTACGAGGTCTTTAAACTTGAACGCCGTAACTCTGTATTTTTTATTTTTAAATAAAATTTCTTCTTCAATTTGATTTTTGTTACTCTTTAAAAGTTTAATTGCTGGTGTATCATTTTTCTCTTCAAAATACAGTTTCCAGCAGTCAAAAGTGTTGATTACCTCACTGCGGGAAACTTTTGAAATTCTCTCACATGCTTTATTCCATAATTTTACCTTCCCATTCCTATCCAATGCATAAACTGGATATGGAAATGAATCGAGCAGATTTTCAATATCGCTCATTTTACTGTCCTCACTCTGCACGCAGTTTCAATCACAGCATCACATTAGTTTACATGAATTGTCCTACTTAAATTTTATTATAAAGCATTAAGTTAGGTGTTCACTGACTGTCCGAGTAAGAATTGCGTATACTGTTATCCACATCACATCTTTTAAACTTCAAAACAAATAAGCACCCCTCTGGTTTGTTATCTTTTACTTCAACAGTTCCACCGTATTTTTCCATTAAAGATTTAACAAGGTACAGTCCAATTCCCGTCCTGCCAGTAACTCCAAATTTAAATCCTTTCTTAAATACTTCCTCTCTTATCTCCGCAGGTATTCCGGGACCGTTATCAGCGATTTTAACCTCGACCCATTTGTCGTTACATTTAACGTCAATAAAGATTTTTTTCTCTTCTTTATCGTTGTGAATAACTGCATTGCTAAGCAAGTTCTCGAAAACTGAATATACAAATTCATCAGCTATAACGGAGCATTCGTCAACGTTCATAGTAATCGATACATTTTTATCTTTAATTGTTTCTACAATATTGTGAATTGTGTCTTTTATATTTATACAAGTTAACTCGTTATTATCATGGAGTGCAAGTTCAATTTTTTTTATACTGTTTATAAGTTCAATACAATTATCAAGTATTTTTTCGATTTTGTTTATGTACTCAGCTTCTCCCGTTTCTTTGTACATTTCGAGATAGCCTGCTATTGCAGTTATGCTGTTGCTTATGTCATGTCTGAGTAAGCTATTCATGAACTTTAACTGTTCGTACATATCTCTTATCTTCTCCTGAGCTTTCTTTAAATCGGTGATATCTTTGGCTGTTACAATTCTGTACAACTGGTTCCCGAAAGCTGCAGATTTTACATTTACCAGTACTTTTCTCCCGCTTTCAGCTACAGTCCCTTCAAATACTTCGCTGTTCCAGTTCCCTCTGATTACCTCGTATATTTTATTACATTCATTTTTGTGTTTTCTACATTCACAAATCCACTTTTTCGCTTCTTTATTTATATCTACAATTTTTCCATTTTCATCAATAATAAATATAGCATCAGTAGAGTAGTTGAGCAATGTTTTAAACCTCTTCAACTCTTCTACAAGTTTTCTTTCAGTAACATCTCTAATAACCCCTACAATGCTTGTAACTTCGTTACCTTTAACCACAGGAACTTTATATCCTTCAAAAAACAGAGTTTTACCTTGGTATTTTACGCTAACTTCAAACCTCCTGAAGCTCTTGCTCTTTAGTATTTCCATGTCTGTTTTTCTGCAAATTTCAGCAAGCTCTGGCGGCAATACGTCTTCGTCTCTTTTACCGATTATTTCCTCTTTCGGTAAATTGACAAAGCGAGCAAAAGCATCGTTTACAAGAACATATCTAAGATTTTTATCTTTCATAAAAATAAAATTTCTTAAACAATCTACAAGGGTTTGAAGTTTTTTATTCATAACTTCCAATTCTGTTATATCTCTCAACACAAGTACAAATTTATCGGTATTATATATTTTTGCAGAATTTACCTCGAAGTACATACTGTTAATTACAAGTCTTATTTTCTTACAGTTGCCGGCTTTCCAGTAACGTATATTCTCCTTAAGTTTTTCTCGATCTTCTTTGTTAAAACAAGCCAAATCGTAAATTTTTCTTCCCACTACATCTGAAGGGGATAGATTTGATAATTTTATAAAACAATTATTAACGTCGACAATTTCTCCTGTCTCACTTATTACTATAACAGCATCTGGTATTGAGTGTATTAAAACTTTCAATTTTTCCAATTCAACTTTTTTACATTCTGCAGCAATTTTATCTACAACCTCTTTAATCCTTTTGGAGAAAGAATATATTATTCTTTTCCAGTCACAATCAATTCTCTCAATGGTTTCAATGTAAAATAATCCATGGTCAAATTTACATATATACGCGTTACCCTTTGGATTATTCTTTGCATCTTTTATAACCTTTTCTGCTTCTGGCCAGTTCTTAAAACCAAGTGGAAAGTGCTTAGAGATACATCCCTGTACATCTATTCTCAGATATGCTCTCTTAGCTTTTAACAATCTCGAACACTTATCCAATACTTCTTCTCCAAAGTCGTCCACGTTTTCCGGTATTTTCAGGTTCAGGACTTCATAAAGCAGTGCTGGGTTGTTTACGGATATGCTCATTTTAAACACCTCCGACAGCAACAACAACGGTTTTGTTATGGAAACTTGGAATATAATTTTTTTGTGTAGAAACTATTTCTCCTATACTTAGCATTCCAATGTACGGTATATTTATAATTTCATCAATTCTTTTCAATTCTTTACGAAATTTTTTTCTGAGCAGTTGTTTTCTCGAGAGGCAGTCAAACACAACCGCAAACTTGGCGTTACCGCCGTAATTTGTGATAGCCTCCCTTACAGCATTTTCGGCTGCATTTAGAACGTCTTCTTCTTCACACTCCATTACGTACGTAACGGAGCTGTAAGGCAATTCACTCAAAACTTCAATTGAACCATCATCACTGTACGATACCGGACTTCTGAGCTTGTACTTTCCACAGGCGCAAAGAAAGCCAAGGGGATACAGTTTTCTACACTCATCAAAATCATCTTTGCAACATCCCGCAAGTTTGCAGTAAACATCTATTGCTTTCTTTCCATCGAGCTCGTAAATTTTATTTCCAGAATACTTCGACATTATAAGAGGTCCTTTCATTACCTCCCAGCCATGATCAAAGGACACACTCATCTTAATGTTAATTCCCGCAGAACAAATCTGATCTCCAACACCTTTTTCTGTAAATTGAAGACTTCTCTTTTCATAAAAATTTCCTGCACACCCTCCTGTATATGAGAAGCTGTAACTCAGATAATTGTATAAACCTCTTAAGATTGTTGAAATTTTTCTGGTTAGCCAGCTCATAAATGTTATTATGCTACCACTGTTAAGGATATTTAACTTTTCACCTATTTCCTTAGGTGAATTTGAAATTTCTGTTATCGCTTTAACTCCACTGATAGCAATGGCACCGGCACCGTTAATGAGCTTTCCACCGTGTATTATTCCTTCAGTGTAACTTCCTATAAATGGACACCCTAATATAGATCTAATTTCTCCCACAATTTCGTTATTTACGGGTGTTGTAGTGTATAAAATTGAAAAATCTGGATTTTCCAGCTCACTTGCAATTCTTTCCGCTACTTTCATCAAATTTTTACTGTCTCGACCACTTAACGCTGCTGTACTCACTTTCATCCAAACACCATCCCCAGCTCCACAGGAAATAAAGGGGTCTCTCTATTTTTTGTGCTCGTTTAAGTGTTGATTTATAAACTCAACAAGTTCAGCTCTCTTGAAGGGTTTGGGAAGAATGCCTTTTGCACCCGCTTCAAGCATCTCTTTACCTTTTTTCGAAGAATAGGCGGTTATTGCAAGTATTAAAGCATCCGGATTTTCTTTCAAAAGTAACTTTGTGCTTTCAATTCCATTCATTATCGGCATCATTATATCCATTAAAACAACATCGGGCTTGTACTTCTCGTACATCTGAACAGCTTCAAGACCGTTTGAGGCTTCAATAACGTCAAAGTTCTTGCATAGTATAAGCTTCATAGCTTCTCTCATTGTTGGCTCATCGTCCACAATGAGAACAACTGGCTTTTTTCTACCATCACGCTCTGAATCATGCATTGGATTCACCTCTTGTGAGTATCATAATTCTCATTTTTGACTCGCTATTCGAGTATTTAAAACTTTCTGAAATTTTTTAAAATTTTTTAATAAATTATTATAATACATTAATATTTGTAACATTAAGAATAATTTGAACTAATTTATTGCTGTGCAGTTTTTAACTCCTGACAACCCAAAACATTTTTAAAACACGCAAAATTAACGTGGTCTCATGGGGAAAACTGGTACAACCACGTGGATTAAGATAAAGAACAGGAAGGGGAAAACAAGGTTAGTTCCGGGTAAATACCAGCAGTACAAGAAACCGGGGCCAAACCAGAAGTACACATCGGATGGAAAGAGAAGAAGAAGAATTGCGAGATCGCCAAAATCAGTGCTCGGTGTTAAACAGTGATTTGACGATTTTAATATTTATAGCAGTTGCAGCTTTTGCAATACTTCTTGAAGGTTTTGTTAAATTTATTGAGCTTTCCGGTTTATCCAAGGAAGATTCCCTGATAATTGTCGTTTTATCTTTATTTGCCTGGGCATACTTGCCTCCGGTAGAACTGGGTGAGGTTGGAAATCTCACGCTGTATCTGAGCTTTTCCGGATTTATACTGCCTGCAGTGGTGGCTTTAAAACAGATCGTTGCCGGTAACGTTTCGCTGAAAAAAGCAGTTTCCGGAACACTTCTTCTGACGGCTGCGTGCTATTTAACTTCCCGCCCGGTAGAGGGGGGAGTGGGAATAGTGTATCCGCAGTTACCGATAATCACGGCAGTTGTTTACTCCTTTCTGGTGGAACGGGATAAGCCAGCACCTCTTGCCTACACGTGTGCAGTTCTCGGCATGTCTACAGGAGCTGATGCGTTAAACATACCCAAGCTGTGCAGCAGGTCGATAAACATAACCGTAGGAGGTGCCGGAATATTTGACGCAATATATTTAACTGGAATTGTTTCTTTGATTATAAGTACAGATTTTTATTTAATTAAAAATTTTGCTAAAAAGAATAATATAATAAATATACGAAAATATTAATTGACCAAAAACGCAGAAACTCTGCTAATTGAAAAATCGAGTCTCAGAGCGATTTAAGTAAAGAAAAGCTTTAAAAAGCAGAATATCAGCAATCAGCAAATCAAAAGGGTGAAAATTATGGAGATCGCAGCCTTCGCGATAACTCATAAAAAAGCCACGATAAAAGAAATAGAAACAGCATGGCATGGAGATTTAAAAACTCTAATTGATAAAATTTTAAACAATCCATATATATATGAATGTGCAATTTTAATGACCTGTAACAGAGTGGAGGTTTACGTCGTAGGAAAAAATACCGAGGAAATACTCAGAAAAATTGCGGGTAAAATGCACGTTTCTGACAGGATTGTGGACTACTACAAAAACAGCAAATGCGTTGAACACCTGTTCAGAGTGGCATCGGGACTCGAATCGATGATTGTTGGAGAGGATCAGATACTCGGGCAGGTAAAGGAATTCTACAACTTGTGCAAGGAATACGGTGGTATTGGCAGAACGCTGGATCTTGTATTTTCCAAAGCAATCCACGTTGGAACAAAAGTAAGAAAACTTACAAATATAAATAAAGGCTCTGTATCTATAGGCTCTGCTGCTGTAGAGCTTGCAGAGAAAAAGCTTGGAAGCCTGAAGAACAAAAGGATACTGATAGTGGGTGCCGGGGAAATGGCAAAAATTGTTGCAAAAAACCTCGCCTGCAAGCAGTGTGAAATAGCGATAGCGAACAGAACTGTTGAGAATGCTGAGAAACTGGTGAGAGAAATCGGAGGAAAAGCGTATCCGCTTTCGGAACTTGAAAGCCTTATTGAGAGGAGCGACATAATAATATCTGCTACATCAGCAAAAGGTTATATAATAACCAGAGACATTGTAAAAAAAGCTAATGGGAAAAAATTGTTTATAGACATAGCCCTTCCAAGGGACATAGACCCGGGAGTAAAAGAGCTTGGATTTGAACTCTATACAATTGAGGATTTGAGAGAAATCAGTGAAGAAAACCTCAAAAAAAGACTTAACGAGGCGAAAAAAGCCGAGAAAATAATAGAAGAAGAGTTAAAGCATTTTGATTTGATGCTGAAAGATTTGAAAGCAAATTCGGCTATATCAGCAATGTACACGAGAGCTGAGGACATAAAGAAAGACGAGATAATTGAGTTTTACAACAAACTTTCCGCCAAATACAATGTGGATGAGAGCGTTTTGCCTGTTATAGAAGAGTTCATATCTTCATTCGTCAAAAAGTTTTTGAGACTACCAACTGTGAGGCTGAGAAAGGCGGCAAGGGAAGGGAGAGATGATGTCCTCAATGCTGTTGAATACGTTTTTGGAGGTGAAAACCTTGTACCCTGTTTCGAGGATGAGAAGGCTCAGGAAGGACAGTATAAGACCGCTTGTGCAGGAAAACAGACTTAGCCTTAACGACCTAATAACTCCCGTATTCGTTGATGAGAGAATAGATTCCCGGGTAGAAATACCTTCCATGCCGGGATACTACAGGTACTCTCTTGGAGAAGTGGCTGAAGAAGTGGGAAAGGCAATGGAAATGGGGTTAAAAGCGTTCATAATTTTCGGGATACCCTCGGTAAAAGACGAAACGGGAAGTTCAGCTTTCGGGAAGGGAGATGTCGTTCAGAAAGCTGTCAGGAAAATAAAGGAGGAGTACGAGGACGCTGTTGTTATAACTGACGTGTGCTTATGCGAGTACACAACGCACGGACACTGTGGAATTATTAGGGGAAGGAAGATCCTCAACGACGAAACACTTCCGGTTATAGCGAAAACAGCCGTCAGCCACGCTGAAGCCGGAGCTGATATCGTGGCTCCATCAGGCATGATGGATGGGATGGTGGGAGCAATCAGAAAAGCTCTTGACGGGGAAGGATTCGAAGACGTTGCAGTAATGAGCTATTCGGCAAAATACGCATCTTCGTTTTACGGTCCGTTCAGAGAGGCTGCTGAAAGTGGATTCTCTTTTGGAGACAGGAAAAGTTATCAGATGGATTTCCACAACAGCAGAGAGGCGATAAGGGAAATAGAGCTCGACATAATGGAAGGGGCTGACATAGTTATGGTAAAGCCAGCTCTCGCATACCTCGACGTTATAAGAATGGCCAGAGAGAGGTTTAACCATCCCATATCAGCTTACAACGTGAGTGGAGAGTACTCCATGGTTAAAGCAGCTGAAAAACTCGGGTGGATGGACGGTAAAAGCTTGGCATATGAAATACTCGTATCCATAAAAAGAGCCGGAGCGGACCTAATAATAACGTACCACTCTTACGAGATTGCCGAAATGCTGCAGAATTTGAAATAATATATATTTTAAAATCTTTCGTAAGATCACTTCTTCGCGAATCGTTGATTACATGTTTTGTTTTTTTGCAGTGTGCGCTAGGTAATATATAAATAATTCTACGCATATTTGATAAAATCTGTTTTTTTACACTCTAACAATAAGAGCAATAGGAGTCGGGAGAACAAAGCTTTATACAGACGCTCACTGGTCGGAACATGAAATTCGATCCCGGTAAGGCTAAACCCGTGAAAGATATAGCGCTCGAAAAGTCGATGAAGGTTTCAGAGTTAATCGAGCAGTTCTCTTCCACAGGAGGCTTTACGGCGAAAAAACTCGCTGATGCTGTGGACATCGTGGAGGAAATGGTAAGGGACGAGAAAACGACAGTTTTTCTCTCTTACCCGGCAGCGATAATATCCACTGGCGTCAGAGGTGTCGTCAAAGAGCTTGCAAGGAGAAAACTCGTTGATGTAATGATAACGACATGCGGAACTCTCGACCACGATCTGGCGAGAGTGTGGAGGGACTACTACCACGGCTCATTCATGCTGGACGATGCTGAGCTGCACAGACTTGGAGTAAACAGAATAGGGAACGTCATAACTCCCAATGAATGCTACGGCATAATAATAGAGGAGAAAATCCTCCCGATGCTCGAAGACATATACAGGGAAAAGAAAAGACTCTCCACGAGAGAGTTAATCTGGGAAGTGGGAAAGAGACTGGAGGGAGAGGAAAACGCAGAAAGCTCAATAATCTACTGGTGCTGGAAAAACAGAATTCCAGTCTTCGTCCCCGGAATTACAGACGGTGCTTTCGGAAGCCAGCTGTGGATTTTCTACCAGCAGCACAAGGATTTTACAGTTGACGTGTTAAAAGACGAGTGCGAGCTCAGCGACATAGTTTATTCGTCTGAGAAAACCGGAGCTCTGATAATTGGAGGTGGTATAAGCAAACACCACACCATCTGGTGGAATCAGTTTAAAGACGGCCTTGATTATGCCGTTTACGTGACAACTGCGGTTGAGTGGGACGGCAGCCTTTCGGGTGCGAGACCGAGAGAGGCTGTTTCGTGGGGTAAAATAAACGAAAAAGCCAGAAAAGTAACTGTCGAAGGAGACGCAACGGTTATACTTCCCCTGATGGTATGTGCTCTGCTGGACAGGCTGTAAGAGTAAATTTACCGTAATTTTTATCTTTTCAATTTGTATTTTCCATATGTGGTGTTTTAAAGAACTTTAATTGAACTTTAATTAAGAGGTCGAGCTTGGCGGTTGTAGAGATACCGAAAGAGTTGGAGTTAGGCTTGGAGACGAGAGAATTGTTGAGATTTATCGTGGAACAATTTCCTCTTCATCAACATACAATAAAACGGAAGTTGGTTACCGTTTTTGCAGGGTAAAGCAGAAATTGAAAACTATCTAATCCTACACCCACTACTCGAAGAAAAAAAGCAAATTGCCAAAACCCTCGATGGAACCCTAGAACTCAAGAAAAAGAAGAAAGACAAACTCGAAAAATAAAAAAGCAGTAATGGACGAGCCTCTGATGGGAAAAGTTAGATTCAGGTGAATGAAAACTTTCATATATTTTTCCCCACTGAAGGCGTATGCTCGCTAGGGTCGACTCGAAGGGAATACTTTACATCCCAAAAAGATTTATCTCGTCGAAATGGATGATGGATTCATTGTTATTCTTGGCTAAACGCTACAACCTCGATCCGGTTAAAATAGCTGCAAATGCTATGGCAATTTGCAACATCGACAACTCTTTCGTGCAGTTCATTGCAGTAGAACCATAATCAGTTTTAACTCCGTTTTTGATAAGCTCGGAATTAAAAGGATCAGGCTTGAGGAACGATAGTATGCTCATCCTAAAGGGTATTGTTCACGAAGAAATAAAGAGAGAAAAATTTTTTGTGTGTCTCTTTCAAGGAGAGCGGGAGAATACGGGAAAGGTAAAAATATTGTGGAATCTCGTTGATATTGCTATTTCGATAGATCACATTTACTTTTCCCCAAATTCGTGGACGGTTACAATACCTAAAAAAGCAAAAACAAAAATAAGCACGGATGTTGTTCAGTCATGAAAGTACTGGGAGTTGATGTTGGAGGAACTAACGTTGACGTCGTGATTTTCGACTCAGATACCGGTGAATTTCGTCATGTGGATACCATAAAAACATCTGAAGTCATCTCCGACTTCTCCGCCTACGTCTGCAGAATTGCGGGAAAGCTGGGTGTCAGGTCCATTGGAATCGGTGCGGCTGTGTGGATAAGAAATTCAAAGCCCGTTTTTGCACCAAACCTTTCGGAATTCAGCCAGCTCGGTAAAGAGCTCGATTGCTTAAACAAAAACGTTAAAGTCGTTTTAGAGAACGACGCAAACTGTTTTGCCCTATTCGCCTCCCGCACCCTTAAGGTGAAAAACCTGCTCGGCATCACTGTTGGCACGGGAGTTGGCAGCGGGATAGTTGCTGAAGGAAAAATTTACAGGGGTATGGGGATGGCCGGGGAGATTGGACATGTCGTCGTTTCTGAGGGTGGCAGGCAGTGCGGCTGCGGGGAGAGGGGACATCTGGAAGCCTATTTTGGCGGCAGAGCTTTCACCTATGAGGGGAAAGATGTGAAGGAGCTCGTGAAAACGGGAGCAATATACGTCACTGAGGGATTTCGCTACTTCTGCATTGCAGTTGCCAACGCTGTGAGGCTGCTCGATCCAGAGGTAGTCGCTCTGGGCGGTAGAATCGGCATGAACCTCGATACCGAAATCGTAAAGACCGGTATTAACAGATACCTGCCCGGGTACTACAGCACTGAAGTTGTAGCTGTAAAAGACGAGCTTGCCGTTGCCAAGGGTGCGTGTTTTGCGTGTCTCGAACGTTCTCTGGAATAAGGGCTGAAAACGTGTGGGTGGTAAATCATGTCCGCTTTAAAGGTGGAGAACCTGTGGCTCAGGCTTAAGGATTTCTCCCTGAAAGGCGTGAGCTTTGAAGTTCACGAGAACGAGCACTTTGCCATAATCGGCCCAACCGGTAGCGGAAAGTCCCTTCTGCTCGAGACGATAGCGGGTGTGTACACTCCCGATTCCGGCAGGATAACTCTCATGGGAAAGGATATAACCTTCACACCTCCCGAAAAAAGGGGTGTTGGTATTGTCTATCAGGACTGTGCTCTCTTTCCACACATGAGCGTTTACGACAACATAGCGTATGGTCTGAGGATAAGGGGGAAGAAAAACGTGCGTGATGAAGTGCTTAAGCTCGCAGAAATGCTGGAAATAGAGCATCTGCTCAACAGGAAGCCTTCAACTCTCAGCGGTGGAGAAAAGCAGAGAGTTGCAATAGCGAGGGCACTCGCAGTGAAGCCGAAACTGATGCTCCTCGACGAGCCGTTCAGCTCGCTTGACGCTGAAACGAGGATCAGGCTCAGAAAAGAGATATTCAGAGTGCTGAAAAACGTCACAGTTCTCCATGTCACTCACATCGAAGATGACGCTGAGAATGCCGACAGAATCGCGAGAATGAAGGATGGAAGGCTTTACGTCTAACTTTAAAAATTTTTAAGTAGTATACTTTGAATTCAACTCCACGTAGTCGTGGCTCAGGTCGCATCCGACCACACAGCCTTTACCTTCTCCAATTCCGAGGTCAACATGAAACTCGACAACTTCACTTACCTCCATTATTTTTCTTACCCTTTCTCTCTCACCGACCTCTCTACCCCGTTCGAGTATTTTAATTTTTGTTTTTGATTCATTTTTTAATTTATTATTTAACTCATCATTTAATTCGTATTCATCGTAGTTTAAACCAAATGCTTCTTCAGCGCTCCATTTACATCCCGTAACCTCGAGCGTTATTTTTTCGTTCAGCTCCACCCCCGAGTAGCCGAGTGCAGCAATTATCCTTCCCCAGTTTGCGTCGCATCCAAAAAGTGCGGTTTTTACGAGAATTGAGCTGGCAATCGTTTTTGCTGCAGTATGAGCTTCATCGTCGTTTCTGGCACCACTAACGAAGACCCTCATGAGTTTCGTAGCACCCTCACCATCGGCAGCTATCATTTCGGCAAGAACGGAGCAAACACGCATTAAAGCCTTTTTAATTCTCTTCTCGTCAGTCTTTTTCTTTCCCGTGGAGACGAACAAAACAGTATCGTTCGTTGAAGTGTCTCCGTCAACAGTTATGGCGTTAAACGTCCTGGCTACAGCATTTCCAAGCATTTCGTCCAGTTCTTCAACTTTAGCGTCCGTAAACACGTAAGCAAGCATGGTTGCCATGTTCGGTGCTATCATTCCCGCACCCTTGGCAACTCCAGCAACAACAGCATCGCCAACCTTCAAACCCCACTGCTTCTCAAAAGCGTCTGTGGTAGTTATCGACTTCGCAAACTTCCAGGAGGAATCCTCGCTGTTATCAATGGCTGGATAGACTTTTTCGAACATCTCCTCTATCCACCCCATGTCGAGCTGCAATCCTATAACACCGGTGGAGGATACAGCAACATCTTTCGGATCGCACCTGAGCTTCTCCGCAAACATTTCAGCCATTCTTTTCGCATTTTTTATACCCTCATCTCCCGTACAGGCGTTGGCGTTCCCGCTGTTTACGATTATACCCTCCAGAACGCCATCTGCTATGTGTTCTTCCGTAACCGTTACGGGAGCAGCTCTGAATTTGTTCTTCGTAAAAACGCCTGCAACTCTACCGCTGCATTTTACAAGTCCAAGTCCACCTTTTTCACACTTCAAACCGGAGCATTCCACACCTTCAACACTGGTAACGAGTCTTGGCGGGTTGTACGACAGTTTCATGCTAAGCTATAGACGGCTGTGTATTTGGATTTTGTCTTACCGATTGATCTTGCTGATTGTTTTACTGGTACATGTTTTGTCATCCAACTACAAAATAGCAGCCGGTATTTGCAGGAGCTCTTCTCCGTCTTTGTATATCGTTATATCTCCGCCGCTCTGGGAAACCACTATAGCTATTGCGTTCGTCTCTCTCGATATTGCGGCACACGCGAGATGTCTTCCGCCCAGCCCGTGTCTTATTTTTACATCCTTTGCCTGAACCTCTATGTACCTCCCGGCAGAGACTATGTACCCCTTCTCGTCGACCACAAACACACCGTCAAGCTGGGCTATCTCCCTTATACTCTCCCAGTTTGCCGGATCCTTTACGTCTCTGACAGACTCCGGATGACCCTTGTACGGGTTAATGATCAGCTGTCTGCTCCTCTTCAGAACTTCCTCAACATCTCCAACGACAAAAGCTGTTCCTATGGGCTTCCCCTCCCTGCCCTTGTGAGCTATGCTGAGGGAAACGGACAGAAGAGCCCTGATTATCCTTGGTTCAACTCTCTCAGCACACTCTTCGAGAGCTGACTGTATCTTTCCCTTCTCAAAGTCCAGAAGCACTATACCCTTCAGCGAGTCTATACACGTTACAGCTACCGCTCTATCGAGACCCGTTCCTCGAAGGTACAGCATTAAAGAGAGGTAATCCTTCGACTGAGAAATCAGAAGCAGTTTTTCAGATATTTCTCTGCCAAAAAGAATATCTATATCAACAGTTTCGAGAGAGCTTATAGCACTTTCAAGAAGTGTCGTGTACTTTTTTGGGGCTGGAAGCACCATTATGCCGTCAACTACCTTCTCAGCGACTTCCTCATCTGAAATAACCACAACTGCCTTGGCGTTGATACTTTTTGCGAGCTTCAGCCCCTGTTCGAGTAAAAAATCAAGCATTAATTCTGGTTATTTAAACAGTTTTTTAAAATTTGCTGATTACCAATATAGTTGAAAGTAAAACTGAATACCGGTTAAATCTGATACAGTCAAGAACAGAGAACAAAAATAAGTAAACTGGAATAAATGTACAACCGCACAACTACCAAAAGTTTCAGAGGAACGGGAAAGGTTTAGATCTGAAGACATAACGCCGTTACACTTGGTATCCGAGAAAAGCAAATGAATATTTACCTCTTTTCGAAGAAATAAGTCACGAATCGGTTATCACAGGATTAAGAAAGTCTTAAAGCAACCGGGAAAAAGGAAGAGAAGGTTAATAGCGATAGATGAAACAAAAATAAAGCTTGAGAAAAGCTAACTTGCTGGCTGCAATAGACGTTGATTCGAAGGAATGCTTAACCGTGGGCGTCCGAAGGTAGAGGGAGCTTCGAAGCTTACGTTTTGAAAGAAGTCCTTAAACACTGTGAAAACGGGCCAGAAGTGGTTGTTGACGGGGGATTCTGTACAGAGGCTTGAGATGCAGAACGTTTGATGATAGAAATGCTGTTGAGGAGACTCTTCTTTAAGCTTAAGGAGAGAGCTACGAGGTTCTGGAATGGATTTCCTTTTAACAGTTCTTGTGAGTCGGTTCAGAGCTGATCAGAGTTTTATGGCTTTCTATAATTACTGGAGGTCGTTATCTTGACAATCCCCTATTAAAGTATTGTTATTTTTACATATCATTTAAATTTAAATTTTTTCAAAGTTCAATTATCAGAACCGAATATAATTCGTAAAATTGATATATCATCTATATCTTGTAGAAGTATGCTTAACAAAAAAGCAGTTTCACCAGTAGTGGGATTCGTACTCGTTCTTGCGGTAATATCCCTGTCTATGGCTTTGCTTCAGGTCCAGTTCCTTCCTGCGTGGGAAAAACGGAGCGAGGCAAAAAGCTCATCCAGACTGCTTTCGGAAGTTTCGAAAATCCCCGAGATCTTAACTCAGTCCTCTTCAACTGTCCTCAAGCTCGATCTCGGTGTGAGGTACACGAAATACCCTCTTCTGGTATCTCCTCCTTCAACAGCAGGTTACGTAAGGTTTATACCGGAAAACGTGACGATAAACGCGACAATAGCCGGAACGACCACGCCCTACAACAGGAGCTATAAAACCGACGCAATCCTCGTTCACCCCTTTTACGTATATCTGTCAGACAGAATGTACCTGTACGAGTACGGTGCTGTTTTTGAGAACGGGAGCAACTACTACAGGCCTGTACCGGTAGTAAATCAAATTTCTTTCTACAAAAATACTATTTGCATACCAATTTTAAATTCGACTGAAAGAGAGGTTGCGGGAACGAACATACCTCTGAACTTTTTCCTTGTGAGCAAAAGCACGGGAATTCCCTTAGAGAACGTCAACATAACGGTGGAAACAAAAAACGTAAACTACTGGAACCACACCCTGCGTGCGATTTACGGGGCGTCAAACGTCAGCGTTAGAGGAAATGACGTTACAGTCCATGTCAGGAGCATAACCCTCTACACACCTTCTTGGGTCGTGAGCTCCCAAAAGGTGTCCTCCAACATGACGAGAGCGGTTTCCAAGATTGTACCTCTGAGCGGGGTCGTTTACGTAAGCGATAACAGCGTAACTCCCGTCAGCGTCGTTGTAGTGGACCAGTTTGGCAACCCGTATCCCGGAGTTATGGTGAACGCCACAGTGAAATACGGAGCGACAAATGCAAGCATTAGCCCGGCAAGACTTGAAACGAACATTCAGGGTGAGGTAACTTTCTACGTTTACGGGCTTAACGCCGGTAATGCAACGTTAAACTTCACGGCCGGTAGCGCTAACGCCAGCGTCGAGGTTAGAGTTCTGGCAACACCGGTTCCAACGCCAGTTCCCACGGTTTCGAGCATAGATCTGAAAGGAAATCTAACTCTGTGGAATTACAGCTCTACAACATCTTCATATACCGGTAGCCTGAACGCCACCGCCAAGGTTCTGGACATTAACGGAAATCCCGTCAGTGGAGTTCCAGTTACCATAACCCTGTCAGTCTTATACTACAAGGGAGGTGGCGGTGGTACGACCTGGTTGGTTAGCACCACTACTGTGTATACGAACACGAGCACTACAGACAGCAGTGGAGTGGTAAAGCTCAGCGACGTTAGCGTTAACGTTTCTTTGAGTGCAACTATTTCGTACAAGTATGCATATACTGAGCTCTCTGCCTCCTGCTATGGAGTAACAACTTCTTATACGAATTACTCGTCTATTGCCAGTGCAACAGGAGGAGGAGTGTCCTCTGCGATACCGACATACCCGTATACTATTTGCTATCCGTAACTTGAGTTTTTTCCTTTAAACTTAAGTTTTTAAAATCATAAACTCAAAAATAAAAAATCAAACAAGCCTAACCACCACCGGCGTAATGAAGGTTTCGACGAAAGCAGCCACGAGAAGCATCGGTATAACAATCCTCAGGCACGCCTTCAGTGCGAGCACGAAATCCTCTTTTAGGTTAACTCCTCCTCCTCTGACCTTCTTTATAAACCTGAGACCGAGCCAGCTTCCGTAACTGCATGCTAAAAGTATGGCTGGAATCTCAATTATTCCGTGCGGGAGCAGGTACATCAAAGCCTTGAAGTACCCGAGCTGGGAACCCTTCACGTAGTAAACAACCCCCACTATGTAACCGTTTACAAACACGAAGCAGGCCGGGAAGATTCCAGCAAACACTCCCGATACGGTGGATATTACTGCTTTAATCGAGTTGTTCAGAAAAATCAGCAGGAAAATCTCCGGAGGAGAGAGGTGCCTGACAAAAGAGAAAAACCTGCCCAGCTGATTCACCTGTTTTCCGGCGATAAACGGGTCTGTCTGAGCCTGGTAAAATCCCATAGCCGCAGCTGAGAAGAAGAGAAAGAGCATGAACGCAAAGTGATATGCGAGCCCTTCGAACTTTTTCATCAAATGGTGTTTGTTATCTCGCAATTTAACGATTTTTGATGCGTCCATCATGAGTTTACAACGCTGGCATTCTGATCTCATTTGTTTTTTGTTGATTTAGTCCAAACTATTCAGTAAGTACATCACAAGTAAACTAATTTTAGCTTAAATTAGTTTTAACAGCTTCAAAGCCTGTTCAACTCCTTCACCGTCGCTTCCAGAAACTATCACATCGGCAGCAGCCTTTAATTTTTCATCTGCGTTGGCGACAGCTATGCCAATTCCAGCAACTTCTATCATTTCTACGTCGTTCTCCGAATCACCTATCGCGGCGAAGTCTTTAACGTCTATACTAATTTTTCTGGCCATGTAAACGAGGGCTTTTCCCTTGCTGACGTTTTCGTCAACTATATGATAAGCATAGCCGGAATCGAGCAGTTTAACGCCCATACCCTTAAGAATTTCTCTCGCCCTGTCTGCTGGAAAACTTCTCCTGACGCAGACTTCGGATTTTCTGTACTCCTCATCGAGAAATTCGAGGTCAAAGTACTCAGCGAGCTTATCGGCAGCTCTCAGACACTTCTTTTTGTCTCCCAGAACTATGTCCTCACCGTCGTAGTCAAACCTGACGACACCTCCGTTTTCGCATATCACCATGTCCGATACCCCTATCAGTTTGGCAGCAGTTCTGGCGAAGCAGGAGATGTTGCCCGTTGAAAGAATAACCGGAACCTCAAGCCTCCTCAAAGCTTTAACGGCTCTGCAGCTTATGCTTCTATCCTTATGAGTTATCGTACCGTCTATGTCAACCGCAACAGCGAGAACCATAGGTGCACAGGGATAAGGCTGTTTATTGGTTTTCTGATTCTGGGTATCTTGCGTGTATCAGAGTTTTAACTGTATAACTGGTGTAACGTAGTGTGTGGATGGAAAATTACTAAAACTGTAGGGTAAAAGCGAAGACGGTAAAGGCGAGGTAAAGCGAGAAAAGGTATACACTCCAAGCAAAAATAGCTAAACAGCTAAAGCGTTAACCGCTCTCGAGCCTGCCCTTATCGAGCATACCCATGATTTCGCTTATGTCTACCGTGCCAAAGCCTATTGCAGAATCAGAGGCTCCGTAAGATATCAGCAGGTAATCGTCAACGATAACCGCACCGCACGGAAAGACTGTAAAAGGTCTATCTCCAAACACTTCGTAACACTCCCTTGGCTCCATTATGTAGTGGGGAGTTATTGCGGTAACATTGCTGTCTTTGTCCATTAGCATCGCAAAAACTCTGTACGCTTTAGTTTCTGCATCCACAGCGTGAAGCAGGAGCAAATACTCTCCGTCCACCTTTACAGGAGGCGTGTTCCAGCCGAGCTTGTCCTCGTACTTTGCAGGTTCGAGAACTGTTTCAGTATCTACGACGCTTATATCACGGAGTTTTTCAGTTTGAAATATGTCACACTCAATTACGCTTTTCACTAAATAAAAGTTTTCATCTTTCATGTGCAACCTGTGAAACAGATAACATCTGTCCATCTCCACAACAAACGAGTCCTTGTCACTTATGACGAAGCCTCTGAACTCCTCCGGAACTCTGAACGCACAGAGTTTTTTCCACCTTCCGTTTTCGTAAACTGCCGTTACAGGTAAGGTTCTCTCAGTCCTTACAGATGGATCGAAGTAGTGAACTGTTCTTCCGCAGTAAGTCATAACCCTCCTGCTGTCTATTTTGTAAACCCTTGGATCTTCAACACCCCACAGGTCGTATTTGCTGTCGGGATAAACGCAGATGTCTGCCGTGTAATGTCCGGGGATGAATTCATTGGCGAGCACATCGTTAATGGGAAGCCTGAATTCCGCAACTGCACTCGCGTACGTGAAGTATCCGAGAACGATTCTGCCGTAAACGAGGAGTTCGTCTCCTTCAACGTCTATGGATGCGTTAAAAATCGTAACGGGATTGTCAACGGGGTACTTCTTCAGGTGTATGTTTTTGGCAGTTATAACGCCTTTTCTGTTTACAATATCCGTTGTTTTGTTTTCTCTTTTTGCCTTGATACCATCTCTGAGCTTGAACACCATTAATGCTGTACAGCATACAGTATTTTAAAACGTTTTCTGATTTTGTCTCATGCTGTTAAATCGACTTGTTAAATCGACGTTTCGTCGTTCAGAGCCTGATAACTTCGTCAATTCTCTCTCCGAGCTCGGAAATCCAGTCCACACTTCCAGGTCTGTAGTCCTTACACATTCCGGATATTATGGACTTAACTACCTCAACCACCTCATCGACGCTCATTTCAGTCGTGTCTATCTCGTAAACTTCTCTGCAGGTTTCTAAGCTTTCAACCAGTATTTCGTCTATCAGCTCAGCCTCGACGTTTTCCATCACCTTGTCTTCGCTCCATCCTCTGCTGAGCAACCTCTCCTTGAGAGTTAAGGGGTTGCACCTGAGAACAATAGCTGTATCTGCGAGGTGGTGAGACAGGTGTCCCTCAACGACAACGAGTTCTCCCCCCGGCATTGAAAGAAATCTCTTTTTTAGCTTTTCGACGTCAACAACAGCGCAGTCGTCTTCGTAGTCCATTATGCAGTCAAGTTTTTCTGCAAGCTCGTTGACTGCGTAAACTTCATAGCCCAGATCTTTCAGCTTTTCAGCCACACTCGTCTTTCCAACTCCCGGAGTGCCGGTTATCGCAATAACCTTCTTCAATCCTCAACCTCCGCCGATGTTATTTACAACCCCTCTCACAGCTTTTATTAAGAAGTCGTTGTCTTCCCTCTTTCCGACCGTTATCCTGACGTTACCGATTCCGCAACCGGGAAAGCCCGAACAGTCCCTGACTATAACACCCCTTTTCATCAGCTCCTCGACAAAGTTTTTAGCATTGCAGTGCACGTCCACAAACAGAAAATTTGCGGAACTGTCGTAAACCTTTATTCCCAGCTTTTCCAGTTCTTTTTGCAGTCTTTTCCTCTCCTCAGCTGTGCTCCTCAAAACGAAGTTCAGGTATTCTCTATCTCTGAGCGCTGCTGAAGCTGCAAGAGTAGATGGTGTGGATACGGGAAACGGCGTTGTCGCTTTCAGGTATTCCCTTCTCAGCTCCTCGCTCATCACCGCATAACCCACTCTCAGGTTTGCGAGGCCAAAAGCCTTGGAGAGAGTTCTGCCTATAACGACGTTCTCGTAGCTGTGCAGTTTCTTCAGGGACTTTTTCTCGAAGTCTGCAAACTCCCCGTAAGCCTCATCTATGAAAACAACGCTCTTCTCGCAGGCTTCAATAACCTCTCTTACTTTTTTTTCATCTTCAGCGTTACCCGTCGGGTTGTTGGGAGAGCAGATGATTATGAGTTTTGGCTTTTCTTTCCTGTAGGCCTCGATTAAGTTGTTCACGTCTATGCTGTAGTCTTCTTTTCTGCCCGTGAATACGCTTCTGGCTCCAAAAACGTCAATCACGGTGTGGTAGTAAGGATAAGTCGGAAGGGGCAGAAGGACTTTGTCTCCCGGATCTACAAGCAACCTGAACAGCGTTTCCATGACTCCATCAAGTCCAGCTCCTGTCACGACTCTTTCTCTTTCCCAGCCAGTGTGCTCTTCAATTGCCGAGAGAAGTTCAGAAGGAAACGTTTCCGGGTAAACGCTCAGCTTTTCGGCCTCGACACTTTTTAAAGCGTTCACAGCTTTCGGGCTTGGCCCGTAGGGGTTTTCGTTGGAAGCGAGTTTCACAACCCTGTCAACGCCGTACTTCTTTCTCACGTACTCGACGCTCTTTCCCGGAACGTAAGGTTTCATCCTCTTTATGCACTCTCTAACAGCGTCCAGCACGTTTACGCTTGTATCCGGCATAACGGAGCCCCGACAGACTTTCCACTATACACCTATGCTATCTCCTGACCTTTATCTCGACATCTTTCCAGTCTTCATCTATTCCCTTCAAAGTGGATACGAGGGCTGCAACAACTCTGAAAAACACGTTCCTGACGTATGAGTTCATCGGCACTTTTTCGCCATCGACAAGTAACTCAACTTCGGGTTCCATGTGTAGACATTCATTCCAGAGTATTTTAGCTTGTCGTGCCCTGTCGTGCAGCATAAACAGTTAGTAGAAACAGTTTTTAACGATTAATCAACTGTGCTGTTATGCGAATTACTGTCATTCCCGGAGACGGAATAGGCAGGGAAGTTATGGACGCTGCGATGCTGATTCTCGAGAAGCTAAACCTGCCCTTCGAATTCGTGTGGATGGAAGCGGGAGATGAAGCTCTCAAAAAGTACGGAAAAGCTCTTCCCGATGAGACGCTTGAGGAGTGTCTGAAAAGCGACGCCGTTCTGTTTGGTGCTGCCGGAGAAACAGCGGCTGACGTCATAGTCAGGCTCAGGTTTGAACTCGAAACCTTTGCAAACGTCAGACCTGCAAAGTCGTACAGGGGCGTTAACTGCCTCTACGAAGACGTGGACATAATTATAGTCAGGGAGAACACTGAATGTTTGTACAAGGGTCTGGAATTCGAGGTTGCAGAAGGCGTAACTCAGGGAATAAGAGTTATAACGGAAAAGGGGAGCAGGAGGATTGCAGAATTTGCCTTTGAGCTTGCGAGGAGGGAGGGAAGGAAGAGAGTTACGGCACTGCACAAGGCCAACGTCATGAAGAAGACATGCGGACTCTTCAGAGATGTGTGCAGAAAGGTGGCAGAAGGTTATCCGGACATAGAGTTCAACGACTACTACATCGATGCCGCATGCATGTACCTCGTGATGGATCCAAAGAGGTTCGACGTCATACTCACGACAAACATGTTCGGAGACATAGTCAGCGACCTTGCAGCGGGCCTCGTGGGTGGACTCGGTCTCGCACCCTCAGCGAACATAGGTGAAAAACACGCAATATTTGAGCCCGTTCACGGTTCAGCTCCCGATATAGCTGGAAAAGGTATAGCAAACCCGTCTGCAATGATTCTGACCGCCTGCATGATGCTCAGACACTTCGGTTACATCGACGAAGCTAACAGAGTCGAAAAAGCCCTAGAGGAAGTATTAGCTGAGGGCAAGACGACTCCAGATCTGGGAGGTAATCTCAGGACAATGGAGATGGCGGAGGAGGTTGCGAGAAGGCTTAATCGAGCTGACATAAAGAAAGGATAAAGAGCGTAAAAACGGCAAAATTTATCAAAATATAATAAAAATCGAATTACTCAATTTTTATCTTCTTTCTGTCCTCTTTCTTCGGATACTTCTTCTTGAAGACAACCTCTAACACTCCGTTGTTGTACCTTGCCTTTGCTGACTCCGGTATTACCTCACATGGTAAATCGACGACCTCGTAGTACTTTCTGTTCTCTCCCTCAGCCTTTATTTCAACAGACCTCTCAGAAGCGCTGACGTCTATGTCCTCCTTGTTTACTCCTGGCATCTCGGCTATTATCTGAACCTCATCGTCAGTTTCCATTACGTCGACGAGTGGTTTTCTCTCCTCAACACCCTGACTTATCATATCCTTCGTTCCGAATTCTCTGATTTCCGGCTTTCCGTCAGGCCCTATTCTTATAGAGAATCCCCTGACTATTGGCTTTATTTCCCCGCTTGTGGCTTTTCTGAATATTTCGTCGAAGTCCCTCATCATTTTCTCAAATATGTCATCAAATATGTCGAAGTCTCTGAATCCAAATCCAAACCAGTCCATATCATCCTCTCTATCTCTCTCCCTTCTTCTCCTCCACCAAGTCATATTACATCACCTCCCGTTAAAAAAAATTAAATTTAAATAATAATTAATTTAACCAATTTTCCACAATCACCTGTACATCCTGTGGAAGTCCTCCACAATTTTCTCGTAGGTCTTTATGTCCTCCTTGGTCATGCTCGGCTTGACTTTTTCTAATGCCTTTTCAAAGTGCTCCTTCGTAATTTTGAGAGTCTTTGCAATCTCCTTTGCTTCTTCTTTAGATATTCCCGGCTTTATCGCTTCTCTTATTGCAAGCATTCCAGCCTCTCTACACGCAGCTTCTATGTCTGCACCCGTATAGCCTTCAGTTTTCTCTGCAAGCTCATCTATGCTGACGTCCTCAGCTAAAGGCTTTCCTCTCAGGTGTATCCTAAATATCTCCTTTCTCGCCTCCCTGTCTGGCGGAGGTATGTAGATGTGTCTCTCTATTCTTCCCGGCCTCAGCAGTGCCGGGTCTATCATGTCCGGCCTGTTTGTAGCTGCTATAACCACTACGTCCTTCAATTCTTCCATTCCGTCAAGTTCCGTTAGCAGCTGGCTGACAACTCTCTCAGTTACATGGCTGTCAACGCCGCCACCTCTCCTTGGAGCCAAGCTGTCTATTTCGTCGAAGAACAGCACGCACGGCGCTACCTGTCTTGCTTTTCTGAACATCTCTCTTACGTGCTTTTCACTCTCTCCAACCCACTTGCTGAGCAGCTCCGGACCCTTGACGCTTATGAAGTTTGCATTGCTCTCGTTAGCAACGGCTTTGGCGAGTAGGGTTTTACCGGTTCCCGGAGGCCCGTAGAGCAGTATCCCCTTTGGTGGTTTTATGTTTACAGCGCTGAAGACTTCAGGATATTTGAGCGGCCACTCCACAGCCTCCATCAGCTCCTGCTTTGCGTGTTCCAGTCCTCCAACGTCCTCCCACCTGACGTTGGGCACTTCCACGAGCACTTCTCTCATCGCTGATGGCTCTATGTTCTTCAGGGCTTCGAGGAAGTCTTCTCTCGTAACCTTCAGGTTCTCCAGCACTTCTTCGGGTATTTCCTCCGCCTCTATGTCGATATCTCCTTTCTCCATTCTGCTTCTTAGAGCGTGCATCGCAGCTTCCTTGCAAAGTGCTTCTAAATCAGCTCCGACGAAGCCCACTGTTAGTTCTGCAAGTTCATCCAGATTAACGTCTTCAGCTAAGGGCATACCTCTCGTGTGTATTTCCAGTATCTCCTTCCTTCCATCTCTGTCCGGAACTCCTATCTCTATTTCTCTGTCAAACCTGCCCGGCCTTCTCAGGGCGGGATCGACTGCATCAGGCCTGTTGGTTGCTGCTATGACTATTACGTTACCCCTCGCTTCAAGCCCATCCATCAGGGCGAGGAGCTGTGCGACAACTCTTCTCTCAACTTCTCCGGTTACTTCTTCTCTTCTCGGAGCTATTGAATCGATTTCATCGATGAAGATTATAGAAGGTGCGTTCTCTTTCGCCTCCTCAAATATCTCTCTGAGCCTCTGCTCGCTCTCACCGTAGTACTTGCTCATTATTTCCGGACCGCTTATGCTTATGAAGTGAGCGTTTACCTCGTTTGCAACAGCCTTGGCTATCAGGGTTTTACCCGTTCCCGGTGGTCCGTAGAGAAGAACGCCCTTTGGCGGATCTATTCCGAGTCTCTGGAACAGCTCGGGGTGTTTCAGCGGTAGCTCTATCATCTCCCTGACGAGTCTGAGTTCTCTCTTCAGTCCACCTATGTCCTCGTAGGTAACGCTCGGTACAGCTCTCTCCACACCCTCAACCGGCTTCTCCTTTAGCTCTATTCTCGTGTCTCTCGAAACGATTACAACTCCAGCCGGCTTCGTGGCTGTAACGACAAACGTTAGGGTGTGTCCGAACAGCTCCACCCTGATTTTCTGTCCTCTCGTAATGGGTCTGCCTTCGAGCAGTCTTAGAAGATAGGCTTCTCCACCCATCAGTCTTACTGGCTCGGTTGGAGCGAGAGTTACTTTCTCCGCCGGCTTCGCTTCAGCTTTCCTTATTTTGACCCTGTCGTCTATTCCTACACCGGCGTTGTTTCTCAGACTCCCATCTATTCTGATTATTCCCTTACCTCTATCCTCAGGGTAACCCGGCCAGACTATTGCCGGAACGGTTGACTTTCCTATTATTTCTATTACGTCTCCGCTCTGCAAACCGAGTTTTGCCATTGCCTCCGGATCAATTCTGGCTATTCCCCTGCCAACGTCTCTGTAGTAAGCTTCAGCAACTCTGAGCGTAATTTCCTCCTTACCCGACATTTAACAACACCTCTCCTTAAATTATTTTTTTATATTACTACAATTTTATTCCCAAACTTTATTAACTTTATCCCACTTTAACTTTTATTTTACCTCCTACTTTAGTTTTACTTTAACACTATAATCATGATAGTCCATTTAATTCATTTCAGCCTCCACACAATCCCATTTTTTGTTTCAGACCTTCTGATCACGCCTCTCTTTTCCAGATTTTTCAGAGCAACCTCTACTTCTCTGTAAGGCAAT
This sequence comes from Archaeoglobaceae archaeon, assembly GCA_015520485.1. Lineage (GTDB taxonomy): Archaea > Halobacteriota > Archaeoglobi > Archaeoglobales > Archaeoglobaceae > WAPX01. The sequence goes on from WAPX01000035.1 coordinate 61,922, forward strand.
CCGAACTGCTCTGCTATTTCAGCAGCGGTCCTTACACCTTTCGCTATCCCTATCATCACGATTCTCTCAACCTCTCCATTTATGCAGGCGTTGATTTCCCTTGTTATTCTCTCAAATGCTTCGTTTATTTTCGAATTGATCATTCCCTGCAGTCTGGACATGTTTTGCTGGATTTTTTCTATCTCCCTTACAGCATCGCTGAGCTCAAACACTCCCGCCTTTTCGAATTCGAGGTCGAGCATTTTTTTTGCTTCTCTGACTGCTTTTTCCACGTCCAGATCGTTCGTTCCGTTAATCACTGATGTTTCAAACAGGTGTGGCGCTATTGTAATCTCTATTCTCAGACTTTTGTTTATGTGGTAGTACCTCCTTCTGCCCTCCTCGAAACTCCTGATTATTCCAGCTTTTTCCAGTTTCTCGAGATGCTCCAGTACTGCTTTGGGTGCCATTTTGAGGGAGTACGAGATTTCACTGATGTAACATGGTTTTTTCGAGAGTAGAGCGAGTATCCTCCTTCTGCTCTCATTACCGAGCACTTCAAGTAAAGTCTCAGCGACCTCTGAGTTCTCTGGCATCTCACAACCCTCCAGCACCCTATTTTACCTGATATGTTACTAACCTTAGGTTAGTATAACGGTATATAAGAATTTTGGTCGGGTAATTGAGGGCGTCATGATTGCTTTCCGTAGTTATAGAATAACAGCAAAGCCTCTTTCCTTGCAGTAGACAAAACTTCTGCCTGCGCGTAGTATTTTATCTTTTAATTTCAGTCTTTTCTTTTTAATTGTTTTCTTTAGGACTTTAAAATTCTTCATCGCTCAGCTCGATACGGCTTACTTTTTTGTAAAGATTTTAATAACCGAGAACGCCCTAATTTCAAAAGTTACTGGCCGTTACGCACATCACAGCGAAGGGGATAATCCTTAAGACTGTAAACCCTTCCAATTTGGTAAAGACTCCAGTTTTTATAGCTCTCATTAACAACTGGTTTGACCACTATAACACCTCCCCAGGAGAGGTTTACCAGCAAAAACGTTTTGTTTGCGGTTGTGTTGTAGCAAACGTCAACACTAGTAACTCTTTCTCCATCACTCCATTTATAACTCTCCAAAATTGGCTTGAGTTTTAGGGCAGCCGTTCTTTCATCCCACTTAAATGGATCTTCATTGGGATAGTAAAAGCTCCAGTTCGAGTTTTGGAGAGCATCAGCAAGCCCGGTTATTCTTACCTGTTTTTTGAAATCTGCATTCTCTGGAGTTTGAGTTATAGTAGCTGGAGATTCAAAAGGAGTTGGTGATGGTAAATTGGAGTTTCTTTCACTTAAGCACATTGCAGAAAAGCCAGCTACTAAAATAACTATAAAAATTAAAATTTGAGTTTTTCTCATACTTCAAGCACCTCATTTTTCTATCCAGTGGTAGAACCAAAACCTCCCCCAATCGTCTACACCCCACCATATTCTCGCGTAAGTTCCCTGCTGTTCACCCCTCTTCGTAAGACATTCACTTGGCCTTAACCAGCCCTGATTTGTTTTAACATAATTAAGTTTGTTATAAGTCCAGTCAAATGCTGGCAGATCCATTACGTTGTACTGTATTTCTGTCATAAAATCAGCATGGATGATTTCATTTTCGGTCACATTGCTACATTCTCCAAGTAGCTTCCAGTTATTGTCAGTATCTTTTACCCAACCTTTAAATTTATCTAAATCTGTGAGCAGTTCTATCCTCCTCTCTCCATTGGTTTTTCGCAACAGTGATATGCGAATCATATCCAGCGCAGTCTGTAAAATAGTTACTTGACACCTCATACTTGCCATTAGTTTCTGCGCGGTGAGTGATTGCTCCTTCTATGGTCTGTATAGAGGTAGGCATGGCATGGTATAAGTAATATTGCCTTCTCTGTTTTAGGCAACTTGCTCATATTGGCTTCTCAAGACAAAGATAGAATATCATATCCAAGTTTTGCCTCGAATTCTACAACTGCTTGATCTATATCTTTATACCACTCTTTCACCTCACGTTTTAAGTTATTTGTTTATCAGTTATATAAAACTACCGAAAATATTAGGTAACAATCTAACATTTTCGTAAAATTTAAAAAGAAATTAAAAAGCATGTAAGGTAAATCGGAGTGGAGACCGTCAAAATAAACACCCCAGTAGTTGTAGAAAGCCACAAAACTCTCCAACCAGCTCTGCACTCAAAAGAACTTTTAAGGAAATCGATTCCAGAACCTCTTCGTCCTCTCCTTCAACTGCATTTCTCTCACCAAACGTGCCTGTATTTTAAACAACTTTGTAAGGCCTGTACAGAATCCTCTGTCAACAACCACTTCTGGCTTGTTTTCGTGCTTAAGGGCTTCTCAAAAACGTAAGCATGAAAGGAGCTTCTTCCTTCAGAGGCCCACACAGCATTTCTTCGTATCTACTTTATAGCAGCCCAAACAAAGATTAACCTTTTCTCCAGCCTGATTTTTGTTTCGTCTATTGCTATTAACCTTCTTTCCTGGTTGCTTTAAGACTTTCTTGAGTCTGTGATTAGATTCTGACCGATTCGTGACTTATCTCCTCAAAGGAATCGACTTGTTTCTGAAGAAAGACCGAAGAAGTATAATAAAACTAATATCTTTAACTC
>WAPX01000036.1 GCA_015520485.1 Archaeoglobaceae archaeon
CCTTTTCCCCACTTAAAAAACGAGGTTACGTGTGCAAAAATCGCAAAGTCGATGAACTATGGCGAATGCAGGAAATTCATAGAAAGAGTCTGGTTTAAAAAGGATGAAGTGACCGGTTGAGATAATGGGGCTGTCCGGAAAACAGTGTAAGTACGTAAGAACGAAACGTTTGCAGATAACCCGGCAAACACGGACAAATTAGCGATCCGTAAAACAAAAACAGCCAGACGATTATAGTCCTTCTATCATCTCGAGGTAGGATTTCGTAATGCTCTTTTTAACGCCTATCTCCTCTGCTATTTTCATGAGCTCTCTTTTTGCCTCCTCCACTCTGTCAGCGTACATGGAGTCGAGATCGATTTCAAGTTCTATGAAACAGCCAAGACCTTCAACTTCATCCACGCATGCTACGATTTTGCCGTACTCGTATATTTTTCTTTTTTTTCTGACTTCTCTGACGGGATAAAATCCTAGTTTCTGTAGAAGTTCTTTTGCACTTTCAAAATCATCAACACCCACTGTTATCTCCTCTCTCGTTTTTGTTTCGCTGTCGATCTTTTTTCCCTTGTAAGTCAGCTTGACTCCCGAACCATCTCTTCTCAACCTCAGAGCTTCATCACTTTTTCTGAAATCTCTGGTTGAAGAGTTGAAGTACAGGTCTTCCTCGACCTTGCTCTCAACGTAGCTGAATCCGAGAGATTTCAGCTTTTCTTCCACGCTATCCCCACATTCAATTCTGAACTTTACCTCCACCTCTATCAAGCTCTCACCTCACGACTAAAGTCTAACAGAAATCAAGCAGCGTGTTTTGTTTCGTTCTTATCCATTTTTCAACTCTTTCCGGAACTTTAACAGCAGCATTTTTAATTGCTTCATCAAGGCTATCGAAGGATTTTGCATGTCCACTTAAAGCTTTTCTGACACCCTCTTCCACAACCCACACGCCAAGAGGGGCTGTGTAGTCAGGAGTAATTTCTCTCAGGACCACCACTCCTGCCTTTCTCCTGTTTCTGTTCAGGTATTCCATGGCCGGAAGCTTTGCTGCGTAATATCCGCCTGAAAGTACGGAATACTTTTTCTTTCTGACGATCTCCTCATCACACCCTATCCAGTCAGATTCACTCCACACAGCACCCTTCCTCCAGATTTCAACGAGTTTGAAGAAGTTTCCCGGGCAGATTATAATGGAAAACCTGTTTCCAAAGTGCTCGTACTCGTAGAGCAAAAATTCTCCGGTTTCTCTGTAATCAGCAATCCTGTCCCGCAACCTTTCTGCTATCATGTCGTGAACGGCTGTAATGCTCCATCTGGTGGGAACGAGCTTTCTTTTTTTCATAAGGCCGAGCATACCCGCTGAGAAGAGCTTCTGGATGTAGTAATCGCTAAACCCTTTTTTGTACAGCTCAAAAACTGCCTCCTTTGCCGGTAAATCGTCAGAGTAAACTTTTTCGACCTTTGCCGGAATTCTGGGATTTTCCTCTAACTCAAAGTTTTTTATTTCAACAGACAAACCTGCTGGTTTTGCAATGGGGTCAATTTCAGGCCTTTTTACCAGGTTTCCTTCAACTTCCACACCGACGTGTCTGATGGATGCAACAGCCTCCTGAATTCTGGAAAGGTACCCGTCCGGGCTGGATGCGGATTCAACCCTCATTAATTTTATGCCCCTCGCCACTTTCATTCTGAGCTTCACGACCTCTTCTATGCTGTTCCACATCCAGGGAGAATCGAAAACCTCGGGATTCTCATCAGGAGTCAGCACGGGGCCGACGAACACTTTTGGATAGCCAAACCTGCCTACGAATACTGAAGGGGGTGTCGCTTCGAGGTCTTTTATGTCTACTCTGCCGTCAACGCTGAACAGGCATTTTTTCCTGTCACACAGGAGTTTGCCCTTGCACTTCAGGCAGAGATGCATTGGTGTTTGTTTCTGCTAATGGATATTAAACTTCTCTATCCTTGGTCGGTTCTGGAGGATTTACGGCAGAACAGCAGACCTGAGCACAAAACTTTTTAATCAGTTTAAATAAAGAGCAGCGAAAGCCACGGTAGCTCAGCTGGTGGAGCGCGTGCTTGGTAAGCACGAGGTCCCGGGTTCAAATCCCGGCCGTGGCTCTTTTATTTTTGGTTCTAATCCCTCTCATGACTTTCAAACTGGTGTCTACACCTATAAGCTTTTCTCTTTCCAATTAATCCATGCTGGGTTTGGGAGTTGGTGTAGTAAATGCAAAAGTAACTACAGTAAATCCAGAGAAACTCCGGGAATGGCTCGATAGCCTTCCTGAAATTGCGAGGGAGAAAGAACCTGCAAACGTACTTGCTCTGGTCTTTTTTGTTGAGGTGCTGAAGGAGAAAGAGGGCAAAAAAGAAGGAGTGAACGGCAATGCTTAGCACTACAGTGAATACAAGGATGCTGAAGAAAGCAGTCAGGGTATCAAACGCTTTTCTCAACGAAACAAGGGCAAAGCTGACAGAGGAAGGAATAGCTATCAGGGCTGTCGACGCTGGCAACATCTGCCTTACAGACATCTTTATCCCGAAAGAAGACTTAGAAGCATTCAAAGCTGGGGAAGGAGTTATCGGAATAAACGTCAGCAGGCTGAACGATGTTCTGAAGGCTGTAAAGGATGACTTTGTTGAAATAGAATGCGACAAGAACCTGAAGCTGAAGGCAGGAAAAGCCCAGTACAGTATAGCTCTTATCGATCCATCATCGCTGAAGGCTGAACCAAAACTTCCCGTTCTCAATCTGAAGGCTGAAACCGTTGTTGATGCCAGTGAGTTCAAAAATGCTGTCTCAATGGCATCAAAGGTTGCTGATAACGTTATTTTCTCTGCAGAAGAGAACGGATTCCAGATAATTGCCGAAGGTGACATCGAAGACGTCAGGATAGATTTCTTAGAAGGCTACACTGGAGAGCAGGCAAGAGTAATGCTCAGCCTGGAGTACTTGAAGGAGATTGTGAAGGTTGTAGACAAAGATGATGCCGTTAGAATAGCCATAGGAACTGACCTGCCAGTCAGGATAGGAATCGAATCAGAATTCTCCACGACGATTCTCTACTTCATAGCTCCACGCATCGAGGTGAAATGATGCTGATCGGTTTTGCCGGAGCTTCTGGATCGGGTAAAACAACGCTTGTCGATGCCATCGCCAGAAAGGTCAACTGCGGAGTAGTAAGAGAAGTTGCAAGGAATGTCTTCGAGGAATGGAAACATCGCTATGGTTTTGAAAGCCTTGCGGAGATCAGAACGTACTCTCCAACGAAGTTCCAGCTTGAGGTTTTCAGGGAACAGGTGAAGAGGGAAGACGAAGAGCTGGAAAGGCACGACATCGTGCTTACGGACAGAACGATCTACGACAACTTCTTCTTCACAATCTTCTACTACGACGACGTCGGCTTACTTAATCGCTACCTCAAAGAGTTCAGGAAAAGAGAACTCGAAAGGAGATACGACCTGCTTTTCGTCTGTCAGGCAGTTAGCACTGATGTCGATGACGGCTTCCGTACTCCCGATTTGACATACAGAGAACTCCAGGAATTTGTCATCAGGAGGCTTGTTCCCTACAGAACCCTCTACGTTCCTGCCATTCCTGTCGACAGGCGTGTTGATCTCGTTTTAAGCCACATAAACTTCGCAAGGAGGTGGAGCGATGCTCGTTGAAATTGTCCACGATATCAGCGAGTTCATCGGCAAGATAGATCCAAACAGCGATGTCCATTACGAGATCGAATCGAACATCATTGGACCTGTTGGCGACATAGCTTACGTCAAGCTAACCCTGTACGGAGTTGGTAGGAACCCTTCTCTCATCAAATGCATCCTCGCTGAATCTGCAAGATGGAACGATAAGGAAGTCAGAAAGTTCAGAACAAACAACGCAATCGATAACTTGAGGCTCTGGATTCAGGAGAAAAAGAGAGAATTGGAAAAGATAGCAAGAGAGCTTAAGGCAACGCCCGGCAGGTACGATTTTATCGAGTAAGGCGATGCGATGATAGAGTGGAAGTTCAACGGAATAACAATCCAAGTTAAATGTCCTAAATGTGGAAGATGGGGCAAACTAATCTCCAAGGGAAGGAAAAGCCTTGGTGGAGTAAAGCTTGCAATCAAGCACGAGAGTGAAAGAAGTGTAAGCATAGAAACATGCAGCATAGGGGTATGTTCTGATTACTACCCAGAGCTCCTCAGGATATACGAGGAATGCAGGAAAGCAAGGGAGAATGAGAGGTAGAGAAAGAGAAGAACCATCAAAATCCTGGAACCATGATCCTTACACTTTTTTCTGCATTTTCCGGATCGCAGAAAAGCGGGCAAGTAAACATCGAAGAAGCTAACTCAGTGAGTTTAGTCGTATCTCGCAGAAAGCTAAAAGAGTACGCAAAAGAGTACAAAGAAGGTAAAGAAGAGAGTAAACAAAAGAGTACTCTGTTTATTACTCCATATAAATACTCTCTTTAATACTCTATTTATTACTCCGTTAGGAACAAGGAGAAAGGAGTATGCCTGAAAACAGCGATTCTCTATCGAACTCTGGCGTCCATTATCCATCAAAATCTTTTTCGGTTGAAATGATCCTGGATGATTTCTCTTTCTGGTTTCCGAGGGCAAGGGACTACGGCTACACAGCAGACGAGCTCTACGAAACAGATGAAAATGCTGCAGCCATTACCATCCCGATCCCCATACTGGAAGACGGAAACTACAGGCTCTGGCTCTTCTGCTTCTGCAGGGTGGAAAGAATAACGCCGAGAGGGGTGGAAATCCTCATCGCAGAGCTGAGCAGGATGCCCGATGCGAAGCTCAGACACTCATTCACTTCCGGTACTACTTCATAATAGCCTCCAGAATAACGAGGAAGATCCCTCCAAGGTGTTCGAGAGCCAGATCGGTGTACGTTGTCAAGGTCGAATACGCGTACAAGATTTACGAGATCGTGGCGAAGGCTATTGCAGGATTTGTTGAATCTTTCAGGAAGAACGTGAAGTACGGCGACGATCTGCTTACTCTTTGCGACGAGCTTGAAGTTTTTGCTGAAAGGCTGAGAAAAAGGGCTGAAGAGCTGAAATCTGAATCCACATCCACAACCCATCCTTCCCCCACCCACCACCCTTCTGATATCGGGAAGCGGGATAAAGCTGAGACAAGAAAAGGGGCTGAGGAATACCTTGCTCTTTTTGAGAAATCAAAGGTGGTAAGATGAGATGGTTCACGCATATAGCAATTGCATCACTCTTCATCAAACTCCTAGAGATATCCTTACTCGTTGATCTTACATCCCGATATGAATTCTGGATGGTTTTATCTCTCTACGCTGTTATGGCTGATTTCGACTCATTGCTCGGTATAAAGCACAGAACTTACACCCACACACTCTACGCTGCCCTTATTGCCTCTCTGCCATTGATTTTCGACTTAAGACTTTTCATCACAGCCTTATCAGCCTACCTCAGCCACCTCTTCACCGACATGCTCACTGTATCGGGAGTTATGCTTCTATACCCCTTCAGAGAAACAACCTACCACTTCCTACCAGCAGCCTGGAGAATAAAAACTGGCTCGAATGCAGAACTCATGCTGCTAACAGCCGTTGTAATCCTGACAGCATCATTCTCGATGGCAGCATCAACAACGGAGCTCGATAAAATTTTCTATTATCGCCAGAGCAACGACATCTACGCTGATATCTCATTTTATGAGAATGGAGTATTAAAGTCGTTTAATCGAAAGAAAATCGTCTGGGATGATGGGAATGGCAAAATAGGGATTGTAGTTAACGGCAGGATGAAAATAGGCAAGGAGCGTATTAAATCAATCAGAATAGTGGAAATGCACGAAGTTGTAAGAAAAGAGAAGGAGAAGCGGATTATTCTGAAAAGGCTCAAAGTCACGGACGAAATCGTTACAGCGTACAATAACGGTTATGGCTGGATTGATTTCCTTGGGACAGGAAAAGATCTGTTCTACGAGCTCTACGATGGGACGAACGGAAAGGAGAAGATAAAGATAAGAGTGGTAGAATGCTGGACAAAGAGAAGGAGTTAGAGATTCTTAAAGCCTTTAAGAAAGAAGCAAAACCCATCGATGTTTACTCATCAAAAGATTGGGGATTTTCAAGGGCAACATTTTACAGAAGGCTTGAGAAATTAAAGGAACAGGGGTTTATAGAATGGAAGGGAGGAAAGGCAAGGATTACAGAGAGGGGAGAACAAATCCTGAAGCTTTTTGACCCTTCATGGGTTCCTGAGGTTAAGAGTATTGGAGAAGAAGTAAAAGAGGTCGGAAGTAGATTCTGCATAACTGACACGATGAAGCTAAAGCAGCTCGCATACCAGCATGGTTTTGTTTACATAACGTATCCCGCAGCATCCTACATCCTGAAAACGATCCTGCTTTATGCTGGAATTCCAACGAGGGGTTTGACAACGAATGCCGAGAAGTTTAAGGCAGTTGTGCAGTCTGATGCAAGAATAAATCTTGCAATTGATAACTTTGAGAATGCATCGAAGCAGGCTTTAGTGTTTTTGAGGGAGCTAATACTTGCTGGCAGAATAGAGAGATTGTATGTCGGAGTTAAGGATGAGAGAAAAGCCCTGAGAAACTCCAAATTACTCGAATTTCTGCAAGAATTTGAATTCGAAAACCAGAAGGGTTTGAAGCTAGAGGCTAATTCGGTTACTCTTTTTCCTGTTTTACTCGTCATTCTGATTGGATTCGGGATAATCGTTGCCTATCGCTTGGGGGTTGCATATGCTCCCGTCTACGTCTTTTTCATCCTGTATTTCCTGCGTTCGAGTCTGTTTAGGGAAATTAGGAAATAGGAAATAAATCTTAATAAAGTAAGTTTTATCGAATAATGAAATGAAAAAGAACTTGTCAATGTTTAGTAATATGTTGATTGAGATTACATCTAAATCTAACTTGAGGTGGAATGCCCATGTTTATAAAACAGCCAAAATCGAACGAAGCTCTTAAAAGATTTTGGAATATGGTGGAATTCACAGAAGACAGATTAGGTAATTGTGCTAGTAAAAAACATGACTTTACGACAATCTTGTATTTATCTAGTCTTATAATATCTCCCAGAGTTGCTTATAGAGGTAGCCAATTGCTGAACAAGTTGAGTAACATGGTCAATTCATCGCCGGAGAGTGTTATATGTCTAGTCAGAACGACGTCTCCCTGTTATTTCCCTCGAAACCGTAACCGCAAGGGAAATATGAGAGATCTACAGGAACAAGCCATAGACGCATTGAGAGACAAGTGTTATGTCGTTGTATACACTCCAAGATGGGAATTTCTGAATCACGCTAAATTTCTTATATACTATCACGTCTGCCACTCTGAGAGAATTCTATACGACGGAAAATATTATAGCTCAACTAATCTTACTATGGCAGGCTTAGGTATTGGGAACTATGAAGAGTTCACAGTTACAGGACCAAAGCCAAAACTCCATCTCAGTAAAAATGATGAATACTATCTCAATGATGTCCAAAGGTTAATAATCCATGAAGCCAGACTTTATACGAATATACACTACCTCAAAAACTATTTTTCAGAGCACTTGAGACGTCTGGGGAATATTTTGGGTCAGATAGAACAAGTACTCTCTGGCACAACATTAGGGGAATTATATGA
>WAPX01000037.1 GCA_015520485.1 Archaeoglobaceae archaeon
GCGAAATTTTTATTCGCATAACCTCCTGAAGAGGAGTTAAAGCGAAATTTTATAAAGCTGAATTTCATACAATTTTCTATGGACTTGGATATTAAAAAGCTTACGCCGCAAGAAAGATACAGGCTAATAGGTAAGCTCATCGAAGAGATATAGCTAAGGAAGTATTCCTAACTGATTCATGACTCATCTCCTCAAAAAGTGATAGGAAAGTGATAGGAATTCACTCGTTTCTGAAGAAAGACCGAAGAAGTATGATAAAGCTAATACCTTTAATTCCACGTCTTTCTTATTCCTCCAAAGCTTGTAGCTTTGACGTAGTCCACTAATTGCCTTAAGGCGGATTTATATGTTGTATCTTGGTTATTTATTTTTTCTTATTTTGACACTCTCGCCACACTTATCTGGAGAAGGAATGATGGAGAAAGTTATCAAGTTGTTTAAACAGGCAAAAGAAAAGATCTACTGAAAGACCGAAAAGAATAGTTGTAGATGCTTGTGGGCTCATGAAAAAGGTTTCAAGAAAGTTTTCTACAGCGGGTATAAAGAGCATAGAGTTGAATTCGTGAGAAAAGCTGGAATTAGAGCAAGAGAAACAAATAACGTTGTTGAAAGATTGCATGGAACTTTAAAGGATTAAAACTTTAAGGGGGATTTGATAAGAGAGGCTACTTATTATCAACCAAATTGACAAGGTTTATTTCCAGCAGTGTGGAAGCAGATGTTCGATAATTTTTATTTTTCATTTCACCAACAATAAGTTAACAGAACCAAAACAGAATAATATAAGATAAAATAAAACGGTCAGTAAATTGGTGTTCCCTCGCTATCGACGATTTTCCTGAACTCCTGCATCAGCTTCTTCGTTATCTCGCCTGGTTTTCCATCTCCAACAACTCTTCCGTCTATTTCTGTTATCGGGCATATTTCAGCAGCAGTCCCGGTAACGAACATCTCGTCAGCGGAGTACAGGTCAAAAAGCCCGAGATTTGTTTCTCTGAACGGAATGCCCAGCTTCTCTATTATCTCCACGGTTACAGCTCTCGTTATTCCCCTGAGGTTGTTCAGGGTTGGAGGAGTGTAGACAACTCCATTTTTTACGACAAATATGTTGTCTCCGCTTCCTTCGCTTATGTAGCCGTTGTGGTCGAGGAAAATTGCCTCATCACCACCCTTAGCGTTTGCCTCTATTTTTGCGAGTATGTTGTTCAGGTAGTTGAGTGATTTTATGTTTGGAGGTAAAGAGTCTATTGCATTCCTTCTCACGGTCACGGTTACAGCTTTCAAACCTTTTTCGTAGAGGTCTCCGTACATCGCCCCCCAAGGCTTCGTTATGATTATTACCTGCGGATTCGTGCAAACTTCTGGATTTAGACCTAGGTCTCCAACACCTCTCGTAACTATTGGCCTTATGTACGCATCCCTCAACCCGTTTTTACGCAAAGTTTCAAGAATCGCGTCAATGAACTCCTGCTTTGTTAGCGGGATTTTCAGCTTTATGACCTTTGCACAATCGTACATTCTGTCTATGTGCTCTTTAAGCTTGAAAACCCTACCGTTGTAAGCTCTTATCCCCTCAAAAACGCCATCTCCGTATAAAAATCCGTGATCAAAAACGCTTATTTTTGCCTCACTTTCGGGAACGAATTCCCCGTTGACGTAAACGAGCAAGCCATCTTCCGACATATCGTTTTCGATAAATGTTGTGCGTTTAAAAGCATGTCGGTTTCGCATTATTTAGTGTGATAAATTGTAGCAAATTCTGCAGCTGAACGCTGCACTGCAGCATTCGATAGTTTCAATTACAGCTTTTCCAGCGTGTGGATAAATGTCGAGCGGAGTATCGGTGATAGTATCAACTTACACAGAGGACAGGCTCGATGACGTTAACAGGTGTCTGAAAAGTCTCAGCAATCAGACTCTGAAACCAGAGGAAGTCCTGTTGGTTTTAGACCCGAAAGATAGCCTCGTAGAGTTTTACAGGAAAAACGTTCTGAGTGATTTTGACTTCGATTTCAGGATAGTGAAGGCTTCCAAACCCGGTCTCTCTAACGCGAGAAATGCAGGAGTAGAAAATTCTTCCTGCGAAATCGTGGCTTTTATAGACGACGATGCGTGGGCAGACAGGATGTGGCTGGAGAACATGGTTCAGAACTATTCAGACAGGGACGTCTGGGGGGTTGGAGGTAAAATAGTTCCTGCGTTCGAAAAAAAGAGACCAGTGTGGCTGGCCGAAGAGCTGGACTGGGTTGTGGGATGCACTTACAGAGGGATGCCAGAAAAAAGAACCGAAATAAGAAACCCGATAGGTGCGAACATGAGTTTCAGAAGAAAAGCTTTTGAGGAGGTGGGATTTTTCAGCTGCAGCGTTGGCAGGTACGGTAAAAAGCTTTTGAGCGGAGAAGAAACGGAGTTCGCAATGAGGTTAAAAAAGACGATGAGGTTAAAAAAGAAAATCGACGTAAGGGTAATTTACGACCCCTCATCAGTTGTTTACCACAGAGTTCCCGTTGAGAGAACGAAAATTTCATACGTCCTGAAGAGAGCTTATTACGAGGGTTATTCAAAAGCTGTGCTGTCACGAGAGTACCCTTTAAAAAACGAATACAGCTACCTTTCTTTTCTTTTGAAAAGCTCGATTCGCAGAATTGCAGAGCTGAAGTTTGCGGAGGTTGCGGGAATACTGCTCGTTATTGCCTGTGCTGGTATGGGCAATATCGTGGGAAGGGTGAGAGCATAATTGGTGGAGATCCAATTGCCGTACAGCAGCCTTTTTAGATTTTAATGAAAAACTAAAAGGCTTGTTTGAATGGAGTCAGGCATCTGCTGAAATGTTAAAAATGACAGATCCCCAACTAAATCTTTTTAAGCCTCTTCAGCGCTCTAACGCTATCTCCGATCCTTCCCCGAATAATCCTCGTCTTGAGGTGTTTTTCTGCCAGAGCTCTTAACTCCTTTACGATATCTCTTTCATCATTTATCAGGTTGTTCTGTTCCATCGGGTCTTTTCTGATGTTGTATAGCTCATCTCCTCTATCCGGGTTTAAGATCAGCTTCCAATCCACATCTCTTACGGTAACCCTGTATCCACTTTCAAGTTTGTTTTCAACTATGGGGGGAGTGTACTCGGCCTCCTCCAGCAAACTTGGCTGAGGAAGCTCGTTTTTAGCGTTTTTAACTCCCGCAAGCTCGCATATCGTTGGGGCCAACCTCAGCAAACTCACAGGCTCTTTAACCACCCCTTTCACGTCAGCGTTGTATATCACGAGAGGAACCCTTATGAGGTATTCGTAATGCTCCGGAGGATGACCGAAAAAGCCGTGTTCACCAAACGCCTCACCGTGATCTGCATGCACGATGAAAATCGGGTCTGTGTCTCTCAGATCTTTCCAGAGTTGTTCCGTCCACCGATCAGCCTCTCTTATGCAATCGTCGTA
>WAPX01000038.1 GCA_015520485.1 Archaeoglobaceae archaeon
CTTAACTCCTGAAAACGAGGAAGTAAAAATAATGGTTTTAATCAATAAAAAATGAGAATTTTAAGGTGGACGACCTGTGTGGAGGAGAGATTTTGCTGGTTGAGTTGTGTAGAAGGCGTTGAAAGTGGAAAGGAGGGATTTTAGCGGGGATAAACAACTGGAACACAGGTCGTAGAAACCTTAATCTTAAAGAGCACCGTATTAGGGATATGCCTTCAAAGCCGATACTTCAGGTCGCTCTTGATGTTGTGGAACTCAAAAGAGCGGTTGAAATAGGAAAAGAGGCTCTGGAAGGGGGTGCGGACTGGCTTGAAGCAGGAACTCCCCTGATCAAGAGTGAGGGTATGAACGCTGTCAGGGAATTAAGAAAAAACTTTTCCTGCCCAATAGTAGCTGATATGAAAACAATAGATGTCGGCAACGTGGAGGTCGAAATTGCTGCCAAGAGTGGTGCCGACGTAGTGGCTGTGCTTGCCATAAGCTCTGATGTTACGCTGCAGGAAGCCAGGAGGTCTGCATCCAAGTACGGTTGCAGGCTCATGGCAGACCTGATAGAGTGCAGGGATCCTGTAAAGAGAGCAAAAGAGATTGAGGATTACGTGGATTACATTTGCGTTCACGTTGGAATAGACCAGCAAATGGCAGGTATGGATCCTCTGCAAATCCTTGAAGAGGTCGTCGAGGAAGTGAGTGTTCCAGTAGCTGTAGCTGGTGGTCTCGATGCGGAGCGGGCAGCTTACTGCGTTTCAAGGGGTGCCGATATCGTAATCGTCGGGAGCAACATAGTCAGGTCGAGAGACGTAAAAAAAGCGGCGAGAGTGGTTAGAGAGGCGATAGACTCAGCCAAAACTGTAAAAATTCCTGAGAAAAGAAATCTGGACGAAGAAATAAGAAGTATTCTGGAAAAGGTTTCCACGCCAAACGTGAGCGACGCCATGCACAGGGCTAAAGCCATACCGGACGTTTATCCGCTGGTCAGAGGAAAAAAAATCGTTGGGAAAGCAGTTACTGTGAGTACGATGGACGGTGACTGGGCAAAAAGCGTGGAGGCAATAGACGTTGCGGAAAAAGGAGACGTCATAGTAATCAGGTGTTCGGGCGATAGCGCTGCTGTCTGGGGAGAACTTGCGACGAGGAGCTGCATGAACAGGGGGATAGCGGGAGTCGTAATATACGGAGCTGTAAGGGACGTTGACGACATAAGGGGGCTTGGCTATCCCGTGTTTGCAAAAAAAGAGGTTCCAAACGCAGGAGAGCCAAAGGGGTTTGGAGAGATAGGAGTCAAAATAGATTGCGGAGGAGTAACCGTAAATCCGGGAGACTGGATAATTGCGGACGACAACGGAGTGATGGTGATACCGGCAAAGAGAGCTTACGAAATTGCCAAGAGGGCACTCGAAGTCAAAAAGAACGAGGAAAGAATAAGGGGCGAAATAGAGGAGAAGGGAAAAACCTTAGCAGAAGTCGTGGAACTTTACAGGTGGGAAAAGCTGCAGAGGTAATCGTTAGCAGGACGTTACGATTTACGCACTTCAGGGTTCGCCTCCACGAACTCTCTTACGCCGGGGCTCATCCAGACAACTGCATTCCACCCACCTTCTCCGCACAGAAATTTTTCGCTCTTCAGGTAGGCGTAGCTTACGCCCGTAAACCCGTCAACCTGCCTCCCAGCTGATAGCACTTCAATTTCTTCAAAAGTCAGTCCTATCGGAGTTTTTTCTCTGAACTCTCTGTCAACCAGACCTATTCCTTTTTCGGGGATGTAAAAAGCTATTATCTGCTGAAGCGGAGAGGTTGGATGGGGGAATGTTTTGACTGAGTGCAGCTTCACTCTGCTGCACCCAAATCGTTTTACAAACTCGTTTACGCCTTCGTATTCGTCAATCGCAATTTTTCTGCCAGGATAAACTTTTTTGAAGAACTTCATTCTGCTGAGTGCTTCTCCGTACGTTATTCCGCAGGGTGAGGGTCTGTCAGGAGTTATGATGCAGAAGTGTTCCGGAAACCTGTTCTGGCACGACACGCAGCAGAGGAAAAACTTGGCATTCGACATCGTTTTCAGCTGTGTGCCGGGTTTTATTTATTTATCTCTTCAGGTTCTGTCAACTTAAATTCCAGTTTATTGCTAAGACATAAACAAGTTTCGTAATGTCTGAAATTTATGGTTCAGCTACTTCCCTTAGCTTCTCGTTTAATTCCTTTTTTAGATGTTTCAGCTGTTTTAAGATATCGTGTATTGATACAAGACGCTTATTTTCGATATCAACTGTACAAAACTCGACATCCAAGTTATAGTACGTTTTGTAGATTCTCTTAAGCTCTAACAACTCTCTCAGGTACAAAAGCATATGAAGACCAAGAAGAACTACAATGACTCTGACATGTCCTCCCATACTTCTACATTTTCGTAGAGTTCCCAAAGTTCCATCAATCCCCTCGTAATCCAGCTTATTGGATATAGGGTCACCAGTTCCATAAAATGTTTCTATTTCCACATACAATTGTCTTTCGCCTATATATAAATCAGCTCTTCCATCATCGAATTCATATTCAGCCTTTATTCTCCCATTTCTTAGCATATCGATGACATCTGATTTTTATTATTCGCCCCCATTTCTCTCGCCAGAGCCTCAGCTACAATCATCTTAAGGGCAACGTGTTCATTACCCTCAGATCGGTCGTGTTTTATCAGATGTGCAAGCTTGTAGTCTTTTCTTACTGCGTCAATTATATCATAGTACCTTCTCTCAGCCTCAACAAAAAAATCATCGAAACTATCTTTATCTTCAATTTTTGCAAAACACCAGCACATACTGGCCAACGACTTTTCCACGTTCTTAGAATATATTGATGGATGGAGTTTGAGGAGTTTGGGAACGTTTGCATCTTCTTTTAAAAATTCCTCGAATTCTTCCAACCACTTACTGCTAATGTGGAATATAACGAATCCATAATCCTGAGAGAATAATTCATGTAATCTGTCCAAAAGCTTGCTCTTCCTGACTTTTTCAATCAATTCTTTTCCTTTAACTCGATCAAATGTTGGTAGAAGTTTGGATTTGGAATCATCTATAACGAAAACCATGTTGCCAGCCTTCATACACTCCTCAATTTCCTCTTTAGACCCTTCTGATAACCAGCGAGGTGTCGGTTTTCCACCTTTTCTGATTCTGTACAACTCCCTACAGATTAAAGCCGTGGAGTTGATGTAAGAACCGTACTCTTTTGGCAAAATTATGCAGACTGGTCTGCTTATACTTGCCGCATTACTTAGCTCACTAAAATAGCGGTAGAGTTCAAACTCAAATACCACATCCTCTCTCCCACTTTCTTCGCTACTTGCTATAGTACTATTATCTGCTATTGACCTGAGCTCAGGTTCAACAACACCATCTATGACTTCCATCAACTGAATTTTTGGAGTACATATTTCAGATTGTTTTATCTGTGTTTCAATTGTTGGTGGGACAAAAATTAAGATGGGCGCAGCTCTTAGTGAGAACTCTATCTTC
Source organism: Archaeoglobaceae archaeon (assembly GCA_015520485.1). GTDB lineage: Archaea > Halobacteriota > Archaeoglobi > Archaeoglobales > Archaeoglobaceae > WAPX01. The sequence goes on from WAPX01000038.1 coordinate 3,513, forward strand.
TGCTCTAAGTTAAGATATCCATGGACAAGTGGTCTAACAGACACACCTGTGATCGGTTGTAGCCTTAATTTTGGATAGATAGGTATAAGGCTTTTTACAGTAGCGTTTTTGAGAGTAGGAATTCTAATATCTGCAACATCATATCTATAAGCCAGCTTTGGAGTGAGCAAAGCTGCTTGCTGGATTTTTTTAGAAAGAACTTGTAGTCTAAAAGAAGTAAGAGGCTGGGGCTTGATAAGCGGAATTTTGCGCTCAGACTCGCTGAACTTTTTCGATTTATTAATATAAATGTTCAGACCTAAGCTGTGTCCGTTTCTTTTTTGCATCGGCTCTTTTACTTTCTCGTTAAATATTGGAGGGTTTTGCTCTCCTTCTATCACATCTTGGGACTTTTCAAATCTCTTCTTATGCTTCTCTTTCTCCTTCATACAAACACCTTTAGTATTCTTCTTATTGTATCTCTATGTCTGACTCTATATCTGTGATCAAGCTGTCTGTGTGATAACCCATAGCTTTCACTGCGCTCTGATAAGATTAGATCTAAACAGTATTCGGTGTGAAGTAGGTAATATTCAGTTTTAAATCTTGCTGTATATTTATTTATGTATCTACCCAAAAACTCAGACTTGCCTTTTACAGTCAGCCTCAGTAACTCTTCAAGTTCAGCTGGGCTAACCTTAAGCTTCCTCTTCGCTTCATCTAAAAATAGTTGCCAATCTGGTCGAGTTACTTTTTTGCTGTACCCTTCCTTTTTTACTGTGAAGGACTCACGTTCCACAACCATTTTGAGAAACTCGATTATTTTCTTTCCGTTTGGTCTTTCTGAGAGCTTCCTTAAAACCAGCTCGGCCCACTCGGCATATGGGTTGGGTATAGAGTCAATATGCGTATCAGCAAGCACAGCAAGATTAGATCTCACTTCCTCATCATCTAACAAGTCAAAAATTCTGTGTAAGTGCATGTGAATCGTTTCTGCAAAACTATCAGCCTTTGTTTTTACCGTATCTTCGATTTCAATGCCAAGAGATTTCAGAATATCCTCAGCCACAGGGGAGACTATCTCTGGAAAGGAGCGATTAATAGTTGCGCGATCTCTCGGTAGCAATAGAATAAGCTGAGTCAGAATATTCCTTGATGGTGAGAGGTTTGTTAGGGCGTTTACGAGGTTTATTAAATGCTTCTTCACTCTTTCGCTCAACCAAAACCCTCCAGAGCCCCCGGATACTTCTTGAGGGTTTCATCAGGTTTGTAGCTTCCGTCAAAGTCTTTGACTACGAGCTTATAGAGGCTAAGAAGATTTAGACACTGAATTATCTCTCCTCTGCTCAAATCCAGAGTCCTCTCTAAGTCCTCTACTTTTGCATGTCCCAGTTTCAGAACCTCCTTTAAAATTCTGATTGCGTTTTTTCCGTACGTTGGTTCTGAAGACAGGCCCTTAAGCCTCACGTCCAACCACTCTCCCACCAAATTTGGTATCCCCTCCGGGTAATCGTTCTTGATTGCAGCGTTAACTTTGGCACGAAATTCAGAATCATCAAACAACTGGAAAATCCGTTCTATGAAGTCTGTTAGAATCCGTCCGTAACCATTGCTGTCCAGTGAAACTCTTTCACCAAAGGATACGCCGAAGACCTTGGCAAAAGTCTCTCTGTAATATTCATCTTTCACTATGTCTGGATAGGATATCTCAAGCACACTGTAATTTATCCCTCCGTTCATTTTGATTACGTAAAGAAACTGGGTAATGTAGTTCCTAGAAGGGGCAAGATTTACTAAGGCTGTTACAAGGTTGGAGAGCTGCTTTGAAAAATCTTCTACTCCATCCTCCATGATACTTTCACCTCCACCTCAGGCATGAAGTCCCTCAGCTCATAAAGCAAATCGTCCAAGTAGGGTGGAGCCTCAAGATAATCCGCCCTTTGAGTTACGTAGCAACTACAGAGTTCCTCCAAAACATTCTCGAAGTCTGTGCCTGAGATTTCTTTCTGGAACAATATTTGGTAAAAATCACGGAGTATCTTTGAATTACCCAGTGATTTTGGATCTAGAGCTGATATGAGATAGAGCCACTCTCTCGCCAGCTGGCTCAGCGAATTTGCCTTCTCCCTTGCAGATTCCAAGACCAAACCAACACAGTTACGCTTGAAAAACTCCTGAACTACTGTTTCCACTCGCTCTTTTGTGTCCTCAGTCCATTCACCTTGATCTATTTTTTGGATTCCTGCTTCTCTAAGATCGTCAAGGACTGAGCTTATGGCTCCAGATCTCCCGTATCTAATTCTTAGCGTTTTCGCCGCATCACTAGCACATTCAGTATTATAGTAAATATAGCGCGTCACACTTCTCTAAGTTCTTTTCATCCAGATATTTCTGGAAGAGACTCTCAATATCCACGGCCTTGACCACACTACTACCTCCTTTTAACCCCATCAGAGGTATTAACTTTAAACTTCAATATATGAATTTACTCGTTAGATTACGTCAAATCTACAAAAGTCTTTCGGATGCACAAAAAACGTGGAATTAAGGTACCGTCAAGCTTTATAGTCACATTGTAAACTGTAAAGCGATGCCTGCCATGTACGAAATTCTCAGACCCTCAGAACTTGCCGCTCTCTCCTTGCTGCTTGAAGTATCCGCCACTCCCAAGTCTGGGAACGTTGACAGAGATCACGACCACGAAGACCTCAATTTTCAGCACTTTTTAATCTCGTCGATTTCGTCTTTAGAAGCTTTTAAAGCGGTGGAGGAGAAAAAAGCAGGTATTGGAGAGGGCATATACCTCGCAGTAAAGAAAAGCGTTGGCGTTTGCAGAAAAAACGTTCACTTTGGATCTTTTCTCCTGTTAACTCCGTTAATTCTGGCTGCGAGTGAATTAACGCTTCCTGTTAGCCCGGAAAAACTGGCAAGTAAAGGGCTTGAAGTGATAAAGAAGTGCGGGGTTGAAGACAGCATCTACGTGCTCAGAGCTTACAGGATTTCGGGGGCGAGGGTTGCGAGAGCTGAAAGCTACGACCTGAACGAGGTTAGGGAGGATGAACTCAGAAAAGCCGGGTTAAAGCTGCACGAATGGATGAGCTTTGCTGAGGACAACATTGTGGCGGAAGAGCTGTCGAAAGGGTATCCTGCATCGCTGAAGGGTTGCAGGCAGATAGAAGCAATGCTGGAAAAAGGTTACTCTTTCAACCACGCAGTTGTTTACGCATATCACTTCTTGCTGTCAGAGTACAGAGACCCTCTCATAGTCGCAAAATTTGGCAGAGATGTGGCTGAGCTCGTAATGGAGCTGGCGGGAGAATGCCTGAAAACGGGCAGCATTGAGGCTTTTAAAGAGCTGGACAGAAAGCTTATTTCATCCGGAATAAATCCCGGAAGCATAGCAGATCTGACAGCCTCTTCAATATATCTGGTGCTCGCGAGCCGGAAAGGTTTGAAACTTTGAACCTTGATCTGCGAGTAATGGCGTGGTAAAGCTGTAAACGGACAGGTATAAAAGCAAGCACTGATAAACGAGTGCAGTAACAAAGCATCACAAACGCCAGACAAAGCTAAACGGGCTGATAACGTTAAAACAACCCTTAGCGTGAGAACATGTCGGAAAATTCGCTGGAGGATTTCGGGTTTAGGGAGGGAATAAACGAAGTAATAGGGATCACCAAAGGCGTAAGCGATGCCGGGAACGTAAATTCAGCCCCGCTGGGAATAGTCGTGAAAAAAGAAGGAAAAGCCATCAGGACTTTTGTCAGGCTTTTCGGGGAGACGCATACACTGAAAAACCTGAGAGCAAATTCAAAGCTTTACGCAAATGTCTGTTACAACCCTCTTGCATTTGCTATTTCAGCCTTCGAGGATCTGGAAAGCGAATACTTCCTGAACGATTTCACTCTGAAGGGCAGCTATTCTGTATGTGTTTTCGAACCTATAAGTTTTGAAAAAAGAGAGAATTTTACAATATGTGAACTGAAGTTTGTGGAAGGTTTTATCGTCAATCCAAAGGCAGTTAGAGCTTTTAACAGGGGTTTCTGTGCAGTTGTGGAGGCTGCAATAATTGCGACCAGATATACGGGGTCAGAAAAAGAGATAGAAAGGCTGAAAGAGCTGGAGAGAATCGTGAACAGGTGCGGGGGAATGGAGGAAAAACTAGCCTACGAATACATAATGTCAGCTATAAAATGTAATTTTTGATATGTCAAACAGCAAGACGACAAGTTCTATAAACTCCCTACTCGGAGAAGAAGCATGGTATGGGTTGGAGAAAAAGGTAACGGTTACGGAATAATATTTGAAGCTTACAAAAAGCTCTACGAATCTAAAGGTATTCAGAAAATAGAGATATACGACACAAAGTTCGGAAAGATGCTCGTAATCGATGGATGCATTCAGCTCGTTGAAAGGTTCGAGAAGGCGTATCACGAAATGCTCGTTCACGTCCCGATGATAACCCATCCCTCCCCAAAAAACGTTCTAATAATTGGTGGAGGAGATGGAGGCACTCTCAGAGAGGTGCTGAAACACGACGTCGACAGGGTCGTCATGGTTGAAATAGACAGAAACGTCGTGGAGTCGTGCAGGAAGTACATAGGACTCGATAAAGGAGCTTTTGACGATGAGAGAGTTGAGCTCAGAATAGAGGATGGATTCGATTACATAAAGAGGTCAGAGAAAAGAGGAGATGCGTTCGACGTGCTGATAGTCGATGGAACTGACCCGAGTCCGGCGAGCATGCCGTTATTCTCTGCGGAATTCTTTTCGACCTGCTCCGAGGTGTCAGAAGTTTTCTGCATGCAGAGCCAGTCTCCAGCCCTACAGGAAAGAGAATTCAAATTAATAGTTAGAAATTCTTCAGTTTTTGAGAGGAGAGCATTTTACGTTTCCTGCATACCCATGTACCCCGGTGGCATTTGGAGTTTTCTCGTAGCAGGTAAGCTGAACATCAGGCTGAGCCCTGAAGAAGTGAGAAAAAGGTTTCTGGAAAGAAACTTAGTGGTGGAGCACTACACGCCACAGCTTCACGTTTCGGCGTTCTCTCTACCGAAGTGGATGGAGGACATGATAGACTCTTGTTTGTGAATGCATTACGCTTGTTTTTTTAAATATTTCCAAATACATTTTAAATTCACAAATAACTGAAACTGTTAAAACAAATAACAAATGAACGCATCAGAGAGACTTCAGAGCTTCTTCTATCCTCCTTTTCAGAACGTCAGCTACGACCTTTCCGTCCACTTTTCCCCTGTATTCCTTCATTACCACTCCCATTAACGGTTTAAACGCACCACTGCCCCTTTCCCTGATGAATTCTGACTTTTCCTCAACAAGCCTGTCAACGAAGTTCTCCAGCTCCTCCAAATTCGATTTGTCAGCTCCAAGCCCCCTCAGCACTTCTTCAACGTCAGCATCTGGTCTTTCAGCAAAAAGCCTGAGAACTTCCTCAGCTCCTTCTTTAGCAATTTTTCCGCTCAGAATTAAGTCGAGCGTAATTCTGTAGTGCCTTTCCTCCAGAACTTCCACTTCAGCTCCGTCTTTTTTAAGCTCTGCAGGAATTATGTGCAAAACCCTCGCAACAACGCTCGGAGGAAGTTTGCTTGCATACTCTTCGAACAGCTCGAAGTACGGGGAATCGGCTATAATCCACGCTAAGCTGCTTGAAAGACCCATTTTTTCGTATCTCTTTGCTCTATCCTCTATCAGCTCGGGAATTTTGACATGGAGCATGTCCTCAGTTATTCTTACCGGAGGTACGTCTGTTTCTGGATACATCCTCGCAGCTCCGGGTAGAGGTCTCAGGTAGGATGTCGTTCCGTCCTCGTTCGCCTTTCTCGTTTCCTCAGGAACCCCCCTCAGACAGTACTCCGCTCTTTCGGCTATCCTTGCGAGAGCTCTTTCAACTCTCTCTCTTTCGCCAGCGGCTATGACGACGGCATCCTCTTCACTTGCTTGCACAGCCTTTTTAAGTGCTGCCACCTCCTCCTCGCTTATGCCGTAAGCTGGAAGCTCGTCTGTGTGGAATATACCTCCGAGACCGAAGGTCTTTGCTATGTCTGCAAACTCCGTCCCCAGCCTTCTTCCGGGCTGAATCTCACGCCCGACAATGCCGGAGAATCCTTCAAGCTTTATGGCCATAACTGCTTTTGTTTTCCTCAGAATCTTGGACTTTGTTTCTGCGAACACGTGTCTGACGTCGTAGATCTTTCTGTCAACTCTCGCGTTCCTTCTAACGAGCTCGTCCCTTATTTTCAGCAGGGATAGTTGTCTGATGACTTCGTACTCAACTATCCTGTCTATTATGTCCAAGGTCTGAACGCCCTTTATCTCAACTCTCGCCCCGTCCCTTATCGAGATGTTGACGTCCTGCCTTATGGTTCCGAGACCTCTCTTCACCTTTCCGGTTGACCTGAGAATCATTCCGAGCTTTTTCGCAACCTCCTTTGCCATTTTCGGGGATTTTATGTCAGGACAGGTGCCTATCTCGACGAGGGGTATACCGAGTCTGTCGAGGGAGTAAACGACTTCTTTCCCCCTGTCCTCGATTTTTCTACAAGCCTCCTCTTCGAGGCAGAGAGTGGCTATCCCGACTTTTTCCTTTTTTCCATCCAGCTCGACCTCCACAAAGCCGTCAAAAGCGACCAAAGCTGTTCTCTGGAAACCTGTCGTGTTGCTGCCGTCTATGACTATTTTTCTCATAACGTGAACTTCGTCAACAACCTCCATGTTCAGCATCTTCGCTATGAGTATCGAAAGCCTTAAAGCCTCCTCGTTTAGCTCCCTCGGCGGTTCTTCGTCGCTTTCAACGAGGCACGTGGTGTCGTAGGAATAGTAAACGAAGCGTCTGCCCCTCTCCACTTCTTCTCTTGCCGCTCTGTCAACTTCGCCCATTTCGCTCTTTTTCGATCGAAGGTAGCGGAAAAACTGAAAATTTGATTCCTCAGGGTCGCGATGAACAGTGGGACATTTACAAAACAGTTTATGTTCTGTATCGAGCTGCTGGTGAATTTCTATACCTACTGTGAGTCCTGCAGCAGAGTAATCCATGTGAAGGGGTTGACTGCCATGCTTTAAATGTTTGACGTTAGGCCTTTGCACTCCTGCCTTTACCCACAGGCTGTGTCTTACGGAGCTGGTTACCACCTCAAAACGTCTGGAGGTATCTTTCCCCTGTGGATAGCTGTTGCCAGTATGGCTCCTTCAACGCCCATCTCCTCAAGCCTCTCTATGTCGCTTAAATCGCTGATCCCACCGCCGACGTAAATCGGGTTGGTTAAGAGGCTGGCAACTTTTTCCACGAGTTCTATGTTGAGCTTTCCGGTCCCAACCCTGCTGATGTCCAGAACGATAACGCCCCTCAGTCTGTAAGAGTTCAGTATTTCCAGAGCCTCGCGTAAAGATAAACCTCCAAGAAAACGGTTTTTGAAGTCGAGGCTCACGAAAACGCCATCAAATACGTTTCTCAGGTCGTAGGTCTCACTGCCGAGGACGGGAATGAACTTCGAGAGATCTGCCTCAGCATCCCCCTTTTTCTTGTAACCCCTGTCCACTATCAGTTCATCCACCAACGGTGCCAATGTGCTCACGTCAAAAGATCCTTTTCCAGAAATTGCGTCGAGGTCGGCAACGTAAACCCTTTTTGGTTTCAGCTCCTTCAAAACTCCTGTCGGGCTGGACGTGCTGACAGCTACGCTGTGTTTATTTATGCTTTCGTAGCTCTCCCTCTCTCCTCTGTAACCCCACACAACCCTGCCACCTTTTATGTCCAAAGCTAGGTAGAGCTTTATCTTCCTGTTCCTCATTTCTCTCTTTTCTCTTCTGGCCGTTTATTTGTTCCTTTTCGTTTATCTGCTGTTTAACGGTTCACACAACATCTGCATCTAATACAAACAAAATTGCGTATAACTCCAAAAGAGAGTGTCAAGAATAGGATAAAATTTAAAATAAACTAAATAAAAGTATGCAACCCACACTAAGGCAGTTAGTGGACTATGTTAAGGCTACAAGCTTCGAAGGAATAAGAAGGGTATAGAGTTAAAGATATTAGTTTTATTATACTTCTTCGGTCTTTCTTCAGAAACAAGTCGATTCCTTTGAGGAGATAAGTCACGAATCGGTCAGAATCTAATCACAGACTCAAGAAAGTCTTAAAGCAACCAGGAAAGAAGGTTAATAGCGATAGATGAAACAAAAATCAGGCTGGAGAAAAGGTTAATCTTTGTTTGGGCTGCTATAAAGTAGATACGAAGAAATGCTGTGTGGGCCTCTGAAGGAAGAAGCTCCTTTCATGCTTAC
>WAPX01000039.1 GCA_015520485.1 Archaeoglobaceae archaeon
CAAAGATTAGGATTGAAGTACAGACATGAGACGTTTGGTGAGAGAAATGCCGTAGAAGGATTCTTTTCGAGGTTTAAGGGACGAAGAGGTTCTGGAACAGATTTCCTTAAAATTCTTTTGATTCTGTTCAGAGCTGGTTGGAGAGTTTTGTTGTTTGTTTGTATAATTAATGGGGTGGTTATCTTGACGTATCCCATATTTGATTTAGGTTTATGAAAATGGGCAAGTATTTGTTAGATATTTAATTCTTTTTTGAGATCATGTATAAGATTTCTAAATTCACTCGAATACAATACTTTTTTTACAGTTCCTTTAAGATCTTTCTCTATATTTTCAAGCTTTATTATCCAATCAATTATTTCTGCTAGGCCTTCCTGTTCAATCAGTTTATGCTTTCTGTAGTAAAAGTCCAAAAGTATTTTTATGATTATTGCAACACCTCTCTGGAAAAATTCTATGCATTTATCATATTCCTTTGGAATTATCTTCACTGCAGCAGGACATACTGGAAATCCTTTTTCTGGACTTTCCAATTCTTTGGAATGAACATACCTGTTCAACTCGCCCCACAATTTTTCCATTCTATTCTTTGCTTTGCCTTTGATTGCTTTATTTTTAACCAAAAATTCGCTTAAGAACAAGTAATTTAACCCATCCTTATTCGTATACTTTCTCGTATTTACATTTACAATGTCCTCATGAGGTACTTTATATTCTTCAGTTTTTATGTACGTTTTTACTTTGCGAATTACTACATCTCTTTCTATTTTTGTGTTTGTGTTAAGGAGTTTGTAATCAAAATATAGGCCAATAAGGTATAACTCTATTACACCTCTCAGGAGCGATATAGCGGCTTTATAATGTCCCGTAAGTATAAGCAATATAATTGCCTTCAGATCTCTGAGTGCTTGAAGATGAAAAGGCGCTGAGAGAGCGTTTATTTCTTGTCTTTTGAAGGATTCCCACTGTACTCTAAGGAGCTTGCACAAGGAAAACATTACAACACCTAAAACGCATGGGGGATGTAAGTTGTTTTCAAGAGATCTGGAGAACTTCTCAAGAAGATACATTTCTTGGGGCCAGTCCTCTTTTGGCTCGTATAGGTTTATACATGGGACTTTTTTACATTTCAAGCAATTATCATGTTCAAACATTGTCGATTAAGACAGAATAAGTATATTTAAAATTTACTATAGCGCTTCATTTTTCTCGATAAAATAAAACAAAATTTGCTATCTTTAAAAACGACAGCATCTCGGTCTTTCAGAAAGAGAAAATTTGAATATAACACTGCAGGTTACTGACGAAATAACTATCTGGGCTATGCCACCATCTGATTACTCTCTTTTAGACTTCAAAACAGTTCAGATTAAACCGAACTCAAACTGGCTGAATAACGCATAACGCAAATAATTTTAACAACCTCTCAAGCCTAAGGAGCGATGCTATCACCAGTAGAAGTTACGCTGATTAAGGCACTTGAAAAAGGAAAGTACTCCGTTGATGAAGCGGCGAAAAAAGCAAAAATGAACAGAGATGCAGTTCTGAAAGCCTCTTATCTACTTCAGGAGAAGGGTTACGCTGAAGTAACAGTCGAGGTCACGAGAAAGTACTTTCTCACGGATGAGGGAAAACGCTACCTGAAAGAAGGGCTTCCTGAGGAAAGACTGACAGAACTGCTTGAAAAAGGAATTGAGGACATAAAGGAGCTTCAGCAGAGAATGGGAAAGGAAGAATTCGGAATAGCTCTGGGCTGGTTAAAGAAAAAAGGGGCTGTAGAGGTAAAGGGTGGAAAGGTAAAGCTCGTAAAGAAACCGGAATTCGAGGAAAGAAACTGGCTGAAAAGCGTGGAAAAAGGAGAAGAACTGGACGACAGCAAGCTGAAAACTCTGCTCAGGAGAAAGCTCGTGGATTACGAAGAGGAAAAGAGGATTTTCATCGTAATAAAAGATGTGCCCGAGGCCGAACTCGGAGAGTTGATCGCAGACCTGACTCCGGAGATAATAAGGTCGGGAGAGTGGAGGAACAGGGAGTTTCTGAAGTACGACGTGAGCGTTCCCGCCAGAGATATCTTCGTAGCAAAGCTGCATCCCTACGAGAGAATAATCAGGGAGTGCAGAATGATATTTCTGGACATGGGTTTCACGGAAATAAAAGGAAATTACGTTCAGTCAGCTTTCTGGAACTTCGACGCTCTTTTCCAGCCACAGGATCACCCGGCGAGAGAAATGCAGGACACGTTTTATCTGGACAGGTGCGTGGATTTGAAAGAGGAGGAAGAAGTCAGTTTCGTAAAGAGAGTTAAAGAGACGCACGAAAACGGATGGATTACGGGTTCTACAGGCTGGGGTGGAAGGTGGGACATAAACAAAGCGAGACAGCTCGTTCTGAGAACACACACAACCGCCATAACTATTCACTACCTCGCCCTGAATCCAGAACCTCCAATAAAAGCATTCTGCATAGACAGGGTTTACAGAAGGGAAACGATAGATGCAACACACTTGCCCGAGTTCGATCAGCTTGAGGGCGTTGTCCTCGACAAAAACGTGGGCTTTAGACAGCTGCTCGGCATGCTAAAAGAGTTCTTCGCCAAGATGGGGTTTGAGGATGTCAGGTTCAGACCCGGATACTTTCCATACACGGAGCCGAGCGTGGAACCGGAAGTTTACGTGGATGAGCTGGGGTGGGTTGAGCTTGGAGGAGCAGGAGTTTTCAGAAAAGAGGTAACAGAACCTTTGGGAATAAAGGGAAGGGTTCTCGCATGGGGCCTTGGGATCGGAAGGCTCGCAATGCTAAAACTTGGAATGAAAGACCTGAGAAGACTTTACCTGCCCGACCTCGGGTGGCTGAGGGAAGTTCCGATGATAAAGAGGTAAGAATAATTAGAAAAAAATTAGAAAAAATGGAAGTTTAAATGTTAAATATAAATAACCGCTAACAAAAAAATTAGCGAGGTATTTGTATGCCTGTTGTAACTCTTTACTGGGATGAACTGGAAGAGCTCGTTGGGGTTGACAGGGAGACCATACTTTCGAAGCTTCCAATGATTGGATGCGACATTGAAAGGGTGAGCGAGGAGCACGTGGACGTTGAATTTTTTCCCAACAGGCCTGATCTCTACAGCGTTGAGGGTGTGGCAAGGGCTTTGAGGGGATTTCTCGGCATAGAAACGGGATACAAAAAGTACGAGGTAAAACAGGCTAACTGGAAAATAATCGTGGACGGAAGCGTCAGAGACGTAAGGCCAAGGATATGTGGCTGCGTCGTCAGGGGACTGGAAATAACAGACGAAGTAATCAGGTCGCTCATGGAAGCTCAGGAGGACCTGCACTGGACCATAGGGAGAAACAGAAGAAAAATGGCAATTGGCGTGCACGATTTGAGCGTTCTGGAATTTCCTCTCAGGTACACTACCGTCGATTCTTCATTCTCATTCGTCCCACTCGACTTTGAAGAGGAGATGACCATTAAGGAAATTCTGGAAAAACACCCGAAGGGAAAAGCGTACAGCTACATACTCGAAGGATGCACGAGGTATCCGATAATTTTGGATTCGAACGGGGGGGTCGTTTCCCTACCACCGATAATCAACGCAAACAGGACAAGACTGACGGAAAAAACGACGGACGTTTTCATAGACGTTACGGGATTTGACAAAAACGTTGACAAGGCGATGAACATTCTCGCAACGATGCTCGCGGACAGAGGCGGAACTGTGGAGGGCGTCGAGGTCGTTTACGGAGACCACGTGGAAGTAACCCCCGATCTGACACCCTCTAAAATGAGCGTTGATAGGAGTGAGGTGGAAGCGCTTCTCGGTTTTGAGCTGAGTGATGGAGAGGTCATATCAGCCTTGGAAAAAATGAGGTACGGTGTAATAGTGAGGGACAGCTACTTCGAAGTCTTGGTTCCACCGTACAGGGCTGACATAATGCACCCGTGGGACATAATAGAGGACGTGGCGATAGGCTACGGCTATGACAGAATAAAGCCGGAGTACCCGAAGACCGCCACCATCGGAAGAGCTCACAACTGGAATGAGGTCAGGGAGCTGATAAAGGAGCTGATGCTCGGTCTGGGGTATCTGGAAGTCATAACGTTCACCCTGACGAACGAAAGGTACCAGTACGACTACATGAGGAGAAACAGGCCTGAAGCCTGGAAGTACTACACTCCTGTTATGCATCCGCTAACGGAAGAACACACTATAGTCAGAACGGACATACTTCCAAAGCTCCTCGAAGTTCTGTCCGTGAACACACACCATCCGCTACCTCAGAGAATTTTCGAGGTTGGAGATGTGGTTGTGGGAATGAAGAACAGACTCAGACTTTCTGCCTGTTCAACCCACGCGAGGGCAAACTTTGCGGAGGTCAGGAGCGTAATTCAGGCGGTGATGAGAGAGCTCGATCTGAACTGGGAAGTTGACGAGAGCGACGATGAAGCCTTCATAGAAGGGAGGAGAGCCAGAATAATCGTTGAAGGAGAGGACGTCGGAGTTTTTGGAGAAGTACATCCGGAAGTTCTGGAAAACTTTGGAATCCCCACTCCCGTCGTGGGATTTGAAATCGATCTGAGCGAAGTCTTCGACGTTGGGATACTTCTTTAAAACCTACTGTCTTTATTCGTCTTTTATATTTTTATCTAAAATATTCTATCAAATATTCTATCAAATTAAACTCGAAGTGCTGTACTCGCTCTGAAAGTTACAGTTCAAAAGCAGTTCAAAAGTTAACAGTTTCATTAAACTTTAAGCCAGCTACTTCAAGCCAGCTTTAAGCAGAAATTTAAAAGAAATTAAAACTCAAAGTTCTGAGCGATGGTTGTGAACTTTGAAAGAGAAATCAGGAGGAGAATGGGGGAGTTCGAAAGACTCGGAAAAACCGGTTACACGGTATTCGACTTCAGACCCTTTCTCGACCTGCAGATAAGAGCCACGTTAAAGTCGGAATTGCTGTTCTGCATCTCCACAGCAAACTCCTCAGCCAAAGCAGGTCTGATGTTTCAGAAGTTACTGGAACGAGATCTGAAAGCTGAAAGCCTGAGCAGGGAAAAAATTGAAGAGATGATGAGTCTGGCCGGAGTTAGGTTTTCGGGTAAAAAAGCCGGATATGCGGAAACGGCTCTGAAAAACTTTAAAGTCGTGGAGAAAGCTCTGAAAATGGACAGCTTTAACGCGAGAGAAGTTCTGGTTAGAAAAATCAAAGGTCTTGGGTACAAGGAAGCGAGCCACTTCCTGAGAAACATTGGTAGAAAGGATGTTTCGATACTGGACAGGCACGTTATCAGATGGCTGAACAGAAACGGATACAAAACTCCAGAAAATTTAAACAGAAAATCCTACCTGAGTGTTGAAGAAGTTCTGAAGAAAATAGCAGAAGAGAGAGGTGTAACTCTGGCTGAACTTGACTTGCTGCTCTGGTCTGAGATAACTGGTATGGTTCTTAAGTAACTCGGCCGGAATTACTTCTTCAAAAGTTTTCTTGCAAACCCTGACAGCTCCGGCAGTCCGGGCAGTTTTGAAATGCTCTCAACGCTCAATCCCGCTTTCAGCAGCTTTTCAGAGGCTTCCTTAGAGTGTTGAATGCTGCCGATATCGCCTGCACGACTTCCGACGTTTTTCTGGTGCTCAGCTCTTTCAACGCTCTTATTGTCTCAATTTTTAAGGTTGCGTCTCCCTCTTTTAAAACTCTGACAAGTGCCTCAATTGCCCTTGCACTCCCGATGTTGCTGAGAGCCAATATAGCTGACTTTCTGACGTCCAGGCTCTCGTCCTGCAGGGCTTCGATTAAATCCTCCACAGCACTTTCGTCTTTAAGCTCGCCCAGTGCCCTTGCAGCTTTAGCCCTTATCAAAACGTCTTTATTTTTCAGGGCTTTTTTCAGACCCCTTACGTCTCTTTTCTCCTTCATCTTTTCGATATTGGGTTTGAAGAACATGCATGATACTTGTATTTCATTATCTTTCTCTTTTTCGGTTGATTTTTGAATATAATGTTCTGCAATTTTTAGCTCAATTCTGCCAAATACGAATTGTAACCTACCAGCTAACACAGCAAAGAAAAGCAAATATATTTCACCGACAGAAATGTGACATGGACAATTCTGAAGTAACAGGGAAGAGAGTGAAAATAAGGGCCAAAAACAGGATTTTCGAGGGAATCGCCATGCCTTCGGCAACAGGATCCTTTGTTTTAAAGCTCGATAACGGATACAACGTTGGTTTTACGGATTACGAGTTACTCGAAGTGAAGGAGGTGGAAAAGGCAGAAGAAAGGCTGGAGCTATTCAGAAGCCCGGACTTACCGGATGTAAAGATAATCTCGACAGGAGGCACAATAGCGAGCAAGGTTGACTACAACACAGGCGCCGTAACGAGCCAGTTCACGGCAGAAGAAATAGTTGCTGACGTACCTGAAATTGCAGAAATCTGCAACATAGACGCCATGCTTCTGTACAACATACTCAGCGAGAACATGAAAGTCCAGCACTGGATAGAGCTGGCAGGAGAGGTCTACTCCGCCCTGAAGAAGTACGAGGGAGTGATAATCACTCACGGCACGGACACGATGGCTTATACCGCTTCAGCTCTCGCCTTCATGCTCTCAACGCCCAAACCCGTGATACTCGTCGGTGCTCAGAGGAGCAGCGACAGACCGAGCAGCGATGCAGCTATGAACCTCGTTTGTTCCGCAGTAGCGGCAACTTCTGACCTCGGAGAAGTTTCAGTTGTCATGCACGCCACGACGAGCGATGACTACTGCTACATACACAGAGGAGTTAAGGTCAGGAAATGCCACACGTCGAGGAGAGACGCTTTCAAATC
Organism: Archaeoglobaceae archaeon; assembly: GCA_015520485.1. Taxonomy (GTDB): domain Archaea; phylum Halobacteriota; class Archaeoglobi; order Archaeoglobales; family Archaeoglobaceae; genus WAPX01. The sequence goes on from WAPX01000039.1 coordinate 6,829, forward strand.
CGTGAACTTTCCACCTCTCGGCAGAGTTGACTACAGCAGAAGAGAAGTCGAGTGGTTCGTTGAAGACAGGTTCAGGAGAGGCGAAAGAGAGTTAAGAATTGCTGACAGAATGGAGGAAAAGTGCGTGCTGATAAAATTTTTTCCCGGCATGAAACCGGACGTTCTGAACTACTACCACGATGAGGGTTACAGAGGTTTTGTTATCGAGGGAACGGGACTCGGACACGTTTCAACCGACTGGATAGACACTCTCAAAGACATCTGCGACGACAGCGTTGTGGTTATGACTTCTCAGTGCATATGGGGCAGGATATGCGACAGAGTTTACGATACCGGCAGGTATCTGCTCAGAGCAGGGGTAATAGAAGGAGAAGACATGCTGCCAGAAGTAGCTCTGATAAAACTCATGTGGCTTCTGGGTAATTACGACGTTGAGAAAGCAAGAGAACTGGTCAGGGAAAACATCGCCGGTGAGATAACCATGAGTACGAGGTACTGGGAGGCAGAAGTTTAAAGATTATTTATTATTTAGGTGTCTGCATGACGTTTTGGTAAAATCGTTTGGTAAAATTAAAGTTGATTAAAGTTAACTTAAACTGGATTTGCTGTTTCGTTTAGACCAGTAGCCTGTGAGGTGGTGGTATGAGGATATTTGCGGTGGCGGATATACACAACAGGGATATTGGAAAGCTCGATGTGGAGGATGTTGATGTAGTTATCGTTGCGGGAGACTTTACGAACGCAGACGGAGTTGATTTCGCAAAAGAGACGATTAAAAAGCTTGGGGAGAACTTTCCAGAGGCTAAGATACTTGCAGTACCCGGAAACATGGACGTAAGGGGAGTTTTGGATTTCCTTGAAGAGAAAGGAATTTCAATTCACGGAAAAGCGATCGAAGTTAACGGAATTAAAATCGGGGGGCTTGGCGGTAGCAACATAACTCCGTTTAGAACTCCGTTCGAGCTCGAAGAAGACGAGATATCGGGCATCCTTGAAGGCTTGGAGTGCGATATTGCTGTAATACACGCACCTCCGTTTGGTTACTACGACTGGATAGCCGGAGCTTCTGTGGGTAGCAGAGCAGTGAGGGAGTGGATGGTCAGAACGAAACCAAAATTGTTTATATGTGCTCACATTCACGAATACGAGGGAACAGCCAAAGTCGGAGATACATTAATAGTTAAACTTGGAGCCGTTATGAACGGCAGGTGTGCTATAATAGACATCAATAACGAGTTCAACGAAATAATTGTCAGGTTTGAAAAGATTTAAGATTTTTTGTTTTTATCTGTAAAAATATAAAAAGTAATAAATTTAAATTTAGTATAATTATAATAATTATTGCAGTACGATGAAGGTCTGCATAGTCAGTGCCTGTCTTCTCGGAATACCCTGCAGGTACGATGGAAAAGCTGTTGCTGATTTGAGTGAGAAGTTTAAACGAATGAAATACCTTCCCGTACCCGTGTGTCCGGAACAGCTTTCAGGTCTTCCAACTCCTAGGGAATGCTGTGAAATAGCTGGAGGAGACGGATTTGACGTTATCGCAAACAGAGCGAAAGTCATTACTAGAACTGGAAGTGACGTAACGGACTACTTTATTCGGGGAGCCAAACTCACGTACAGGATATGTAAAATGGTGGGAGCAGACGCGTTTTTTGCAAAGAACTTCAGCCCCTCGTGTGGTGTCGAGAGAATCTACGATGGAAGTTTTACCGGTAACAAAAAGAAAGGGATCGGTGTAACATCAGCTTACCTGAAAGAGAAGGGGATAAGTGTTTGCTGCGTAGATGTATTAGCCGAAAAGTGAAAGATGAATAAAATAAATTACTATATTAAAATTAAAATTAAAAAATTTCAGGAACTGTTTACAGGTATCGGGAACTGTGGTGGGAATGGTCTGTGGTAATAATGTATCAGTATGAAGTTGTGCCCGTGACAATCCTGACAGTCGACGTTGTGCGGTGAGTGTATTACGAACACATTTCCGTGGCTCGGTGATACTGGGTTTGGATAACCGTGGCAGGCTCCGCAGTCTTTCATGCTCGCAGTGGATATTGTTCTGTGGCAGAATGAGCAGTCGCCCTTCTTTGCCCATGTTGTATTGTGGTGCAGCGCTGCCAGATACGCGTCTATCTGCTTTCTTGTTTTGTTTAAAACTCCGGGAACATGGCAGTATACGCAGTACTTTGTTGCATTCAGGTGTCCCGGTATTTTATCAACCTGAGGAATGTACTGCGTTTTCGGATTGTAGTGACATCCCAAGCATTCACCACCTATTGGTTTTATCGTTGCAGCCTTCACCGTTTCGTTCGTCCTGCTGGTAGTTTGATTAACGGTATGAGCTGTTTTCACAGGCATTTTTACGGATGTTTGCGATGGTGTTTGAATAGTCTTGGTCTGAACACACATTGAGCTTAAAGCACCTGCTGAAATTATTGTAAAAACAAGTAAAAAAATAACAGCCCTCATGGCTCTAAACGACTAAACAGATTTAGATCTTACCGAGTTTGCCGGTAGCTGGTTTGTAAACTGCAAGCGGAGTCGTTTTGTTCACGTACTGGTTGGCAGCGCTGTGCAGCTGAGCAATTGGCTGGGTGTGGCATGCAGTACAGTATACACCTTTCGGCAGGTGAACTTCAACGTAGTTTGTAACTGGCTTAACAGGGTTCTTCGGGTTGTGGCAGAGCATACATGGTGGTTCACCGTTTGGAGCTCTGGGTATGTGGACATGCGTTCCGGTACCATGGCAGACAGAACACTGCAGATTTATCGTACCCGGACCGCAGTGAATCTTGTGCGGGTCACTGCCGTGGCACTTTATACAGCCGTTTGGATCCTTGTGTGCCTGGTAATCAGCGGCCTTGGTGTGACAGAGCAGACAGTTGACCTTTGCACTTGAAGTTGCCGCCTTTACTGTTGCTGTCGTCTTGGCAGTTGGGGTTGGAGTTGGCGTGGTGGTTGTAGTTGGTGTCGGTGTAGCAGTTGGGGTTGGAGTTGGCGTAGCCGTAACATTGGGAGTAGTCGTTTTCTGCTGAGCACAACCAGCAACAAATCCCGATACCAACAACACCACTACTATTAACAATAACATGAGTTTACTTTTCATTGTCATCCCTCCATTCCGGGCACTTTTTTGGAGAATAGTATATTTTAGTCTTTCGATTTTGAGAATAGAGGAAAAAAACCACGTTCAGTATTCATATCTCACGTTATCCGAAGTCATTTCGCTTTCAGGTTTTCTGCTCAATCCAAAGAATAGGTAAAAATAAGATATTACAAATATATTAAAACCAAAAATGGACTAAAGCCAATACTACATCAAGATAAAACCGTTAAATCTATTAATTTAGTGAAGTTACACTTTCAAATGTTTCCGGAAATAGAGATGATCAAGATAAAAAGGAGGAGGCTCGGACTGACTCAGAAAAAACTCGCTGAACTCGTCGGCGTGAGTCAGCCCCTCATAGCAAGAATTGAGTCTGGAGATTTTGACCCGAAGTTATCTCTCGTCAGAAGGATATTCGAAGTTCTCGAGGAAGTTGAAGGAAAAGCGATAAACGCTGAAAAGATTATGAACTCACCTGTAAAGGTGGTCGAGGCAAATACAAGGCTAAAAGAAGCGGTAGAAATGATGATGAAGGATGGAATTTCGCAGATGCCCGTGGTAAAGGACGGAAAAGTCGTTGGAAGCATTACCGAAAGCGGAATTGTAAAGGTAATGCTCGAAAAAGGAACCGCAGCAGGTAAAATTAAAGTTGAGGAGTGTATGGAACCCCCTTTTCCAGCAATCTCGAAAAACGAGTGTCTGGATACAATTTCAAAACTTCTGCTAAACAGTCCGGCTGTTATTGTGGGCGAGGACGAAAATCTGCTTGGAATAATAACGAAACACGACGTCATGAAGGCTTTAAAGTTCTGATTGAATTCATCAATCAACCCGCAATCGACAGGTTCAATACACCTGAGGAGTACGGTTGTTTAAATGATAAGGTTTGCTCATATCGCAGATGTACACCTCGGATACAGACAGTACGGGAGTGAAGAGAGAGCAATAGATTTCGCTCAGGCATTCATGAGAGCCATTAAAACGGCTCTCGAAAGTAAAGTTGATTTTATTCTGATAGCGGGGGATATCTTCCACAGAAAAAGCGAAATGGATCCTTTAACGCTGACTCAGGCCATAAAAGTGCTTGAAAAGGTAAAAAAGGCTGGAGTACCCGTTTTTGCTGTTGAAGGCAATCACGATTCTGCTTACTTTAAGGAGACTTTTTCCTGGCTCGATTACTTAGCTCAGCAGAGACTGCTCGTCAACCTGAAGCCTCGATTCGAAGATGGGATTGTTGTTGAGGAGTGGGACGGAAAAAGTGGAGCTTACGCTGATTTAGACTGCGTGAGAATATACGGAATGAAGTACTACGGTTCGATGACTGAAAGAGTCCTCGAAATGTACTCTAAAAAGATGAGGAGAATGAAAAACGGACTGAACATTTTCATGGCTCACGCCGGAATTGAAGGATACGTAAAAATACACGGATGCGTGCCGTCAACGAAGTTCCACAGGCTGAACGTTGACTACGTGGCTCTGGGACACGTTCACAGGAGTTTTGTTGAAGGAAAGATTCACAATCCCGGCAGCCTCGAAGTCTGCGACGTATCTGAACTCGGATTTGACAGAGGATTCTTTCTCGTGGACTGGGATGGAGAGCTGAAAGCTGAACTCATCAGAGTTCCGACAAGAGATTTCGTTGTCGTAACGCACGAGGTCAGAAAGGAAAGTGATATGAACGAGCTGAAGGAAAAGCTTTCGATCAAAGCTAAAGAGCCGGTGGTGTACATAAACCTGAAATGTTCGAGAAGCATGAGAAAATTCTTAGATGAAGAGGTTGTGAAGAGTTATGCATCGCATCTCTCCCCCCTCCTTGTTAAGGTGAGGTGGGAGGTAACAGATGACTCTTTCAGACCCCTGACTTCGGACATAAGCAAAGAAAGCATAGAGCTGAAAATCCTCGCCCAGCTCCTCGAAAACTACGATTACGGCAGGATAGAGGAGGAAGTTGTGAAGCTCAAAAACGCGTTTTCTACATCCTTTGACATGAAGAGGGTGGACGAATTTATAGACAGTTTGCTGTTTGACGGATTCCTCGGTAAATCGACTGGTAGCGGGGGCAGAGAGACAGATCGTGAAGACGGTAAGGGTAGGAGCAAAAATAAAGATATGAATGATGAAGAAAATAAAGAAGACAAAAAAGAAATTGAATACAGCAAGGCGGGTAAAACGAAAACAGAAAGAAAAGAGGCACACGCAGAATACGAGGAGGAGGTCTGGGACTGGAGGAAGGCTTATGATACTGGAGGTAAGGCTCGTAAACGTTAAGAGCCACAGAGACACGGTTTTGAAGTTTACAGAAGGAGTGAACGCAATTCTCGGAGATAACGGTGCCGGCAAGACGACGGTAATTGAAGCTATAGGCTTCGCCGTCTTTGATTCTCTGCCATACAGAATGAGTGAATTTCTCAGGAGGGGTGAGAAAAGAGGGGAAGTACGGGTTAAACTGCTGGGAGCTGATGGAAGGCTTTACAGAATTGTGAGGAAGTTTGAAGAAAACAAAACGACACTCTACTGCGTTGAAGATCTGGAACTTGGCAGAGTTGCTGAGGGGAGAGAAGAGGTTCTGAGCTGGGTAAAGGAGAACTTTGGATTCGAAAACGCGAAAACAATGTTCGAGAACGTAATAGGGGTAAGGCAGGGAATGATGATTTCCCACTTCCTGAGTTCTGCCAACGTGAGGGATGCTGTTTTCTCACCCGTAATTGGCGTGGAAAGCTACAGAAAGGCCTTCGAAAAGAGCAGGGAGTACGAGAGCTACCTGAAGGAGAGAATGGAATCCCTCAAAAACAAAATAGTTGAACTAAAAAAAGACGCTGAAAGGCTGAGAGAGAAGAGAGAGGAACTGAGTAAAGCTCTGGAAGAGAAAAAAAAGTTCGAGTCTGAACTTGAGGAGAAGAGAGGAAAGCTCGAAAAGCTCGAAGAGAGAATTGAAAAACTCGAAAGGATAAGAGAGGAAATATACAGGCTGAACCTTGCACTGAGCGAATTGAGGGGCGAGGAGAACAGGCTGAGAGGAGAAGTGAAAAGACTTGAAAAAGAGCTCGAAAAGATAAGAGAAGCTGAAGAGAGAATGAAAGAACTTGAGCCTGTTTTAAAGGAGAGCGAGGAACTTGAAAGGAAAATGGAGGAACTTGAAAACTACAGAAAGAAGCTGGAGGAGGAGTACATAAAGCTCATAAGAGAAAAAGAGAAGGCAAAAGGAATTTCAGAGAGGATCAAAAAGCTTAGGTCTGAGGTAAAGGACTTAGAGGAGCTGAGGAGTCAGGTGAAGTTGCTGAGATCCCTCGCAGAAAAAGAGGAATCGCTTGGAGAAGAGCTGAACAGAATTGCTGTAGCAGAAGCAAAGTTCGCAGAAATTGTAAGACGGATAAAAGAGCTGGACAGGGAGCTGAAGGAGAAAAAAGAGAGAGCTGAAGGAGAAAAAGAAAAACTGGAAGAGTTTAAAGCCGTAAAGGAGAAGCTCGAAAAGCTTGGCGACGTTGAGGAGAAGAGAGAGAACATTCTCAAAAAGAAGAACACAATCGAGGCAAGGCTCAGAATGGAAAAGAAAACCCTCGAAGAAATGGTGAAGGGAATCTGCCCCGTTTTGAAGGAGGAGTGCAGGAGAATACTCGAAGCGGGAGAAACGAAGAAAAAGGAGATCGCTTTACTTTTGGAGAAGTTCAAAGAAGTTAACTCTGCACTCGAAAAGCTAAACAGAGCCACAAAAATTAAAAAAGAGCTTGAGAAGAAAGCATCATCTCTCGAGGTGGAGCTGAGAGCTATTGAAGAACTGAAAAAGGAGATGGAAGAAAAAAGAAAACTGCTGAATAATCTTAAAGCAGAGGTAAAATCGTTAAAGGAAGTCGTTGATAAAAAAGAAGAAGTCATGGCAGAATTCGAGAAAGTAGAAGGTTCCAAGTCGAAATTACATGAGGTTGCTGAAAAGCTCAGGCAGAAGGAGCTTTTTGCTGAAGAACTCAAAGAGGCAGAAAATACGCTCGGTGAACTGCTGGAAAGCGTAAGAAGGCTTCCCGAAGTTGAGGACAGGCTGAACGAGGTTAAAAAAGAAATGGACTCCATTAAACTGAAGCTCAGAGAGCTGAAACCGGAGGTAAAAGAATACCACGCCCTGAAGAGCCTCGCCTCGGGCAGGGAAAAAATTGAAAGTGAGCTCAAATCCGCGAAAGAGGAGCTTAAAGGTGCAGAGGAGGAAGTCCAGAAAATCAAAGAAGAGCTCGAAAAATTAAAGGGCGAATTTTCCGGTGAAGAGTTTGAAGAGCTCAACAAATCCGCGAAAAGCCTGAGAGATGTGTGTTCGATTCTGCAGGGCAGGATTGACGAGCTGAACAGGAGGTCTGAAAAGCTTGAAAAAGAGGTATCAGAGCTATCCGGGGTGGAGGAGAAACTCGAAGAAGTCAACAGCGAAAAAGAGAGGTTCGAAAAGAAGTACCGGTTTATAAAAGACCTGAGAGAAATTTTCAAGAGAGCCGCTCCAAGCATCGCAAAGGCGTATGCAGACGCCGTATCTGTTGAAGCCAACAGGCTGTTCTGCGAGCTCATGGACGATTATTTGTGGGAATTGAGGTGGTGCGAAGACTACTCGATAAAAGCTGTTTACAGAGGAAGGGAAATAGAGTTTTCACAGATGAGCGGTGGAGAGCAGATGTGTGCCGCCATAGCAGTAAGGCTCGCACTGCTGAAAATACTCTCTTCGGCGAGCATAGCCTTCTTTGACGAACCGACGCAGAACATGGATGAAGTGAGAAGGAGAAACCTCGCATCCCAGATTTCGAGGGTGGAGGGTTTCAGGCAGATATTCGTGATAAGCCACGACGACAGTTTCGAGGAGGTTGTTGAGAACGCCATCAAGCTCAGAAAAGAGAACGGCGTAACGGTTGTTGAGTAGAAGTCTCTACAAAACTCGTGCTGGTTTAAATCTGGCACAACGAAAGCGTAGAATCAAAAATTAAAAACGAATTTAAGCCGAAAGAGAGATAAAAATCCATGCAGGTTACAGTCGTTTACGATAACGACGCTGCTGAAGGACTGATTCCGGGCTGGGGCTTCTCCTGCTACATCCGGTGCAGTATCAGAATCCTGTTCGACACCGGGTGGGACGGTGATATACTTCTGCACAACCTAGAAAGGCTTGGAATAGACGATTTCGATGTCATTGTTCTGTCTCACCAGCACTGGGACCACATTGGAGGCTTAAACCACGTCATTTCCAGAACTTCATGCGTTTGCGTTCCGGAAACTTTTTCTCCAAACTTAAAAAGAGAAATAGCAAGAAAGTCGGAGCTCGTAGAGGTTGGAAGTCCTGTCAGACTTGCAGAAGATGTTTACTCGACAGGAGTTTTGAGTGCAGGAATACCCGAGCAGTCTCTTGCCGTCAGAACTGAGAGGGGCTTTCTTGTCATCACCGGATGTTCGCACCCGGGACTCGATGCGATACTCGCAAGAGTGGAGAGCTTTGGAGAGGTTTACGGAGTTTTGGGCGGTTTTCACGGTTTCAGCAGAACGGGTATTCTGAAGAAATACGGGCTCGTTGTTCCCTGCCACTGCACGGTGTTCAAGGACGAAATACTGAAAATGCCAAATTCAAAGAGGTGTTACGCTGGCTGTTCTATCCTGCTGTAGCTGTGTTACTGGAGCAACGTACAGCATAACACGATAACGGGAACGTCCAGGTGGTCGGGAACGCTCGAAAAGCAATCTATATATCTCATAAATACTCACCTGCTATAAATGGACAAATTGCTGACCCTTGTCAAAAAGGGCGAAGGAGAAAACGTGGAATTTAAGGAGTTTTTGAGCTCTTACCACCTGAAGGAGGGTAGATTTCAGTCTTTAGCCTGTCAGATGAACCACCGGCTGATAATGGGCAGGGGTAAGGCTGTTTACGTGGTTGGAGTGTCGGATAGCGGAGAGCTGAAGGGAATAAGCGAAGAGCGGTTTAGGGAAACTCTGCACGTTTTAAAGAAGCTTGCATGCGAAGTCGGAGCAGAGGTGAGCTCCGTAGAGAAGTACCGGCTCGATGAAGGCGTCGTGGGCATAGTTGAGGTACAGAAAGCAGGGAGAGGCAAGGAGCACATACTCATAGGAACTGCCGGTCATGTTGACCACGGCAAATCGACCCTCGTCGGCTGTCTGCTCACGGGAAAGGCTGATGATGGAGATGGAGCAACGAGGATATACCTTGACGTATTGAAGCATGAAATCGAAAGAGGTCTCAGCGCCGATCTGAGCTTTGCCGTTCTCGGATTTAAAAACGGAAAGCCAATAAGAATGAAAAATCCGCTCAGTAAAAGGGAGAAGGCTGAAGTCGTTGAAAAAGCTGAAAAACTGGTATCCTTCGTTGATACCGTCGGGCACGAGCCGTGGCTGAGAACGACAATAAGGGGTCTGCTCGGGCAAAAGATAGATTACGGTTTGCTCGTAATTGCGGCAAACGACGGAATAATGAGAACGACAAAAGAGCACCTCGGGATTCTTCTTGCTATGGATTTACCGGTAATCATAGCTGTCACAAAAGCGGATATGGTGGACAGACCAAAGCTCAAAGAAGTGCTCTCCTCAATCTCAGCCCTGCTTAGAAGTGTTGGAAAGGTGCCGTACCACGTTAGAAGTAAAGAAGACGTGAAAAAAGCGTCTAACCTCGTATTTTCAAAACCGGTTGTTCCGGTAATTGTTACCTCGGCAATAACGCTCGAGGGCTACGAACTCCTTGCGTCTCTTCTGTACAGTCTGAAATCAAGAAAGTTCGTTAAGGACAGCTTTCTGATGTACATAGACAGGCTTTACAGAGTTAGCGGTGTCGGAACTGTTGTCAGCGGCTGCGTCAGATCAGGCGAGATTGAAGAGGGGGATGTAGTGTACATAGGCCCTTTTCACGACGGCTCCTTCAGAAAGGTGAAAGCTCAGAGCATTGAGATGCACTACTACAGGGTTAGCAGGGCAGAAGCTGGGGACATAGTGGGTATAGCGGTAAAGCCCGTGAACTTTAACGAACTGAGGAGGGGAATGGTTCTTTCAAAAAAAGAGCCTAAAGCTGTTTGGGAATTTGAGGCAAACGTAATCGTGTTCTCTCACCCAACAAGAATTAAAAGGGGGTACGAGCCAGTTGTTCACGTGGAAACGATAGCGGAAACTGCAGTGTTCGAGGACATGGACAGGGAGTACTTAAAAGCGGGGGACAGGGGCAGGGTTAGAATGAAGTTTAAATACCACCCGCACTACGTTTTTGAGGGACAGAAGTTCATATTCAGGGAAGGTAGGAGCAAGGGCGTTGGAGAAATAATAAGAGTTTACGATTGACGAAAAGCCGGGGTTGCAGAGCCAGGGACTGCGGGGGACTCGAGATCCCCTGCCTTCGGGCGCGTGGGTTCAAATCCCACCCCCGGCGCTTTTGTTGTTTAAAACTCAAAAATTCACAGAAACACAACTCCTTTTATTCGCTGATGACTTTTAAACTAAAGATGTCTTTAAATTCTAAAGCTGAAGTGGGCCTGCTTACGGGGGGTGTCAAAATAAACACCCCAGTAATTATGGAAAGCCATAAAACTCTCCAACCAGCTCTGCATTCGAAAGAACTGTTAAGGAAATCTATTCCAGAACCTCTTCGCCCCCTTAAACCTTGAAAAGAAACTTTCTACAGCATTCACCAAAGGTTTCGTGCCCTGTATTTTAAAACAACTTTGTAAAGCCTGTACAGAATCCTCTGTCAACGATGATTTCTGGCTTGTTTTCGTGCTTAAGACTTTCAAAACGTAGAAAGAACTTCGTCCCTCAGAAGCTCATGTTAGGCATTCCTTCGAATCTACATCTACAGCAGCCCATACGAAGATTTGTCCCTTCTCCAGTTTGAGTTTGGTTTCGTCTATCGCTATTAACCTTCTTTTCTCCTTTTTTGGCTGTTTTAAGACTGCTTTGATTCTGTGGTAGTATATTCTAACTGATTCGTGACTTATTTCTTCAAATAAAGAAAGAAAGTTGCTTGTCTTCCTCAGGGAAAGACTGAAGAAGTATAGTAGAGCTGCTAATATCTTTAACTCTATTTACATTTCTTATTCCTCATAGAGTTTGTAGATTTGACGCAGTCTACTAACTGCCTTAAGGTGGATTGCATGTCATTTATTTATCTTTTATTTAGTTTATTTTGGTTTATTTATTTTATATCCCTATTCTTGACACTCTCGGTAAAAACACGAACAAAGAATGGCCGGCTGTTAAATTAGCAGTTAAACCCGAGCACAGACTTTTTAAAAAATTGATCAGCTTTTGCACCAATCAAAAACTTTAAGTTAAGTTGCCGTAAATATATGTTGAGTGAGTTAGAAGGTGATAGGACGTACACATCACTACCGGAAACCAAAATGAAATCTGGTATAAACTAAAAATGGAGGACGAGTTGTGATTTTTGAATTTAACATGTACAAAGACCCATGGATGGATAATGCTCTTGAGAATTTTTACAGAATACTGAAATCTTTAGACTCTTGCAGCGTTGAACTAACAGATATTTCAGTTAAACTTGAAATAAAAAATAAAGAAAGATTTGTCCAAGAGTTAGCAAAAAGAATTATTGAAAAAAGACTAAATTTGCTTGTCATAGAAAAAAACGAGAAAACCGGTGAAATTAAGGAGGTTAAAAAAGACCATTTGATATTACAGGAAGAGAAAAAGGTTGGTGGAAAGGTAGCCTTTAAGGAGGAACTGTATAAACCAGAAAAAACAGCCGGAATCGTTCAAAAAGTATTTGATTTAAAAGAAGGGAAAAACAGATGTATTTTATGTGGACGAACTTTTGACAGAAGCGTTAAAAAGCTACAGCAGGCGAATTATCCCTTTGTCACAAAAATAGCAAGTCTAAGCGGTGTAAGAAGTTATAAGAATGGAAAAGTGTTATCTCTTAAGGAATATTACGATAACCTTTGCCCGCTTTGCTACCTTATCGGCATTCTCGAATGGACAGATGAGGCTGTAGTTTATAGAACATTTCCGGGGGATAAGTCATTTTTGTTCTTACCGTATTTTGCCAGTTTAAAAGAGCTAAATGAGTTTAAGGAGTCAGGTATATACTCAGGCATCCTAAACAAAACAGCCAGGTATTCAAACATACGTGTTAATCCAGCCTCAAGTGACGTTGAAAATACTCCCGGTGAGTACTCTACACTGCTGTGTTTTTATGAGACTTTTATCAAGAATGCAGCAAACGATGATGTGCTGGCGGAGAACTGGGCTGTGCTACAAATTCCGTTTGGAGCTGTAAAAAACATAAAAATAGACCTGATAAACGTTGAAAGAGGAATTTTAGGAACTATTAAATTTATCTACGAAAATGGAGAAAAATGTAATTTCATTTATAAAGAGATAATTAGCAAAATGTATTTTCACTCAAATAACAAAAAAAGTGTTGACTGGGAGACAACAAGGGAAATTCAGGAGAATTTATCTAAATTCTTTTTACTTGATAATTTTCGAGGTTTTACAAATTGTTTGCTGCCCAGAAAAGGTGGCTATGTTGTCTTTTCTTCTGAAGTCAGACAAGCTTTAGAGGAATTGATATTCTGGTGGAGGTGGAAAAGAATGGGTATTCCGAAAGAGAAGCTCGATGCTATAAAAAGTGTTGGAAACATTATTGCAAAGGTATCTCGAAATAACGCCTCTCTGCTGTACAAAATGGACAAGGTCAGAAATATAGATGAATTCTGGAGTGTTCTAAGAGAGATAGCAAGAAAAATACCTGGAATGGATGAAAGAGATTTGAAAATGATTAAACCTACCGCATTGGATGAACTGGTTCAACTCGTTAAGGATGTTACTGAGAGTAATAAAGAAGGATGGAAAGAGGTAAGGGATTTGCTGGTGGTTTACACCTCCATGTACTATGCAATTGATAAAATGCCTAAAAGTGGGGGTGATAATAAATGAAGTGTATAAGTCTTGTATGGTTGTCTCAAACCGATTTGACCAACCTGAACTCAGGAGAAGGCGAAGCAAACTTTATTGATGTTAAAAAGTATAAAAAGAATGGTGTAGAATACCCATATGTTTCAGGGCAGGC
>WAPX01000040.1 GCA_015520485.1 Archaeoglobaceae archaeon
AAAATGGGACGAACACGATAAACCTGCCACTTCCGCACTGCACGGGTTAAAGTCAATAATAAAACAGTGTATCAGAAAGTAAGAAGAGCCCACATACGAGATAAAAAGTAACATCCGAAATATAACTAAATGTGTTCAAGAATTTTGTTCATTTCTTCCGCTTTATTCATGAGAACTTCTATGCTCCTTCTGAGAATTTCCTTCGCTGGCATGGGACCGATACTTTCGACCGTGAACAGAAAATCGTTCGTTTCTTCAACGCTTATTGCACCCTCGTCGCAGACATTTACACACTCCATGCACATCGAGCACTTTAAGACATCTTTTACAGAGACTTTACCCTCTGCAAGCTCGAGAACGTTTCTCGGGCACGCTTCAACGCACTCACCGCACGAGTTGCACTTTTCGTCGATTTTTATTTCGGGTATTATTTTGTAAGCGCATACGGAAACCGGTCTCCACTTTGCATGCTCTTTTCCCGTTCCAAGCCTCGCAACAGCCTCTATCATCAGCTGCTGCCCTTCGTACAGAACGACGACTGGGATGTTGTCGTATACGGGCCTTGTTTCGGGGTCGTCGGAAACGAAATCTCCCGAGTATATCGTTCTCGGCCCCTCTGCGTTGAGCCTCAGAGAAACCTGACAGTTTGGACACCCCTCACCACCGCATTCGCACTTATCGGGAAAGTTAAACTTGTCAACGTTAGTTTTCAGAGGTATCAACCCTATTCTGTGAGCGAGGATTTCATCGTAAAGATACGAAGTGTTCATGTATACGTTAATGTGGTCAACTGCCATCGTGGGAACGTGACTCATCATGGCCCTTCTGATTGAGTTTACGAGGGCTACAGGTGCGTCTTTTACTGTGAAAACGATTCTATTCTCACTTTCCTCGATGAATTCGATTTCCATAGCTATACCTCTTGAAAGTTGTATAAAAAATTAAGCAAGCTCAAAAAAGTTAAACTCTTCTACCCCTCTTTCCACCCGGGGGTCTCGTTCCGTCGTGCGGAATTGGAGTTACGTCTTCAATTCTTCCTATTTTAAGTCCTGCTCTCGCCAGAGCCCTTATTGCAGCCTGAGCTCCCGGACCCGGAGTTGTGTGTTTGTTACCGCCCGGAGCTCTCACCTTTATGTGAATGCCCTCTATTCCCTTTTCCTTTGCCATCTCAGCAACTCTCAGGGCTGCCTGCATTGCCGTGTAGGGATTTCCTTCATCTCTGTCAGCCTTGACGATCATACCGCCGCTAATTCTCGCTATTGTCTCACTGCCCGTTATGTCCGTTATCGTGATTATCGTGTTGTTGTAGCTGCTGAATATGTGAGCAATTCCCCACCTTCCCTTACCTTTTCCCTTCTTCTTTTCCGTCATGTCTACACCTCTTTTAATTCAGCATGGTAGCGTTAAACGTTATTAAATTTATCGAGCTGGTTCAACAGGTTAATGAGCATTAACCGTTAAATTCAACGTTAATTCCGCTACTCCGCCTGTTCAACTTTTTCAACCAGTCCCCTTTTGGCGAAAGGAGAGTTGATGTAGTAGTTTATTTTGCTCTCCATGTCTCTTTCCACTATAAAGCCCGGTGCCGTAACTCTTCTGCCGTCAACCGCTATATGCCCGTGAGTTATGAGCTGTCTCGCCTGCTTTATCGTGTTCGCCAGGCCCTGTCTGTACACTCTCGTCTGCAACCTCCTTTCAAGGAAGTCCTCAACGCTCAGGTTGAGTATGTCGTCGAGAGTTGCCCCCTCCTCGAGAATCCCCATTCTTATCAGCTTCTTTATAACCGTCTGAGCCTTGGCTTTCGCATAGGCTCCTTCAGCACCGGGCAGATCGACCTTTGCCAGCAGGTCTCTCGCAACACGTCTGTACTTTCTCAGAATGTTCTGAAATCTCCAGAGTTCTCTCTTGTTCCTCAATCCGTACTTAATGACTATTTTTGCCTCTTTTTCAAGTCTTTCTTTATTCCACGGATGAGTCGGAGTTACGTACTTCTTTTTTGGTCTCTTTGGGTCACCCATTCAAAACACCTCTCTTACTTTTACTTCTTCCTCCTCACGACGCCAACAGTTCTTCCACTTCTTCCAGTGCTTCTCGTTCTCTGACCTCTCACCTTCTTACCCTTCGCATGCCTCGAACCTCTGTAACATTTCATTCTGATCATCATCTCGATGTCAACCATCTTGGCAAAGTCAACATCCTTGCTCAGCAGGTGAAGGTCCTTGCCCGTGTACGGGTCTTTCCTTCGATTGAGAACCCACTTGGGTAGAGACTCGATGTCCTCTTCAATAAACTTTCTGAGCGTTTCTATTTCCTCGTCACTCAGCTCACCGAGCTTTTTCTTAGCATCCAATCCAAGGTTGTTCACTATACACCTGGCCAGCCTGAGTCCTATACCCTTCACGCCTGTAAGAGCAAACATGACGTTTTTTCCACCGTCAAGGTCAGTATCGGCAATCCTGACTATGTGCTTGAACTCACCCATGCCTTCTGAGACTGGAGAATTGTATTTAAAAGTTCTGTTGTCTGCAGTGAGTAGTCTGACCTGCAAACTGTGAAACCAGCTGTAAAATGTCAAACTAAATTTATTGTTTGAAATATATTTCAATTTTAAACGTTTTATTGATTTTAACTCTTAGCTTTTCAATTTCCAGTTTTTTCTCCTTCAGAATTCTCCAGGCAACTCTTTCAGCAGTATCAACAAACTCGAGCTTCTCCTTCGTTATCCTTCCAGAAATCCTCGTGGCCAGACAGGAATCTGAAGGTATCTGCTCCAGACCGAGAAATCTGGCGAGCTCTCTAACCTCTGACTTCGAAATTCCCAGCTCCGCAAAAGGGCTGAGTACGTTAAACTCCTTCAAAGCTTTTAATCCGGGTCTGTGCTTTTTCAAATCGCTCGCGTTTGTCCCGTCGAGAACTTTGCCCCCGCAGACTTCTGAAATGCTGGAGAACATCTGGCTTTTGCAGTAGTAGCACCTCAGCTCTTCGTTTTCTAACATTTCTGGCAGAACACTGACTCTGAGAATCGTGAGGTTGAATCCAAGCTTTTCAGCAATCTTCCTCGCCTCTTCAACTCTGCTTTTGGAAATAAAATCACTGACTACCATGTATGCCCTGAATTCCACTCCGGATAGAGATAGCAGACGAGCGAGCAAGGTGCTGTCCATACCTCCAGAATATGCAAGACATACCCGCTCGGTTCTGAGCTTGCGGAGGTACTCCAGAACTCTGTTCAGAGTTCTGTTCAGTTCCACCATGGAGTTCAGCTCAAGCGTTAAGTACTTAAGCTAATCCAGGATTTATCTAAAGTGTGTAGGGCCCGTAGTCTAGTGGTTATGACGTCGCCCTCACACGGCGAAGGTCCCCGGTTCGAATCCGGGCGGGCCCATTGCGAATTTTAACTAAAAAGCTGAAACTTTTACGCTGGAGAAAAAGCTACCAGCAGCCTATCAGGGAAATTCAACGTTACACTTCAGAATTGATGAACTGTCTGTACGTTACAGACAGGAAGACGGCCCAGCCCACACTCAAAGCCACGATCGAAACGTTGGAGGAGCATCCGAGCATGCTCATAACGCTGGTTGTCAAATCCTGTGACCCGTGAAAAAGTGCAGGGCAGTAAACGTCACCGCACTTTCTGCGCAGGAACCCAAAGTATACACCGACAAAGCAGGATAGCAGCACCCATATAATGGCACCAGCGTTGAGGCTGTTCGTCCCGGTAAGGGGATTGATGTAGTTAACCAAGTGGGAAACACCGAAGATTATGCCGCTCGCCACTGGAGAAATCCTGTAACCCACTGCTCTGTTCAGAGAACCCTGTACAAATCCCCTGTAGAAGAGCTCCTCGCAGAACCCTCCAAGCACAAGGCTGACTGCTGTGCCTGTGGCAAGCCTGTGTGCGCTTAGAGCACCGATCCTGAGCGAGATCAGTCCGGACACGTGGAGAATGACGACAAAAACAATGGCGGGTATGCATACACTTGCTGACAGGTACAGGCCCCAGTAAAGGCTGTACCTGATGTTACGTGGAATAACGCCAGCTTCATCCAGACTGAGACCGCAGATCAGTATCCCGAGAAGGGCAAGCGTTACGAGGTTGGCATGGGCTACCACGTTGAGGAGAAGAGAGTTTGTAGAGTTTGCTCCGAAGAGCACTTCGGAACTCCAGATATCGGTACAGGCGGCGATTGTAAGCAAAAGCGGTACTGCAGTGTCAAAAATTTTTCTTCTTCTGAGGTTTACCTTTCGAAATGCGGACTCTTTTCGGGAACCAGTCTTCCACTCGCCCATGGAGACCAACACCATGAAACGTCTTTTTCTCAAAAAGTTTGCTATCTTCTCGGAGACGTCGGTTGTTTCAGGTTTTCACGGATTGTGACCTCGTGGAACGTCGCAGTTTAACGTTTTTGGAGAATGTCCGTTGCCCTTGCCATAACCCCCTTTTTTAGAGCCGGTCTTCAAAGCGGATTAGCTGATTCACCTTTTACGCTTAAACAAAATAATGAAACGCTTATCACTCGGTGCTGTCAAGAAACACCCCCAGTAGTTATAGAAAGCCATAAAACTTTCCAACCAGCTTTGCACTCAAAAGAACTGTTAAGGGATTCGATTCTAGAACCTCTTCGCCCCTTAAACCTCGAAAAGAGTCCTTCAACTACATTCACCAAAGGTTTCGTGCCTGTATTTTAATCAACTTTGTAAAGCCTCTGTATAGAATCCCCTATCAACAACGATTTCTGGCTTGTTTTCATGCTTAAGGTCTATTTTAATTTATTTTTTTATCCCCATTCTTGACACCTTCGATGTTTATTAACATCTACAGAAAATATAGGTAATAATTTCTTTATTATTGGTTTATCATTTTTCCCAAGCTTTGAGCCAGTTATATTCATCGATTAATTTTGTTAAATGTTTTTTACCATATCTTTTTCGCAGTTTATCTTCTGGATTTTTGATACCATGTTTTCTGAGCTCCTCCAACAGCTTTTCAAGTTCACTTTTACATATCTTCAAAAATTCAAAATATCTCTTAGCATTCTTACTTGTATCATAAAGCTTTGCTATTTTCTCATCCACATTATAAAAACTTTTGGCTTGAGTAGATGTAGAATTTTTTGATGTTGATCCTAAATAATTTACTTTATCTATTTCTTTAAACAAATTTATTATATCATCCCTACATTCGTCAAGATCCAGTCTGAGCAAATCTGTGTTCTCGAATTGTTTTAGTGAGTTGTTACAACTATTTATTGCCTCAGCCAGCTTCTCAGTGTCTACTCTGGTGGTATTTCTAGCGGGCACTCCATACAATTCAAGAAATCTTATTAAATACCTGTAAACGAGCTTCTCATCCCATTCCGGAACTTTTGGGCACGCTTCTATTGCTTTAAGGTAATACAGGTCATCTAACTCATAGTGCTCCTTCCAAAATTCAAGCATCTTTAAAAATTCCTCTAAATCGATTTTTTACCATCAGTCTTAATGCCATGCTGGAAGACTTAAATTTTACTAAAATTTTGGATAGGTCTCAAAGAGAGATACACATTTTAATCAGGAAGTTACAATGAAGCTTCAATGTTCGCAATTTCAGATATCGCTTCAATCGCAAATTATTATAGTCCTTTAATTACTGCAATAGCTACAATATTTTTAGTAATAATTACAGCATATTACGCTTGGCAGAACAGGAAGTATGTTAAATTGATTGAAAAAGAGCGAAAGGAAACAATATTTAAGGAGACAATATCAAAGGTATTAGAACTTATTTATAAAGAATTAGTAATTATTACTAATATAAAATCCTATGGTTATAAAATTCCTGAATTTAAAACTTGGCAATTATTGAAGTTTGAAAAACCATCATTAATTTATATGATCATAAATAAGCTTAATATTGGTGAAGACTGTAAAAAGAGTGGGAAATGTGGGTGTAGTGACATAGACATTCATTTTCAAGAATTAGTAGGACAAACAGAATTGCCACATACAATATCTGTGTTATATTTTGTATTTGGGGAAAAAGATCCTAATGAATTCTTTAAGCAATACCGCGATCATATGATTGAATATGCTCAAGTTAGGTTTAGTTGCTTATCCTATGGAATAAGAAAATTTACAATTGTCAAACATTGGAGAATTGAAGAAGTTACTATGATGTTGAATGAGATTAAAGAAGAGTTTATTAGAAATTCTAATGCTCAGGAAATATTTAATTCTCAAAAAGTAATAAGAAAAGAAGCTGATGAGCTGAGAGAAGATATATTAAAATTGATTAGAGAAATAGCTTCAGAGTTAAGTGAATAGTTTCATTAGCTTATCAACAACCCTTGAATACCACCCATCAGCTTGTTTAACTTACCCAAATTTTTTCATTATTTCTTCTTGATTTCATCAATACTCTAACCTTTTAGCAAATCTTCCAAGGATTCGGAATCCAAAGCCAAGTATTTGTTAGATTCATTCCGTGTTCGATTAACATCCTGTCGTTAGTCCAGATGAAGTTTAACTTCAAAGAAAGAACTGTAAATGGAGCATCTTTTCCATCGAACTGTTTGGCTATGTTGTAAGCTTTCGGGATTTTGTCCTCTGCTCATCTCCCAGCTATCCAGAATTTTATTTCTTTTCGTCAATCTCCAGCACAATCCCTTGCATACATCATCCCTTATTATTTAAACGATTCCCAACTGAAAATTCCCAACAGTTTTGTTGACAATCTAATTATGAACTTTTACTCGTATTCTGCCCCTCATCACTGAACCAAAAGAGTTATTGGTCGAAAACGTAAGAGTAACTGAACGAGCATGCGTAACTTATCTCTGACAAACTGACAGCATAAAAACACGCCATAATACTATGCCCCCGAAAAAAGTCTCGAAAAAGATTTTGAGTTTGCTGGAGGTGCGGTTTGTTCTGAAATTGATGAACGTGCTCTCTGAAGGGTGTTATTACCTCAAACATGCGGAAATTGAAGATTTCGTCAGGCATCTGGAAGACGTGGAGGTTGAAGAGAATACCGACGGATTGACGTATCTGAAGACGATCAGAGGAATTTACGGGGATAAATCTGTGGAACTGAACCTCTGGAGTTGCGGGATATCTGTAGTCCGGAAGTGGGCGACGTGGGTGTAGTTCAAATCCTGCGCGACTCTGTAACCATTTAGAGAATTTATTAAATTTTTGAAGACTTCGTCTTTTTCTTCTCAGCAGAGATGAATAGCTCGCCAGCGAATTTTGGTAAGTCACTCTTGTGGTACTTCTCCTCTCATGTTACTTAACCTGTCACTCAGAGCTCTGGATGGTTTGATTACTCCGTACTGATTTTTAGAGATCTGCATATCCACTCTTCAACCTCGTATTCAAAAACGATTACGACCAATTTGTCTTTAAATCCTGTGGGAATTTGGGATTTTGCTCTATTCAGCTTTTCTTCGGGATTTTCGTCTTCCCGATCTCCTTTCTGAATTTTTGACTCTTCTGAATTTCGTTTCACGGCAATTTTTTACGATTACCGGAACCTGAAATTTCTGCTGTGACTGAGCAGTATACGTAAACTAACTAAACTGAGTAGATTAAATTAGGTAAATTTTAGGTAGAAAATATTCAGAACGCTTAACGGTCAAAACGTTTCCTTCCAGTTTGAGGCTTAAAATTCCTTATGATTTTGAGTTCTCCGTTAACGAGTTTTCTCACAAAACATCTCCTTCTCACCTGATTTCTACCGCAACTCGCATCCGGCTATCGTCTGGCAACTGCCGTATACAAAATTTAAAACCAAAAATTATTTAAAACTCTCAGAATTCCCGCTACTCATGGCTACCGGCTTGAGGGTTAACGCTGTTCTCGTATTGCCGGTAGCCGTAGTTATCGGCGTAATTGCCGTACAGTAAAATTGTTTATATGTAAAGGTGGTTTTATGAGAGCTGCAGACGCTATCGTCAAAGCCTTAGAGCAGGAGGGTGTTGAGCACATTTTTGGGATACCGGGAGGAGCCATAATAGAGGTGTACGATGCGCTTTACGATTCAAACATAGAGCACATTCTGACGAGGCACGAACAGGCCGCAGTTCACGCAGCAGACGGATACGCGAGAGCTAAGGGCAAAACAGGCGTTGCGTTCGCCACATCTGGTCCGGGAGCGACAAACACCGTTACAGGAATAGCTACGGCGTACATGGACTCCTCTCCACTTGTCGTGATGACGGGACAGGTTCCGAGATCGATGATAGGAAACGACGCATTTCAGGAGGCGGACACTACCGGAATAACGATGCCGATAACGAAGCACAACTATCTGGCAACGGATCCGGATGAGCTGCTGAGGATAGTGAGGGAGGCTTTTTACATAGCTTCAACGGGCAGGCCCGGTCCGGTGTTAATAGATCTGCCAAAAGACGTTACGGTTGCGGACATAGAGTTCGACTACCCTCCGAAACTGGAACTTCCGGGTTACAAACCAAAGCTTAAAGGTCATCCAAAGCAGATAAAGAAAGCTGCCGACCTCATAATGAAAAGCGAAAGGCCTGTTATACTTGCTGGAGGGGGCGTCATACTCTCGAACGCCAGCGAGGAGCTAAGAAGGCTGGCAGAAACAATTCCTGCTTTCGTTGTAACCACTTTAATGGGTAAGGGTGCCATGCCTGAAACCCACCCCTTATGTCTCGGCTTCATAGGAATGCACGGTTCCAAGTACGCCAATTACACGGTTATGGAGGCAGATTTGCTCATCGCCGTTGGCTGCAGGTTCAGCGATAGAACCACGGGGAAGGTTTCAGAATTTGCCCCGGATGCCAAAATAATACACATAGACGTTGACGCTGCTGAAATTGGAAAGAACGTAAGAGCTGACGTGCCCATAGTCGGTGATGCAAAGCTTGTGCTGTCTGAGCTGATAAAGTTTGTCGAGTACAGGCAGAGAAAGGAGTGGGAGGATAAGGTGAATACGTGGAGAAAGAAGTATCCCCTGAGGTACAGGCAGGACGATAAGATCATCAAGCCCCAGTACGTTATTGAAAAGATTTACGAGCTGAAACCAAATGCCATAGTCGCCACGGAAGTTGGGCAAAACCAGATGTGGGCTGCCCAGTACTTCAAGGTTGAGAGGCCGAGACAGTTCATATCGAGCGGGGGTCTCGGAACTATGGGCTTCGGCTTCCCGGCATCCATGGGTGCTCAGGTAGCGTTCCCCGACAAAACTGTGGTTGACATAGCCGGAGATGGAAGCTTTATGATGAACATACAGGAACTCGCTACCTGCGTGGACTACAGAATTCCCGTAAAAGTCTGCGTTCTGAACAACATGTTTCTTGGAATGGTCAGACAGTGGCAGGAGCTGTTTTACGATGAACGCTACTCGGAAACCTGTCTGAGATGCAAGGAAATGAGCTTTGAAAAGATTGCGGAAGGATTTGGTGCTGTTGGTATGACTGTGGAGAAGCCTTCCGAAGTTGAGGATGCTCTGAAGCAGGCTTTTGAGATAAACGACATGCCCGTGGTGATAGACTTCAGGGTCGAGAGGCTCGAAAACGTCTATCCAATGGTGCCAGCAGGTGCGTCGCTCAAAGAAATAATAGATGAAGAGTACTGAGGTGGTGTAAATGAAGCACGTTATAGCTGCTTTAGTTGAGAACAAGCCCGGAGTTCTTGCGAGAGTCTCCTCTCTGTTCAGGAGGAGAGGTTTTAACATAGAAAGTTTGGCAGTGGGAACGACTGAGAGAGAAGACATCTCCAGAATGACCATAGTCGTTAAGGGAGACGATAAAACCTTGGAACAGGTTACGAAACAGTTAAACAAGCTAATCGAGGTTATAAAGGTAAGCGACTTGAGCGAGAACAGTGTTAACAGGATGCTTGCCTTAATCAAGGTTGCCGTAAACGTGGAGAACAGAGGAGAAATAGTAGAAATAGCGAACATATTCAGGGCGAGGATAGTTGACGTAGCGAGAGACAGCATGATCATAGAGATTACCGGTGACGAGGAAAAAATAGAGGCCTTCACGAACCTTATGAGAGCGTACGGAATAAAGGAACTCGTTAAGACGGGAATCGTTTCGATGGCGAGAGGCAGCAAACTCGTGGAGGTCGGCGCTCGTTAGTTTATTAATTTACTAATTTACTATTTATCGCTTGCAATTTTTATTTGTAAAATTTATTTTCAAACTTGATTATCATGTGCTTACTTCTCGACTAAGGGGGATCGGGAAAAACACTAAATTGAATACAACAAACAGCATAAGTATGAGGTACGCTGATGCAGGTGTTGACATAAAAAAAGAGGAAAAGGCTGTAAAAGCTCTCGCTTCTGTGATAAAACACGTGAGAAAGGGTGTTGGAGAGCCTGTTTTAACAAACCACTATGCGAGTGCTGTGACTTTACTTCCACTGTGCGATTTACTCGTAACGATAACAACAGATGGCGTTGGAAGCAAGATACTCGTGGCGGAGAAAATGAATAAGTTCGATACGGTAGGTATAGACTGCGTGGCCATGAACGTTAACGACCTGATAGCTGTTGGCTCAGAACCCGTGGCGATGGTAGATTACATTGCGATAGAAAAACCGGACGAAAATGTAATGTCAGAAATAGCAAAAGGGCTTGAAAAAGGCTGTGAAATTGCCAACATAACGCTTGTTGGAGGAGAAACCGCAACGCTTCCCGACATGGTGAGAGGTTTTGACCTCGCCGGAACGGCGATAGGTGTTGTGAAAAGAGAAGACCTGATAACAGGTGTAAGAATAGAACCGGGAGACGTGATTTTTGGCATTCCAAGCAGTGGAATTCACAGCAACGGCCTGACACTCGTAAGAAAGGTGCTCGAAAAGGAAAGAATAGATTACAGAGACGAATTCGAGAACGGCATAAGCTACGGCGAAGAAATACTGAAGCCCACGAGGATATACACTGAAGTTCTGAAAATAGTAAAAAACTTCGACGTAAAGGGCATGGCACACATAACTGGTGGTGGCCTGCTCAACCTGCTCAGGCTGAAAAGATTGAACTACGTCATAGATAAACCGCTGAAACCCCAGAAAATATTCAGGGTCATTCAGGAGCTCGGAAGCGTTGAGGAGGACGAGATGTACAGAACGTTCAACATGGGAATGGGTTTCGCCTTAGTAATGAGTGAGGACGAGGCAAGAAAACTGGAGAAGAGCGGCATAACAGACGGAAGAATTGTTGGCAGAGTCGAGGAGGGAGATGGAAAGATCTACGTGGGCGACCTGAAAATCAATTAAAAAATTAAAATAAATTATTTTACAGGATCGCCTGTAGAAACGGGATCAGAATTATGTTTGGCGGGGAGGTGAAGGCTTGACACTCAACTTCGTTCACACGATCTGCCCGTACTGCGGTACCGGCTGCGGAATTGATCTGATAGTTAAAGATGGTAAAATCGCAGGCGTTGAACCAGTGAAATTCCATCCTGTAAACGAGGGAAAGCTGTGCATCAAGGGCAGGTACTGTTTTGAATTCGTTCACAGTGAGGATAGACTGAAAAAGCCTTTGATTAAAAAGAACGGTGAGTTCCACGAAACATCTTGGAATGCTGTGCTGTCAGTAATTGTAAAAAGGATAAAGGAGTACGGAGACGAAATCGGGTTTTTAGCTTCTGCAAAATGCACGAATGAAGAAAATTATGTTCTCCAGAAGTTTGCAAGAGTCTCAGGCACCAATAACGTTGACCACTGCGCGAGACTCTGTCACGCCCCGACTGTCGTAGGTCTGGGCGAAGCATTTGGTTCTGGTGCAATGACAAATTCGATCGAAGACCTTGAAGAATCAAAGTGTATTTTAATAATAGGCTCCAACACCTTTGAACAGCACCCGTTAATAGCGAGAAGGATTTTAAAAGCAAAGGAAAAAGATGCCAAAATCATAGTAATCGATCCAAGAAAAACGCATACAGCAAAATTTGCAGACGTATTTCTACAGATATACCCGGGAACGAACGTTGCAGTTCTAAACGGAATAATGAATGTAATCCTGAGAGAAAAACTGTATGATGAAGAATTCGTTGAGAAGCGAACCAGAGGATTTGAAGAATTTGCAGGGCCAATAGAAAAGTACACCCCGGAATTCGTCTCGAAAATCTGCGGAGTTGAGCCAGAGTTAATCGAAAAAGCGGCGAGAATATACGCTGAGTCGGAGAAGTCTGCAATAGTTTACTGTATGGGAGTAACACAGTTCAGTCACGGTTCTGACAGCGTTAAAGCCTGCTGTAACCTTGCATTGCTGACCGGAAATGTGGGCAGGCCGGGAACCGGCGTTAATCCGCTGAGAGGTCAAAATAACGTTCAGGGAGCCTGTGATATGGGTGCTTTACCAAACGTATTTCCGGGTTACCAGAAGGTTACAGATGAGAAAGCAAGAAAGAAATTTGAAGAGGCTTGGAGTTGTGAGCTGAGTGGCGAAGCGGGCTTAACCGTCACTGAGATGATTGACGAAGCTGGAAAGAGTATAAAGTTCCTGTACATAATGGGAGAAAATCCGGTGATTTCCGATCCAGATGTCAGTCACGTCGAAAAGTGTCTCAGGAAATTAGATTTTCTGGTCGTTCAGGACATATTTCTGAGCGATACTGCGAAGTTCGCAGACGTTGTTTTACCAGCCTGTTGCTGGGCTGAAAAGGACGGAACTTTCACGAATACGGAGAGGAGAGTTCAGCTGATAAGAAAAGCAGTTGAACCGCCGGGTGAAGCACTACCGGACTGGAAGATCGTGTCGATGATTGCCAAGGAACTTGGACTGAGTGGTTTTGATTACTCGTGTGCTGAAGATGTATTCAATGAGATAAGAACTGTCATGCCTCAATACGCAGGAATTACTTACAGAAGGTTGGGGTTAAGGGGCATACAGTGGCCCTGCCCAGCGGAAGACCATCCCGGAACGCAAATTTTGCATACCGAGAAATTCGCAACACCGGACGGTCTGGGCAGGTTTACAGCCGTAGAATTCAGGGAATCGGCCGAAAAGCCTGATGACGAGTATCCGTTCATACTTACAACTGGCAGGATAGTATTTCACTACCACACCGGAACCATGACAAGAAGGAGCGAACACTTGGCTGGTGAGGTCAACGAATGCTTTGTCGAAATGAATCCAGAAGACGCCAGGAGGCTGGGAGTCGGGCAAGGGGACTGCGTCAAGGTAAAGTCTAGAAGGGGAGAGATTTTTGCGAGAGTCAGGCTTGGCGATATAAAAAGAGGGGTCGTTTTCATTCCGTTCCATTTTGCAGAATCTCCCGCAAACAGGCTTACCCTATGCGCTTTAGACGAGAGGTCAAAGATTCCTGAACTTAAGGTCTGTACGGTTAAAATTGAAAATTTAAAGGTAGAGCAGAAATGGCAGTGAGGTGATTTGATGGACAGGTTCATTTTAGCCTGGGCTGAGGATAAGGATATAAGACAGAAAGGGCAGTGCGGTGGATTTGTTACAGCTTTACTGAAATTTATGCTTGAAGAAGGTATTGTAGATTACGTTTTAACTGTTAAGGATGCCGAAAGGTTCGGGTATTCACTGTGTTTAACAGATAATCCTAAAGAAGTTGTGGAATGTGCGGGAAGTGTTCCGTGGGCAACACCAAACATTGCAAAGTTTATAAAGATACATCTGGATACAGATAAACTCAGGCTTGCAACAGTTTGCAAACCGTGTGATGCAAGAGCTGTAGTAGAACTTGCTAAAAGAAATCAGATAAACATGAAGAACGTTTTCATGATCGGATTGAACTGTTCAGGGACTTTTCTGCCCGTGACACTCGAAAGAACGCTTGATAGCCTCAACGTTTGCATTGATGATGTTGAAAGAGTTGGGATTAAGGGGGATAAACTCACAGTATCCTTAAAGAACGGGAGTGTCATCACTTCAGACATAGAAGAACTGGAAAAAAGGGAATTGGGAAGGAGAGAGAACTGCAGGAGGTGTGAGGTAAAAATTCCGAGGATGTGCGACCTAGCCTGCGGAAGGTGGGGCGTACCGGAAGGCAAGAAAGCGACATTCGTCGAGATATGTTCCGGTAGAGGAGCTGAAATCGTTGAAAGGGCGGTTGAACTTGAAGTAATTGGGTTTGAGAGAGCGAGTGACGAAAACTTGAGGATGAGAGAGGAGGAAGAAAAACTTGCAATGGTTATGTCAGAGAAATGGCAGAATTACTATTTTGAACAGACGTCATCGAT
Source organism: Archaeoglobaceae archaeon (assembly GCA_015520485.1). GTDB lineage: Archaea > Halobacteriota > Archaeoglobi > Archaeoglobales > Archaeoglobaceae > WAPX01. The sequence continues at coordinate 14,173 of WAPX01000040.1, forward strand.
GAGTTACGAGGAAAGGAGAAACTTCTGGTTTGGAATGTTTAACAGGTGTATAAAGTGTTATGCATGCAGAGACGTATGTCCAGTATGTTGTTGCATCGACTGCATATTAAATCCATGGAGACCGCTGATAAAAGGTGGAGAAATACCACCAGGTCCTGCATTTCACATTACAAGAATTATACATGTAGCTGAGTCGTGCGTGAACTGTGGACAGTGCCAAGATGTGTGTCCCGTTGAGATTCCTCTTTCGAGGATTGCCCACAAGCTGAACAAAGAGGTTCAGAAAAAGTGGAACTACCTGCCGGGAGTAAACTTAGACGAAATGCCGCCACTTTCAAGGTCTGACGGGTTTTCTTGAAAATGGAACACCTGCATTCGACAACCGGGACTACCCCAGCGAAGCCAGGTACTTCACAGCGTTCAGAACTTCTCCTGCTATCTGGTGGCGCGGGTCTTTTTTCGGGTAGAGCTTTTCCATATCCTCTTTCCCCGACTCGGCAAGAGCTACGGCTTCATCTTTTCTGTTGCAGGCGGCAAGAATTAATGCCTCAACTAACTTCTTAAATGCGAGCAACCTCTCGTTGTCGCACTTAACTTCAAAGCTCAGAACTTTCTTAGCCTCGCCAATTCTGCCAAGAGACAGTAAAAGAGATGCGAGCTGCAGGGAGCTGAGCAGGTAATTGCAGCTATCTTCCTCAACCCAGATCTCCCTTATCCTGTCAAGCAATTCAATTGCTTTTTCGATCTCACCTTTCTTCAGCAGAGCGATGCAGGCGTTTTGCAGAGATTTGCTCATCCCCTCTGCATCTCCGACTATACTGAAAAGCTCGAAAGCCTGCAGAGAGGTTTCCGCTGCTTTGTCTGTTTCACTTCTCTTCATCAGAATTCTCGCAAGCAGTTCGTAGCTGCTCGCTTTAAGCCACGAGCTGTTGCACTCTTCTGCGAACTGCATGCACTCCCTGAGAGCTTCCTCGGCCTTGTCTATTTTTCCCCTTTCAACATGTAGCAGGGCTATGCAGTAGAGCGTTTTTCCGACACCGAGCCTGTCTCCAGTTTTTCTGAAAAGTCTCAGACATTCGTAGAACCTGCTCGCAGCGTCAACGTTCCTGCCCATGCTGCACTCTATTTTACCTATTTCGAGCAGCGTTTCCGCCCTCTCGTGCTCATCCCTTATTTTTGGCAGGTAGTACTCCAATGTATTTTTCCTCTTTTCGAGTTCTGAACATGGCCTGAGCTCGTTAACAAACCAGAGTAAGTCCAGAATCTTAAGAGACAGAACCTTTATTCTGTTTGCTGCTGAAGATAGCATTCAGACAGTACTTTAAAAGATGTAATATTTAGTTCTTTTGTATTTCTGTTTGACGTGCTCAGAGGTAGTTAACGGTAAACCTGCTGAACGGTTGCTGGTTGAGGTAACGTTGTTAAATCCTTTCGAAATTCAGTCCGGCAACGTAACTGAAGGCTTCAAAAAACTTGGTTTTTCTTCCTTTTTCGGTAATAAATCCGAGTTTTCTGAGTTCCTCATCCCCGTAGTCAAGTTTTCCTCTTCTGCACAGCTCCACAAGGCGATTGTACGTACCTTTTTTGGTGAGCCCGTCAATTATCCTGTCGAGCTCTTCAGCCAGCTTTCTTGAAAAAATTTCACCTTCTCTCGTAAGTTTGTAGTACGTGTGGTGTTTGTGAACTTCGTGTGCTTTTTTAAAGCGAGCTCTGCTCCTCTTTATGGCTGAACCGCCGTCTCTTTCAACAAACCCCATCTCCCTCAGCGATTTTATGCATTCGTTGATTTTTTCCACCGGCATTCCTGTTAGCTTTGACATCATCTTTGCGTAATCCACTTTAGCTTTTTTGAGGTGCAGAAGAATGTAGATCTGTTCGATGCTCAGCATCGCTCAGCGTTTGTACTCCACGATTTTTAGCTTTGCTCTTCGTTAACTGCTGTGTGGATTCTGGTTCAAAGCAACCTCCTCGCTATTTCATATGCTTTAACTATCTCCCTGTGGGCGTTACCTTCGACCACCTCGTCATGTCCGGGATATAGCCTTTCGACGTCAAGCTCTATTAGCTTTTTAAGCGAGGATATTAGCTCCTGCGCATTACCACCCGGCAAATCCACTCTGCCAAATCCCCCGAATGCGAAAACCGTATCTCCGCTGAAAAGCCACTTTCTATCCCTGTCGTAGTAGCAAACGCTTCCGGGGCTGTGTCCGGGAGTGTGTATAACCTCGATCTGCATGTTGGATGAGTCGAAAACTTCCCCTCCCTTGAGCTCTACGTCTGGTTTGACCGGCGTGAACAGGAGCATGCCATGAGCGACGGGACTCGTTTTGGCAATGTTCACATCTGCTGAGTGAACCGATACCCTTGCTCCAATACTCTGCAGGGCGAAGTAAGCTCCAGCGTGATCAAAATGTGCGTGTGTGAGGAGCAGATACCTTACTTTCTTCGTTAACTTCTTCTCGGAAAGGTACCTCAGTATGAACTCTGCGTCCCCTCCGCAGTCGATCATGATGTTTCCCACAACGTAAGCATTTGCAGCAAGCGGTGGCGTAACAACTCTCTGGACTTTCATTGTAACCTGCACCGACTGCCGCTTTAAAAATCGCACCTTTTATCTTTTATTGCAGCAGAGTCTGAATTATATATAAATTTAATACTATTATAGCCACTTAAAATGTTAAATTAGCAGCAATCTAAATTAAAATCTCATAAATTAAAATCGATTTACAGCAGCTCCACAGATTCGATTTCTGCGCTTTCAACCCCTTCGATCTCTTTTATTCTGTCAACGAATTCTTCTCCAATGTTCCCCTCGTCAGGCATTACTGCGGCGACGATCAACGCTTTCAAACCGAAAGCTATTGGCTGAACTCCTATGTCCCTGATTTCCACCTTCTCCGGAGCCAGCTCTCTGACCTTCTCGCCTATCCTGTCCAGATCAATGTCAACGTCAGATGGCATAATCTTTACCTTCATCACCACGTTCGCCAATTTATCACCCCCTCATGGTCCTGTAAATCCGCAGTTCTCGCATGTATACGGGTTTGCGAGTTTTCTGCACCTCTTGCACCTGTAAATTGTTTCACCACATGAAGGACACGGAAAAGCCACGTAGTTCGTACCCACGAGGTTTGACCCACAGGTAATGCACCTCTTTATTTCCATCACCACACCCCCTATCTTTAAATCACTAAATCACTCAATTAACGTGCCCAGCGTTCTGCCTTCCACTATATAACCTTTTACTCTACCCCTCCGTATCCCGTTGCAGATGAACAGCCTTATTCCGTACTTCCGTATAAGCTTCAGAGCGTAGCTATCGACGCATCCACGCACGTCTTCAGCCTTAACCCTGTCTAAAAGGCAGCCATCTTTGAATATTCCGTCCACGTCGGTTATTTTCAAAACCACGGCATCGTACCCCCATTCCCTCAGTTTCTGAGCTACCCACACCGCAATGCTGTCTGAAGTAACTCTCCAGCTCTTAGGCAATTCAGATTCGTGAAGTCCGGAAGAGTAAGGCAGCAGAACGAGTTTGTCTCCCCCCTTCACCTCTCTTAAATCTTTGAGAGTTGCAGCGCTGAACCCAAAATTCGCAACCATGTAACCGTACATCTCCATCGAAAGAATGCCCATTGCGTGGCTCAACTCGGCTTTTAAATTTAAACTACTGTCCACAAGTCTCGAAATGTCAGCAAACACCCAGCCACCGGGTACAACAACCACAGCCTCATCCAAACTTCCGAGTTCATCCAACGTCAGTTTCAGATTTTCGAGTCCCCTTCTTGCCAGACTCCCCCCGACCTTCGCCACGACAACTCTGAACTTCATTGAACAGTGACATTCATTATTCGAATTTAAGCTTAGCCAGCACGGCACACGCATAGGCCGGGAAAACCTCAGATACGTTACCGAACTCATCTCTTATGAGCCTGCACTTCAGCCCGGCACTGCTGGCTGCCTCTTTTATGAGAAAATCGCCTTTACCGCATGCAAATACATCCTCTATCTGCCATTTACTTGCCTGCCAGCTGAGGTGCTCTGAGACGAGTTTTATCAGCTCGTTTCTGACCTCAAACGCCACATCCACTACGGAATTTCCAAACTCACTCACATCGCAGCAGAACTGTCTGGCTATTCTCTGCATGCACTCTTTCCTGCCAGCACCTCTACCATCTGGAGTTCCGCAGATGTAGTCTTCCTCCTCTATATCTCCTGTCAGCAAAAGTGCATCGCCAACGCAGGCGTAGAATTCGGGAACGAGGGGTGCTTTTAAAGTTCTGGAATACTTCAGCACGTGGAAAACCGGAGTTCTAAGCATACCTGTGTATAAAAGCTCTCCTCTTCTCAACCTCTCGTAGTCCGTTTTTGCTGCGAGAATTCTGCACTTGACAGGAATGATGTCAGTGGTTGTAGTCCCCATGTCCACAAACAGAAAGTCTCTGAAATTGCCAAGCTCGGTTAAAAGCTTGGCAGATGCCACCCAGTTTGCCGCTGCGAACTCAAGCTCAGGCTTTGCTTCGCTCTTCAGACTGCCGTTACAACTCACGAAGATGTGTTCGGCATCCGGAAATGCTGATTTAACGGCTTTTTCTATGAAGGAAACTCCTTCTTTCCTGCTCCTGAAGGTGTCGCATATTTCTGCTGTCATCACCGTGCACACGGCATCCGGCTCACCGTCTGCAACCTCTTTACCGACGCTGCGAAGTTTCCTGCCAAGTTCCCTGCAGTTCTCTTCAATCCAGAGGGGAAAATACACAGTTCTACGCTCAACGCCTGAATCGGATAACGCAACAACCTTTAAGTTTGCCCCTCCAACGTCTATGCCAACCACCGTCATGCGGACACCGTGCCAACACGTTTTCGTCAGTATTGAGTAAAATAGTTTGCTGAAAGGTATCTGAGCACGATTCCTGACAATTTTACCTAAACGTCTAGAAAACTGCTCAGATTCGTACCCTTTATGCCTTTTACGCTTTTTTCAGTTTTTCTCCCGTTAAATTCAAACTTCTGAAAGTCGTGCCCCACGGGATATTTTTTTACAGCCGTGCTGTGGGGCGGGAAAAAATGGCTTAAGTGCGTTAAAACTGTATTTTTAGCTTTAATTTTCTTTGCGAGGAGCATGGCCTCCTCTGCGTTCATGTGTTTTCTGAAACGAAACTTTGGTGCAAGAGCTTCGACTATGAAGAGGTCAGGATTTGCCATCACCTCCAAACTTTTCTCCGGCAGGTGGATGTTTGTGTCACCGCTTATGCTGACTTTTTTACCCTTCCACTCCAGAACAACACCGTGACTCCTCCGGAGTGGCGGGTGGTTGACATCCACGAGCGTAACGTTTACACCTATGACCTCAAAAGGTTCGTAGCTTTCAACCTCTACTGGTTTATACTTCATAAAATCCATGTACTTTCCTATGTCTTCGTGGACTTCAGGAGACGTATAAACTTTTACATCGTCCTGAACTCTGTAAAAGTCTCCAAAGCCTGCGAAGTGGTCGTAGTGACAGTGAGTCCATATAACAGCTTCCACCCTTTCCACGTTCATTCTCAGGAGCTGATCTCTCATGTCCGGTGAAGTATCGATCAGCAGAATTTTTCCCTCGTTTTCCACCATTACCGAGAACCTTCTCCTCTCCCAGCCGTACTTTCTTGCGTTTTCGCAGGTTTTGCAGTGGCATCCTATTACAGGTGTTCCGGTTGAATCGCCCGTTCCGAGCAGTACGACTTTCATGGTTAACAGAGGTTTATTCAATAAGAGGTTTTCAGGCATAGCCTGTTTCTCACTTCTTCGACAGCCTGAAGCAGGTCACTCATGTGTACTCTCTTTTCACCTCTGAGAAGGGCTTTGAGAACTGCTTCTCTCACCACGAGCTTTATATCAGCTCCCGTAAACCCTTCCGTAAGTTTTACAAGCTCATCCAGATCGTAGTCTCCTTCAACTTTCTCGAGAGATAGCTCGAATATCCTCCTTCTCACGCTCTCCTGTGGCTCCGGGAATTCAACTATTTTATCGAACCTTCTCCATATCGCCGGGTCGAGCAGGCTTGGGTGATTCGTTGCGGCAATTAGGATCACACCATCCTCCACGAGGTTTATTTCGTCTATGGACTTTAACAGCGTGTTTACGGCTCTTTTTACGGCGGCATGTTCGTCACTCGTCCTCGTTTTTGCAACGTAGTCAAACTCGTCTATGAACAGTATGCACGGACTCAGCCTTTTGGCTATTTCAAACACCTTTTCTATGTTTTTGGATGTTTCGCCCAGATACTGAGAAGTTATCATGGATAGCTTTACCTCTACAAGCGGAATGCCGAGCCTTCTACTCATGGCTCTCGCAGTCGTCGTTTTTCCCGTTCCCGGAGGGCCTATAAACAGCAGTTTTCCAACCTCCACAACACCTATTCTTCTCAGGTAATCCCTTTCCTCTAGCGCAACCTCTATTTTCCTTATCTCCTCGAGCTGATCAGAATCGAGAGCAACGTTGCTGAAATCAACTCTGATGTCTTCAGGGGAGGAAACCCTGACGAGGCCTAACATTTCTGCCGTTTCTTCGTTCTTCTCGAGTTCGGAGATGATCGTTTTGAGCCACTCTCTGTCGCTGTGCTTCGGCTGATTCCTCTTCTTTGCATCTTCATAGGAAACGTCCAGACCGCACTTCTGGTAGTAGTACGCGAGAACGGGATTCACCTTTATCCTGTCCATTGCCTTCGACGAGAACCATCTGGTTGCAGCTTCAAGAGACGTGACGAGTATCTGTTTTGTTAAATTGTTTACATCTATGAATGGAAGTTTTAACACATCTTCAAGCTCTTTCTCGTTGCAGACCTTTCCTGCTGTTTGCGTTCTCACCACGAGAGGTCTCGCTATCCCGTTTTTCCCATAAAACAGTTTTCTTACTTCCTTCGGTATATCATCTTCCGTAAGCTCTTCGAACCTGTTGTAAATTTCTGCAGTCAGGATTACCTCCACTAATTTCATCATACTCATGCCATGCTCACCTGATTTACTGACCTCAGACAATAGAGCTGACGCTTTTTTAAGTTTTTGTATTGCCTTAAACGGAGAGTGTCAAGAATAGGGATAAAAAATAAATAAACTAAATAAAAGATATGCAACCCCCACTAAGGCAATTGGTGGACTACGTCAAGTCTACAAACTTTGGAGGAAAAGGTATAGAGTTAAAGACATTAGTTTTATTATACTTCTTTGGTCTTTCTTCAGAAACAAGTCGATTCCTTTGAGGAGATAAGTCACGAATCGGTCAGAATCTAATCACAGACTCAAGAAAGTCTTAAAGCAACCGAGAAAGAAGGTTAATAGCGATAGACGAAACCAAAATTAAGCTGGAGAAAAGGTCAATCTTTGTTTGGGCTGCTATAGACGTAGATACAAAAGAATGCTTGACCATTTAGGCTTCTGAAAGCAGAGGAAGCTTTGAAGCCTACGTTTTGAAAGAGTCTTAAGCACGAAAACAAGCCAGAAGTAGTTGTTGACAGGGGATTCTGTACGGAGGCTTTACAGAGGCTCAGTGAGATAAGGGCACGTTTGGTGATAGAAATGCTGTTGAGGGTGTTCTTCTTTAAGCTTAAATAAAACGAAGAGGTTCTGGAATCGATTCCCTTAAAAGTTCTTTTGAATGCAGCTGGCTGTAGAAATTTTATGGCTTTCTACGACAACAGGAAGTGGTTATCTCGACACCCTAACTCTAACTCTAAATATGCATTTTTTGAGTAGTTAAAAATGGTATAGGCGGTAAAAACTGATAGCTAAATATCATGCAATTAAGTTACACATGGGCCCGCGGGGGTTTGAACCCCGGACCTCTCGCTTATCAGGCGAGCGCTCTAACCAAGCTGAGCCACGGGCCCTCAGGCACTAATCAATTCCCGGTTTTATGAAGTTTTTGGTAGTGGCCTATCTCTCTTTTTCCGCTGTACCTTTTGGCTCGATGTAATCCTTCGGAGCAGCTTTGAACGGTTTGAGGTATTTCCTGAGAACTTCAGGAATTTCAATCCTTCCGTCTTCGAGCTGGTAGTTCTCGATTATGGTTGTTATTGCCCTTGTTGTTGCGATTGCTGTGGAATTCAGAGTGTGGACGAAGCCCTTGCTCGGCTTTCCTTTTTCTTCGGCGTATCTTATGTTCAGCCTGTAGCTCTGCCAGTCCGTGCAGTTTGAACAGGAAACCATCTCCCTGTACTTGCCCTGAGCGGGCATCCAGGCTTCGAGGTCGTACTTCTTTGCTGCGACAATTCCAAGGTCTCCTGTGCATATGTTCACAATTCTGTACGGAATGCCCAGTCCCTGCCAGAGCTCCTCCACGTTGGCTATCAGCCTTTCATGCCACTCCCAGCTCTCCTCCGGTAAACAGTAAACGAACTGCTCCACCTTGTTAAACTGGTGAACCCTGAATATTCCCTTCGTATCTTTTCCGTGTGCTCCGGCCTCTTTTCTGAAACAGGGACTTACTCCAGCGTAGAGCAGAGGCAGCTCTTTCTCGGCGATAACCTCGTTCATGTGCATGGCTGCGAGGGGATGTTCAGAGGTCGCTATAAGGTAGAGGTCCTCTTTTTCGACCTTGTATATTACGTCTTCAAAGTCGGCGAGTGCGGTAACTCCCTCATACGCCTTCCTCCTCATCATGTACGGTGGATTTACTATCGTGAACCCTTTTTCGGACAGAAAGTCCAGTGCATAGGCTATGAGAGCAAAATCGAGCCAGACGAGGTCGTCAAGCAGGTAGTAGAATCGAGATCCGGCAACCTTGGCAGCTCTCTCTACGTCGGCCAGTCCGAACTTCTCAACAGCATCGGCATGCCCAACTGGCAGGTGTTCGATTACTTCGTATTCAACGTCGAATCCCGCTGTCTGCTCTTTGAAAGAACTCATGTAACCTCTGAAAACCTTTGGCTTTCCCCAGAACTTCACGGGAACGTTCTCGGTGTCGTCCTTACCAACGGGCACGGAATCGTGCACTATGTTCGGTATGGAAAGGAGGATTTCCCTTAATTCTTCCTCTATTTTTCTGAGCTTTTCTTCCTCCTCTTTTATCCTGCTGGACAGTACCCTTGCTTCTTCAATGAGTTCGTTTTTCTCGGCACCTTTGCTTTTCGTTACTCTTCTTATTTCTGCAGAAAGTTTATTCCTCTCGTGCCTGAGCTGGTTGAGCTCGTGGAGTTTGTTTCTCCACAGTTTATCGAGCTCTATTGCCCTGTTCACGAGCTCCATGCTTTCTCCTCTTTTTTTCTGTGATTCGATGAGAATTTCCGGATCCTCTCTGAGAGCTTTGAGTATGCTCCACATGGTATTGAGTTTAAATGCCCCTTAAAAATAGTTTCTCCCCGATATTAATTGACCTTCTTAAGATCAAATAGGCTGACCTGCCTAACCAGACAGGTTAACAAATATCAAAAAATTAGTTAAACAAAAAGCTGGAAGCTACTTTTCAACTTCTCCCGTTCTGACCCTGATCGAGCTTTCCACGGGTATGATGAATATTTTTCCATCTCCGAACTTTCCGGTCCTTGCCGTGCTTACGATTGTTTTTACCACTGCATCCACCTTCGAGTCGTCCACGACTATTTCTATTTTAACCTTTGGTAAGAGGTCAACGTCCATCGTCCCTCCTCTGAACTGCAGTTTTATTCCCTTCTGCTCACCTCTCCCCCTCACTTCGGTTACCGTCATGGCAATTATTCCCCTGCTTTCCAGCGCCTTTTTTACATCCTCAAGCTTTTCAGGCCTTATTATTGCTTCAACTTTCTTCAACTCAATCACCCCATCAGGAGTAAGCAATTTCACCGTGCTGTGAGATGTCAAGTCCAACGTATTCTTCCTCGTCAGCAACTCTGAACCCGACAGTCTTGTCAACGATTAATACCAGTATCACCGTTACAACGAATGCGTAAACGATTGATGAGCATGCAGCAATTATTTGCAAAACGAACTGGTGAACGTTTCCGTAAATGAGGCCGCTGTAGCTGTTTACCGCTGTTGTCGCAAATATACCCGTTGCAATTGCACCCCACAGACCTCCGGTGCCGTGCACAGCCCATGCGTCAAGGCTTTCATCTATACCCTTCTTTATCCTGAACAGCATAACGTTGTAGCACAGAATTCCAGCAACCAGACCGATTACTATTGAGGACAGCGGATCGACGAAACCAGCAGCCGGTGTTATCGCAACAAGTCCAGCAACTGCTCCGCTTGCGATGCCGAGGCTTCCCGGCTTACCCTCTTTCAGCCAGCTTGCAAACATCCACCCCAGCGCTCCAGCAGCAGTAGCAGTATTTGTGTTGACGAACGCTATGCTCGCAAGAGTGCCGGCAGTCAGTGCGCTGCCAGCGTTGAAGCCGAACCATCCAAACCACAGCAAAGCACAGCCGAGAAGAGTCATTGGTATGTTGTGCGGTTCCATGCTGTACTCTCCGTAACCCATTCGTTTACCTATGAGCAGTGCAACTGCGAGAGCGCTGAAACCCGAGCTTATGTGGACTACAGTACCTCCTGCGAAGTCTAAAGCACCGAGCTTCATCAGCCATCCGTGACCCCACACCCAGTGGGCAAGGGGATCGTAAACAAGAGTCGTCCACAGAATCCCGAACACTATGAAAGCTGACAGCTTCACTCTCTCAGCCATGGCGGATGTTATTATACCAAGCGTTATTGCTGCAAACATTAGCTGAAAAGCAACGTAGGCGAGAGCCGGTACCGTTGGAGCGTAGTTGTTCAGGCTTCCTTTGAGCAAACCCACAAGCCCCAGATAAGATGGGCTAAATCCTATGATCCCGTTGATGTCTTTACCAAACGCTATGGCAAATCCAAAAATCACCCACTGAACGCTGACAATTGCCAAGGCAAGGAAGCACATGGCAATCATTGATATTACGTTTTTTCTTCTGACCATCCCTCCGTAGAACAGCCCGAGCCCCGGTGTCATCAGCATAACCAGAGCTGTTGAAGCTAGTAACCATGCAGTATCTCCAGCACTTATGTGACCTACCATACGACCACCACTTCGCCGCTAAAAAATATGGATTTTTAAAGCTTTTGCTCTACTAAAATTACATTCAATGCAGGGTGTAATTCAAGATTTTTTAATGTCGCTTTAGCATGGGCAGTAATGCTATTGAATTTGATTTGGTAACATTTCAGAATTCAGAATGCGTTTCTGAATTAATATCCCGAAATGCAGAAAATCTGCAAAAAATTTTGAATAAAGGCACCCGGAACAGGAAAATTTAGAAAAAAACAGGCAGGAGAGAACACATAGGAAAAGGTATTTATAAAGATTGGGGCATTCAGAGCTGGTGGTTCCATGATAAACAGTGTCAGTACCCGCGTCTCTGATGGTAGGATTACCAAAGATATTCAGGCTTGTGCTGTTTTTGGAGTGATGGATAGAAGTGGCAGGAGGTTTGGAGGAAAGATAGTTGTGGATGCTATGAAGAACATGAGGGTCAGAGGTAACGGGCTTGGAGGAGGGTTTGCCGTTTACGGGATATATCCTGAGTACAAGGACTACTACGCACTGCACATAATGTTTCAGAGTGAGGAACCGAAGCAGGAAGTTGACGAGTTTTTACACAGGAACTTTGACGTTGTGGACGATGAAGAAATACCGACGAATGAAGAGGCTAACGTCAGCAACCCACCACTTTTCTGGCGTTACTTCGTAACACCTCAGAAGAAGGGAGAGGACAAGAAACTGTCTGATGACGATTACGTTGTTAACAAAGTCATGTACATCAACACGTGTATAGACGACGCCTACGTTTTCTCGTCCGGAAAGAACATGGGTGTTTTCAAGGGCGTTGGTTTTCCTGAAGAAATAGCCGACTTCTTCATGCTTGAAGAGCTTTACAGGGGCTACATATGGACTGCTCACAGCCGTTTTCCAACAAACACCCCCGGATGGTGGGGTGGAGCTCATCCTTTCTGCATACTCGACTGGACTGTCGTTCACAACGGTGAAATAAGCTCATACGGAACGAACAGAAGGTTTCTGGAAATGTACGGCTACTACTGCACGCTTTACACGGATACTGAGGTAATTGCATACGCCGTCGATTTGCTCATGAGAAAGCAGGGATTGCCAATTGAAGTCGTGTCTAAGATATTCGCCCCACCGATGTGGGATCAGATAGACAGGATGGATGAGAAAAAAAGAAAGTTTTACACCGCATTGAGAATGGTTTACGCCCCACTGCTGATAAACGGTCCGTTTACCGTGATAATAGCTCATCACGGCGAAATGATCGGTTTGACTGATAGAATAAGGCTCAGACCAATAACTGCTGGAGAAAAAGGAGACATGCTTTTCGTTTCATCAGAGGAATCTGCCATAAGAGCTGTATGCCCCGATCTGGACAGGGTCTGGACTCCTCACGGTGGAGAACCGATAATTGGAAGGTTAAACTCAAGATAAGGTGGTAAAATGGCGATGAAGTCTCATCTCCTGCCAGAATTTTTGGTTCAGAGAGACTATGAAAGGTGTGACAACTGCAAGGTATGTGTGAAGCAGTGCCCTTTTGGAGTTCACTATTACGACGAGGAAACGGGAAAGGTTTACTCGAGAGAAGAGTACTGCGTTGGCTGCCAGAGGTGCGTCGTGTACTGTCCAAAAAACGCTCTGAGGGTCATTCCTTA
>WAPX01000041.1 GCA_015520485.1 Archaeoglobaceae archaeon
CTTAACTCCTGAAAACGAGGAAGTAAAAATAATGGTTTTAATCAATAAAAAATGAGAATTTTAAGGTGGACGACCTGTGTGGAGGAGAGATTTTGCTGGTTGAGTTGTGTAGAAGGCGTTGAAAGTGGAAAGGAGGGATTTTAGCGGGGATGAGTTTGACGCAACGGTAGAAGAACCCACTTGAATTTCTGCAAACTAAAATCAGCTACTCCACCAAATTCAGGTCGAAAATTCTGGCTATCTCCATAGCCCTTTCCATTTCCTCTTTCGTCAGCCTTCTCGCTATCCCCTTCCACTTTTCCGGATGCTGCCTGACCATGAACTCGGGTCTGTACTGGAACATCATGTTGAATCGAACTCCCGGAATGTTCCTGCTCACCCACTCTGCTATTCTGTACGTGCAGCACTCAAGGTTGTTCGGCATTACGAGGTGTCTCAGCAGCACCTCTCCGTTTTCATACGCTCTCTTGAAGTTTCTCGTTACGACCTTCCAGTAATTTTTAACTCTTGAATACCTCTCCGCACACGAATCTTGGCCGTACTTGAAGTCTCCCAGCCATACGTCAACGACATCCTCCACCACTTCCGCAAGCTCTTCGCTGTGGTACATGTTCGAGTTCCAGACGACCGGAATGCTTAGGGAAACGTGACACAGTATTTCGAGTATCGTGTGAGCGTGCTGATCTGGATTTCCACCAACGAAGTTTACGTTTCTGCTCCCCTGAAAGAACCTGATTTCAATTACCTTCGCCATCTCTTCGGGATTAACAGGGTAATCGTCATCGTAAACTATGTCGTAGTTCTGGCAGAACACGCACGAAAAAGTGCACCTGTTGAAGAAAATCGTATGCGACGGTATCAGCTCAGGCTCTTCGCCCATGTGCAGAAACTCGGATGCGTAGTAACTCTTTACGCCACACCTGCAGAAACCCTTCGAAGTATACCTGTCAACGCCACATCTTCTCTCGCAGAACGTGCAGCCGTGAAGCATCTCCCTGAGTATGTCTGCTTTAAGATGAAGAAACGAGTATTCCGGAAATTCGAGTTCTCCAGCGTCAGTTTCCTCTTCGTCAAACTCTTTGACGAGTTTTCTGAATTCTTTCTTGAGCTCCGAGTGCTGTTTCAGCATTTCCTTCAGCGTTTCGTCGTTGCACTCGGTTTTTTCAGCTTCGATTGTCTTGGCTATTAGAAATCTGGCAATCCTCTTCCCCTCGCACACAAGGCTGTACCTTTCGAGTCCTGGAATCATGCTCAATCCTCCGTGAGCTAGCGGAAAATCAGAAATTTAAATCGTTCAACTTCGTTCGTTGAGGAATCGAATTTTTTACAGTACTTCAACAGCTTTCAAAATAATACTGCTTTATCCTAACTTCAATCTTTAAGCCTCCACACTTTCTCCCCACTTCTCTCACCTTCTTCGAGAATGCCCTTTCTCACCATCTCACCGAGTACGAACTCGAGCTTTCCGGGCTGAGCAATTTCCAGAGCTGCTGGATCTATGCCAAACCTGTCGTAGAGCCTCCACTTGATTTCCCACAAACATGCAAATTCTTCGTTCACGACCTTCTCAACCAAATCACTCATTTCCTCGTAAAAGTTCCAGGGAAATATTACCCACACATCATCGACCACGTAATCTCCAAAGTAGTGGGGGGTGTAGTTTGAGGACTGCATGAGCATCAGAACTGCAGTTCTTACCTCATCAACTCCTTCACAGAGCTCTTCTGCAAGTTCAAGACTCTTTCCCGTTTTTGCCACATCGTCGACTATCAGCACCTTACCCTTTGCGTGGGCGAAGTCCTCTTTCACCACTTCCGGCAGCAACTTCGTCGTTGCAGAATAGTGTCTGGCTCTAACGCTTACGAGGTTCTTCACGCCCAGCATGTCGCACAGGATGTTTCCAGCAAACCACCCGCCTCTCGCAAGGGCGACTATGCAGTCCGGATTGTAATTATCCTCCGTTATCTGGTCGGCAAGCTTTCTGCACAGACCATCCATATACTCCCAGTTCGTTACTGTGAACCGCATACTGCGTGTAAGAGACCGGGTTTTTCAGGTTTTTCGTTTTGAAAACAGATAAGTATTGTAACGTTGCAGTAACACTGAAATTTTGTTTAAAAAACGATCCGGAGATCAATCCTTAGGTCTCTTGACGACCCTGTATATCTCGTCTTTAAGCCTCTTTCCAGTTTTCTTCTCCCACTCTTCAACCGGAATGCTGAACTCTGCCTGTATTCTGTCTCTGTAAATTTCGGGCAGAACGTTGAATGCACAGAACGGTATTATTCTGCCGTCAGGAGTTCCGTAGTGTATAACGCACCTCTTCACCCTCTCTATGTCGTAGTTGTAAAGATCCTGAAAGTGCATCATTCCTATGAAAAGAGTTCTCACGTGGAACTCGCTGAGTGCCGTGTAATCGTGTCTCACGAGAACGTCGAACAGTATCCTGCTTACGTCAAAACCCTTTGGAGCCTTCGAACTGTCAACGAACTTCCTGACGTCGAGTATGCCCTTGAGCATTTTAAGCGTTTTAACCCTGCTGTGAGCCAGTTCTTCAGCCTTCTCGTCGAGGTATTCGAAAAATCCCTCGACATCTATAAAACGGGTTATCGGCACTATTTTGCCGTCGATATCGAAAACGTAGGTTGCCATACCGCACGCAAAGTGGCACGTGAATTCGTACTGGGGCTCTCCTGTTATGGCTTCGACGACGTGAGTTATTGGCGTTACGCTCGGTACGGGGTAGAAATCCCATCTGGATATCTCTCCGTCTGTCTGCTCCTCTATCTTCTTTATAACATCCGGAATCGTAATTCTGTACTTCTTTCTTTCCTTTCTCGGCATGCTGCCAACAAGACTGACGGGCTGGAAGTTCACACCCCTCACGACATCCATGTTTCTGTGGGCGTACCTGATGATGTCTCCAATCTGGTGGTCGTTTACAGTCCTTATTATTGTTGGAACGAACACGATACCCAGTTCAGCCTTTCTGCAGTTATCCAGTATTGCCGGCACCTCTTTTATGTTCTTTGGATTCGTTTTTTCATCAACGCCGTCAAAGGAGAGATAAACGGTATTTACTCCAGCCTCCTTAACCCTTACAGCAAGGTCGGGGTCGTTTGCGAGTTTTATCCCGTTTGTATTGAGCTGTATGTGGTCTATTCCCTCAGCCCTTATCGCCTTTATTATATCTATCAAATCCTCTCTTAAAGTCGGCTCCCCTCCCGTGAGCTGAATTGCATTACAGCCAACCGGCTTCATATCCCTTGCAATCCTGACGATGTTCACTATCTGGTCAATTGTCGGTTCATAAACGTATCCGGCTCTTCTGGCGTAGAAAAAGCAGTACCAGCACGCGAGGTCACACCTGTTTGTCAGAACTATGTTCAGCAAAGCTGTGTGGCTTTTGTGGAGTGGACACAGACCACATGAAAAGGGACACCCATTTTTACCATCTGTATTGGGCGTTTCTATGCCCTTACCATCGTGAGCAAAACGGGAGGCTTTTTTGAACATCTCAGCATCGCCCCAGTAAACCTCGACAAATTCTCCGTGTTCGGGGCACGTTTTACGTATCATTACCTTACCATCCTCTTCGTACACAGTACCGTTTATTACCTTGAGGCATTCGGGGCATAACGTAATGGTTTTATATGGCAGTTTAATTTCCCTCGCAATCTTGCTCTTACGTTTTGTATGCTTTAATATACTCACATTTACACCTCCAGACCAACAGGTGATTTTAACTGATAGCGTATATTTTCTTCCAGCAGACAATATATTATGGCAGTGGATATATCAAGCTTTCTAAACTTTTTAGCGAATGTGTTTCACGCTCGCAAGAAACGAACGCAGCTCGCCGAAAACCCCCTGAATTATGTATTCCGCAGCGATAGCTGCCAAAAATATCGCCATGACCCTCGCAAATATGTCTGCTCCACTCCTCCCGAGAACCTTCGTTATCTCCTCGCTGAACACGTGTGTGAGCCTAACTATAACGTATATCAGAACTATACTTCCTATGAGCAAACCCATTTTTACAACGTCCTTCGCCTCGGATGCGAGTACTATTGCTGCCGTTATCGCTCCCGGTCCGGAGTAAATCGGAAGGGCTATTGGAAAAACAGCTAAACTGTCCACGTCCTTGTGCTGCATACCCTTTTTAAAGTACTTCTCACTCGAAGGACTTCCCTTTAGCATATCTATCGCCACCATGAACAGCAGAATTCCACCGGCAATTCTCAGGCTGTTTACGGATACGCCAAAGAACTTCAGAATTGCACCACCGGTAAGCACTATGATTATCAGCAGTGCAGCCGCTATCACCGTCGCTCTTTTTGATACCCTCTCTCTCAGCCCCTCGCTCAGATCCTCTGTGAGTGCTATAAAGAATGGTATGTTCCCTATGGGGTCAATTATCGCAAACAGCGTTGCAAAGCACGTGAAGAAGTAACTCACGTCGCTTATGCTTATGCCAGATCACCTCCACCATTCATTCAAGCCCTAAGGCTTTTGCCGTGTTCTCGAGTAGTTTCATGGCACACCTCTGACTGGGGAAGCTGAAAAGTCCGCAATCCGGACCAGTATACGCTAACAGTTCTCCAAACTTTTCTTCAGCTTTTTCAAACCTCTCTCTTATAACGTTTACGTTCTCTATTTCATCTATTGCCTTTAAAGCCAGATTTTCGTCTTTCCATGCGTTAACGCCATATCTCTGATTGAACTCCCCGAGTATGGAATCTATATCAGTTCTCGCTATGCCTATCCTCAGCTTTTTACCCGCAGATTCGACTTCCTCTCTGTCTATTATGTCCAGCACTCTCGCATCCTTAGCCGCTTCAACGCCGAAAACGTCTATGTTTTCCACGTTCAGCATTGACCTGTAGTACAGCGGGGAGTGAAG
This sequence comes from Archaeoglobaceae archaeon, assembly GCA_015520485.1. Taxonomy (GTDB): domain Archaea; phylum Halobacteriota; class Archaeoglobi; order Archaeoglobales; family Archaeoglobaceae; genus WAPX01. The sequence goes on from WAPX01000041.1 coordinate 4,904, forward strand.
GTGAATCTGCACGTCAACGTCGATTTTGAAGGGTTCGTAGGCGAGCTGCATCTGCTCTTCGGTTGGCTGCAGCTCTGGATTTAGGCCGAGGCTCGGCTCATCCAAGCTCACAGAGCACACGTCATCGAGCATTTCCACAGCGTTTCTGATGAACCTCTCAACGCTTTTTGACAGGTTCTCGAGAATGTCGTCGTATATTACAGGGCCAAATTCCCTGTAGTACAGCTCAAAAGGACCTGTTACGCACACTCTCACGGGGTCGGGATACCCCATTTTTGCTATCACTTCCACCTCTTTTATTACAGCGTACTTCTCCGATATCAGGTATGCATCGTCCTGCATCTCCGGATTCCTGATGAGTTCCATGAACTGACCGACCATGTCCCTGAACTGCGGGTAGTTCGGACATTCGACAACTGAAGCTTTCATGAGAAACGCTTTTCTTACCATTTCTTCGTATTCCGGCGTTACAAGGTTCTCTTCAACCCACTTCCTGTCCACTCCTTCAGGAAGGGGAAAACTCCCTATATCGTCGAAAATAACCATTTAAACCACCTCTCTGTGTTCTTACGCTATTCTTCCTGTTCTTCTCTCTGTTTCTTTCTTTCCATTATTATCCTCCACGCTTCATCTGCCTGTATCGTTTTCTCGTTCAGCTCTATCGTGTCTTCGGAATTCCAGACCATTTCAAAAAAACTCTTCGCCTGTTCTGCCAGCTCTCTGTTTTCAGCTTTAAATCCAACCTCGTAGTTCTCCCACAACCCGGTCTGCGTTAGATTTGCAGTGGTTATGAGAACCCTACTTTCGTCCACAACCACCATCTTGGCGTGTATGTTGTCGTTCAGCCTTACAGTTCCGGGAGGAAACATTTCGAGAAATCTTTTCAGAGTGAAATACTGCTTTCTGTCCTCTCTCACCTCGCTAACGTTCCTGAACATCCTCCTCTCGTAGCTCGGCCAGGTGATTATTCTCACCCTGACGCCTCTGTCTATTGCCGGCTTCAATTCCGCTGTCAGCCAGTCCGTGTAGTAGATGTGGGGTGAGGTTATGAGTATCTCCTTTTGAGCCTTACCGAACATCTCTCTTATCGTTGAGACTATGTTTCCTCCCCAGGGTGTGCTGAACAGAATCTTCATGTTGCGATACTTTTTCTCAGATCGGTAGTTTATGTAAAACAAAGCCAAAAACGCCGCAAATATTACCAGAGCTGCAAGGACGTCAACTGCCATTATGTTCGGTATTCTCTGAAACTGTATGAACGCAACAACCTGAGTAGTCGGATTTATGAAGTTCCACTCAACCCTTTCTACACTGTTCAAGCCGTTGTAGTAGATCTTGGAGTTCGAGCTCACAGAAGTAGCTCTGTACGCGAACAGAAACTCCTGAGGAAATGAAACCGATACTTTTATCGAATCAACGGGAATACCTATGCTGTTGAAGTAATTCGGATATTCCACAGATGTAAACCTGTAAACACCGTTGCCAAGAGAGTCGAGAAAACCGTAAGCATTTCCCTCAACCACCACCCTGTACGTCTCGAAGGGTGAGAGAACTTTTGATATCCTCAGTATCAGGAACCTCGCATTTCCCTCTTTTTTTACAGTGTAACTGACGTGCCCGCTCGGTATGTCTCTTACCGTAAAGTTCTGCAGGAAAAGAGAAATTGGCACTTCTAAGTTGAGCCGGGTTGCGTTTTTGCCCGTATTCTTGAACGTCAGAGTAAATGTATCTCTTATCGCATTCTTGGATACTGACGTAATTGTATAATCCGCACTAACGCCAACGACAACTCTTCCGCTCACAGCGTGTATTGCGCACAGCGTTATCAGTGCAATTACTGCAATCTCTAATTTTTTCGACACGTATCCGGGTTGGGCTTTTGAATTTTTATTTTTTCCCTTCTCTTTTAATTCTAAAAGTTACAGCTTTTCCCGTACCCCGGATTGACGACATCAGACAGCCAATTCACTCGACGATCAACAGATCAATCAACGCGTTTGCCGAAGAAAACGAAGTGACACCTGTACAAGTCGAGTTCTTCAAATTCAAAACCTCTGAAAAGTTTTACAACAGACTCCTGACTCAACCTGTGATCGTCTCTTGGCCCGAAATCAGGACAAACGCCTTTCTTCCAGTCCACGATCACGATGCATCTACTCTTCCTGCACCATTCGGCGTACTCCTCTTTACATGAAATTTCGTGAAGGGAATCCGCAAACAGAACGAGGTCGATTTCAAAATCAACTGGAGGGGGCGTAGCAGAAACTATAATTCCAACGTTTTTCAAACCCTTCGAGTGTAGAATCTTTGCCAGCTTCTCACTTCTCTCCACAGCATAAACCCTTTTGAAAACTCTTGAAAGGGCCTGCGTAAAGTAGCCCGTCCCCGCCCCAATGTCAAACGCCACTTCCCTGCGCTCAACCTTTTTTACAATTTCATCGATTAGTTTTTCAGGTGGCTCAGCTTTCCTCCTCTCCTTGCTCTCCAGAACCTCCCACATGTCCTCCGGAAATACGTGCTTTGCTTCCAGCTCGTCCATGTCCATGAACTCCGTTGCCGGCAAACTTTAAATTTGTTGCACATCAATGATTATTTCATGAGTCAATCTCTGAGGATATTCAGGATTTACGGAATAGACGTTAAGGTTCACTTCAGTTTGCTGTTCATTCTGGCTTTCCTGATTTACGCTTTCTACGTTATGCCGCCTCCCTACGGTTACTCCGATTTTTCCGGAAACGTTCGACTAATAATGGCAGTCGTTACGACTGTGGCTTTCTTCGGCTGCATACTGTTCCACGAGCTCTGCCACTCGTACTTCGCATTAAAGTTTGGTTCGAGAGTTAGGGGGATCGTGCTCTTCATATTTGGAGGAGTGTCGCTGATAGACGACATACCGAAGGAGCCAAAAAAGGAATTTGTGATGGCGATAGCCGGACCAATGGGTAGCTTTCTGCTCGCTTTAATCAGCTACATTCTCATGGTCATACCGAATCCTGTTCTGGACAGATTTCTGTACATAATGTGGTACTTCAACCTGATACTCGGCCTGTTCAACCTGATTCCAGCATTTCCAATGGACGGTGGAAGGGTTCTCAGAAGCCTGCTCGCGGGCAGAATGGGTTTCGTTAAGGCAACTAAGGTGGCTGCTGAAGTGGGCAGATTTATGGCCATAACGATGGCGATAGTGGGCTTGCTCATGCCAAACATCTGGCTGATACTGATAGCCCTGTTCGTTTACCTTGGAGCTGGAGAGGAGGAGAGGCACGTAACGCTAGAAGGCATACTCAGCAGGTTCAGGGTACAGGACATAATGACTCCTAACCCGGTGTGCGTTAAATCGGAAATGCCCAAGCAGCAGGTACTGGATCTGATGATGAAGTACAAGCACCTCGGTTATCCCGTTGTGGACGACTACGGCAGGGTAATTGGAATGGTAACCCTGAAAGACCTGCTTGAGAAGCCGGGAGAAACTGTTAAAGACGTCATGTCGAGACAAGTTGTGGTCATAACCCCGGAAACGACTGCGGACAGAGTCCTCAAAATCCTGACTGAAAACAGGATAGGAAGAATACCCGTGGTGGACGAAAACGGGAGGGTTATCGGAATAGTCACGAGAAGCGATATAATGAGGGTTTCCGAGATAGTGGATGTCTTGAGTCACTATTCGAAATTCTACGGAACTCCGGATTACGCGTGACATTTTTATTAAATTTTGTTTTGATCCTTTTATATTGTCTATATGGTCTTCCAGAATTTCAAAGAGTTCAAGTATGTAGCAACCAAACCCATCATTTCTTGCTACTATTATAGGGATGTCTTCAAGCACACCTCCCTTATTTCCTCTAGTCCAGACTATAATTTTCTTTCCGGCTGGATAACCTTTTATTCTTTCTACAGCCTCCTCAATCGAGTGCCTGTGTTCAACTTCTACAAGCGGTTCTCAAAGCAATTTCTACCGGGTCTTTCCTAACAAAAAAGGTATACAGCGGTAATCCTTCGCAATCAGCATAGTACAGTCCTACCACATCTAACCTTGTTTGAAACTCGGGATTGTGCAGATGTATCCACGGGCTATTCCTCCCGAGAAACATGTTAGCAACATTAATGCTGAAGTCTCTATACCATTTGTCAGGGGGGTTATCTACAATTTCAACTGAGTCATCTATATATCCCAAAATTGTACTAGCCCAAGCCTCCGTTTTTACGATGTATCCATGGTTTTTGAGTGTATTCACAACTTCCTTTACCGCTTCTTTGTGAGAACATTCTACAAACATACTGTTTATGTTATTTTATCTACAGGTTTATATCTTTTACGATTTAAATGGTGTATATCTTTACATTAGACTTATCAACTAAATTAATTAGAAAAATATTTAATGTTGATCTGTAAACTGCAAATAACTATCAAAAATAAACTTTCTTTAACAAAAAAACCAACCTCTACCACAACTCCACCTTCCTGAAAAAAGGAGGATCTTTCACCGGTACTAATGCTTCCGGGGCTATTATGCCACTGCCATCAACACAGAGCTTCAGCACTTCAATAACCTGCGCGGAGCAAAGCATGGCGTACAGCGCTGGATTTTCTGGTGGCTTGATTTCTTCAAAAATCGATAAGTCGAGGTACTTCAGATCTTCCGGAAGAACACAGGTTACTGCAGGAGGAACAAAAGGCACTCCAAACCTTTCTGCAACCTTGGCAGCAAGTTTGCAGTACCTGTGGGCTATGACGATGTCGCATCCCCTCAGGGCGTTGAGGAATAGCTTTTCCTCAAGTTTTTCCGCCAGAACCGGTATTATCAGAGACTTGCCCCTGCTTTCCACAACATCGTAGTCGTTTGCGTCATCCATGCTCAGAGAAACATCAGAGAGAACGTCGTTGGGTGTGATGAAATCCCCGACATGTTTTATAGTTCCAATCCCAGCTCTCCACAGCAGTTCCACGAGCATTCTGCTTCCAACCACGCCGATGCACAGCTTTTCAACGTAATCCGAATAGCTCTGACCAGCAGAGAAAGGCGACGCCCCGACGTGCACGGTGCCTTTTTATCCTTCAACCATATAACGCTTTGGATGTTTTTGATGTGATCAGGGGAATTGTTTTTTAAGAACGTTTTTGAAGACGTTAAACAAAAATTAGTAATACGCCTTAGTGGCTTTTAGAGGACTTTATTTTTCTTAGACTACTAGTGAACTTGGAATACCTTACCCTCTGTACACCTCCAGGACCGCTGGTAGGCTGTAGAATGCAATTATCTGGTAAATAGCGGCTATCAGCAGGAGAATTGATCCAACAAGTATTAACAGCGTTAAAGCTCCCCACCAGAGCCATTTAGCCGTTTCGTGAAACTCCTTCACGCCAGTTATTTCGTACATCGCTTCCCACGCCCGTTTCCCGAAGTGGGCTGAAAGGGCGGCTGTCACTGCTATCAGCGCAACGATTACAGCTATTGCCAGAGCGCCGAAAGCTGCAGAACCCGGCGTATTTCCAGTATTTGTTGTTGTCTGCTCTACATGTACGGAATGCACAGCGTAATGTACGGTGACTGTAGATACGGGGGATACCGACACTACAGCAGTAAACAAAATGATCAGGGTGAATATGACTACAACACCGGCAATGAGTGCAGCAATCCCGTAGAGGCCGTATTTGAAGGGCCTTTCATCACCCACTTTATCCCCTGTACCTTTCAGCGCCAGCAAAATCAGAATTAACGCAACCAGTGAGAGGATAGGGGCGAACACTTTTATATATGGTACTACACATAGAAATCCTGCCACCAGTGCGAATATAGATCCGATCAGACCCAGACCTCTTTCACTCCTCACATCCACTTCCATCAATATCACCCTGTAACCTGTGAGCACAGCAGTAATGTGTTTAAAAATATTTGGATACACAAAACTGACTCAATTAGGTTTAGTATTTGCACTTTTTTAAAAATTCAGACAGTAAAAAAACTCTCGGACCACAGGTTCAGGCTGACGAGACTGTCAAGATAACTACCTCAATTATAGAATGCTACAAAACTCTCTAACCAGCCTCGAAAAGAATCCTTCTACAGCATTTCTCTCACCAAACGTCCCTGTATCTCAAACCATGTCTCTGTAAAGCCCATTTATAAGAATCCCCTGTCAACAATTACTTCTGGCCTGTTTTCGTGCTTAAAACTTCTCTCAAAACGTAGGCTTCAAAGCTTCCTCTCCCTTCAGAAGCCCGTGGTTATGCATTCCTTCGAATCAATCTACAGCAGCCCATACAAAGATTAACTTCTTCTCCAGCCTGATTTTTGTTTCATCTATCGCTATTAACCTTCTTTTAGTTCCACATCTTTCTTGTTCCTCAGTTTGTAGACTTGACGCAGTCTACCAGCTGGCTTAGTGTAGGTTACATGTCTTTTATTTAGATTTAGTTTATTTATTTTATCTTGACTCTCTCAGCTGCACCTTTAAAAAATCCAAACATTAAGTAATAAAATAAAAATTACAAAATTAACGCTCGAAAAATTAATGCTCAAGCACTCCAAAGTAAACGGGTATTCCACCAACCTTAACCATCTGCCTGTATATGCCCTCTCCGAAGTTCTTACCATACTTATCTTCAAACATGTGCCTCCAGCCAGTGAGCTCTCTGTTCGAATCCAGCACGTTCTGGAACTTTTTGAGGTTCTCCTTAGCCAAATGCAGGTACGTTTCGTTCCCCGTGAGTCTGTTCATTTTTATGTAAAGCCCGGAAAGGGCGATGTACGAGAGCACGTAGTAGTTTCTGTGAGCGACCTCTCTGTTGGACATCCACGGGTTGTTCATGAGGTAAACAAGATCAGCCTTTGCTTTTTCGAAACTGTTCATCGTTGAGCTGTTGTTTCCGAGCTCCGAATTTATCAGACCTATGTAGTAGTGGGCTAAAGCTCTTTCGTAATAAGAACCGGGCACCTCGGCAGGTATGTCCGGGTTATTTATGTGTTCGGTCATCGCCTTCACGTCATCCTGTAGCATCTTCAAGCTCTTCAGAATGTAGTCCTTTCCGAGCTTTGTACTGTTGTGCTTTATGTAGTAGTCTCCGAGGTAGAAGTATATCAGAGCTTTCAGCCTTGCCGCCTCTCCGTAGTAATCGGAACTTGGACCGAATTTCGTTATTATCTCGTTGCAGTAATTCAGAGATTTATTCCACCACTTCATCATCTGTGCGTAATTTCCGCTCCTGTAGTACGGATAACCTATGTAGAAAGCCGATATTGCAGCCGGCATGAGGCCGAGATCGCTTTCCCACTCCTTGTGTTTGAGATACTGCATTGAAACGTAGTAAGCTCCGCTCCAATTTCCGAGGTCTATCAGAGTCCACGTCTGGTGTTCGTAGGCTGTGTCTATTGGATACGTGTGAATTGACTTCCAGTACCACATTTCTGCAAGCTTAGGTTCGGCCATGGCGAGGTACGTCCTTGCGATGTTCGTGTACAGAGCAGCTATTCCGTACTTGCCGGAATACCTGATTATCTGGTCAGAGTAGTTCAGAGCCATAAAGTCGTACTTCAGAACGAGATTTTTCCTAGCCGTATAGTTGTCCGCATAGTCGTAGTATATTGCTCCAAGCTGCTGGTATGCAAGACCTCTTATTCCGGGAAATTTCGCCGCTTTTTTGGCGTAGTAAGTTGCGTTTTCGAACGCCCACTGAGCCCAGTGCATCCAGTTCGCCATTTTTCTGTTTCCATGCTTCAGATACCACGGAATTGCTTGGGTGAATTTTGTCTGGTTTGGAAACTTGTAGTAGTGGTGGAAGAAGCCGTCGTTGCCGTAAGCCACTGCTAAATCGTAGTAAGCAATACCCATGTTTGGGTCTATCTTTATCGCGTCGTCGAGGTACTTTTTCGCCATTAAAAAGTCCTGCAGTGCTGTTTTATTTGCAGGACCTCCACTGGCAAAAGCATCGAGCTCCATCTGAATGTACCTGTTTGCGAGGTCAACATCTTTTGTAGCCCGATTTGCTTTCTGCCAGCTGACGTACCCGTAAGCACCCAGAAGTACTGCAATTGCCAGCAAAATTACACCTGCTATCGCAAACTTTTTTGAGCTCATTTTTACCACCTGCAATATCACATCTGGAATTGCACTTGTCATTTTGTATTACGATTTAAAAAATTTTTCATAATTTTTTATCAATTTACGGCTGCAGTTGATGAACCACGACGAGAACGCTGTAAAGTCGTAAAAAGGCAAAACGTTTAATAATTGGCTATTCAAAAATCCACGATGATTGAGGGTTTGCCCACTCTCGACGATGTTGACTGTAGCGGTAAAACCGTGCTTGTCAGGCTGGATGTGAACTCACCAATAATCAACTCGACAATTCTCGATACCCTAAGAATTGAGAGCCATGCACAAACTCTGCGGGAACTTGAAGACTCTACAGTCGTTTTGATTGCCCATCAGAGCAGACCGGGCAAAAAGGACTTCACGACTCTCGAAATCCATGCAGCAGAGCTATCAAAGGTGCTTGGGAGAGATGTCGAGTACATAGACGAGTGTTTTTCGAGCAGGGTTTTAAAGAAAATAAAAAGCATGAAAAGAGGAGATATGCTGATGCTGGAAAATGTGAGGTTTTATTCTGAGGAAAGGTTAAAACGTTCACCCGAAGAGCACTCCACGTCTTTTCTCGTCCAGAGGCTTTATCCGAACTTTGACTGTTTTGTGAACGACGCCTTTTCTGCCTGTCACCGTCCTCACGCTTCTTTAATCGGTTTCCCACCAGTTCTTCCATCAGTGGTGGGAAGGCTCGTGGAGCGGGAAGTGCTGGCTCTCAGCAAGGTTCTCAGGGGAAAGGGAAAGAAAATCTTCGTTCTCGGCGGCGCTAAAATTGAGGACTCGGTTAAAGTCATGAAAAACGTGCTCGAGAGGGGAATTGCTGAAAAAGTTATTCTGACCGGTGTGGCTGGAAATTACTTCCTCATGCTCAGCGGAATCGACATCGGAGAGATAAACAGGTCAGTTGTAGAGGACAGCAAGGAAGGCTTAAACGATGAGGAGATGAAAAAGCTTTACGAAAAATACAGAGACAGGATAATACTCCCAGTGGATGTGGCTGTAGAGGAGGACGGAAAAAGAAAGGACGTAGAGTTAGAGGGGGTGGACAACAGGAAAATACTCGACATAGGATTGAACACGATCTCCCTCATCAAGGAGCTCGTGCCTCAGTACGACATAGCAGTTATAAACGGCCCGGCAGGTGTGTTTGAGGACGAGAGATTCGCACTCGGAACTTTTGAAACCCTGAAAGCCGTATCCAAGGCTGGATACTCGGTTGTTGGAGGAGGACATATAGCTACAGCAGCAAGAATGCTCGGAATAGCGAGGAAAATGAGTCACGTATCCATAGCCGGTGGAGCTTGTATTAGATTCCTCAGCGGGGAAAAGCTCGTGGCTTTAGAGGTAATAAAGAAGTACTGGGAAAAGAAGTGGTCTATCAAATTTATGTAGATTTTTAAAGCTCTGTTCACCGTGTATTTACTTCACCGTGTATTCACTAATCAATCAAACGCAATACGGTTATATTTTATTAGTCAAGGCAAATAAACTGACGAGTTTATAAAACCTTTGAAAACATTTATATTCTCCCATAATTAAACAACTAATAATGCTACTCGAATTACCAAAGCATGCAGAAATATTCGGGTGTGTTAAATTCCACGAGATTCAGAAAGTCCTTAAATTTGAATCAGAAGCATTTGAAAGCCCCCTGCTCAAGGGAATTACAAAAGATGAAATGGACGAAGTACTTTGCAGAATGGTCGTTGTTGTGCCAGTTAAAAATGAGAAACTTCACCTGCTCGACGGTGTTTTGAGGAGCATACCTACTGGCTGCGACATAATTGTTGTTTCGAACAGTCAAAGGGGTGAGAACGACATATTCCGAATGGAAAAAGATGTGGTCTCCAGTTTTCACAGGGTTACCAAACATCCCGTGGCAATAATACACCAGAAAGATCCCGGACTTGGAATTGCTTTTAAAGAAGCGGGGTACACCGAAATTCTGGACGATACAGGATTTGTAAGGGACGGAAAGGCTGAAGGAATGGTCATTGGGCTTTCTCTCGCAAAAAGCACGGGAAAAGATTTTGTCTGTTTCGTTGATGCCGACAACTACATCCCCTGCTCGGTCAACGAGTACATCAGGCTTTACGCTGCAGGCTTCATAATTTCTCAGTCACCGTACTCCATGGTGAGACTTCACTGGAAGTACAAGCCAAAAGTTATGGAAGACAGGCTCTACTTCAGAAAGTGGGGTAGGGTCAGTGAAATTACCAACAGATACCTCAACCTGCTTATTTCAATTCATACAGGGTTTGAGACGAACATAGTAAAGACCGGAAACGCTGGAGAACATGGAATGACCATAAAGCTCGCGGAGATTATGGCGTACTCAACAGGTTACTCAGTAGAGCCCTATCAGCTAGTGTATCTACTTGAGGAGTTCTGGAAAGGCGAGACGAAGTTTAAAGAAGCTGTAAACTCCGGTATAGAAGTGTACCAGATCGAAACTATGAATCCACACGTTCACGAAGACAAGGGTGATGAGCACATAAGGGAGATGCTGCTCGGCTCACTTTCAACGATATACTACAGCAAGCTTGCAAACGATATGATAAAGAAGGAAATTACCGAAGAACTGAAGAAAAACGAAATGATAAAAAGAAAAGGGGAGTTAAAGAAAAACAGGATTCTGCCTCCAATAAAGGGCATGAACATCGAAAAGTTCGTGGAAACACTGCTTGATTACTCGGAAACGCTTACGATGCTGTCCAAGGAGGCGTGAAATCCTGTTTCTTCGGTGAATTTAATAGCAGAATATGAAAAAGAAAATAATATTCACAGATCTCGATGGAACGTTGCTTGATGAAAACTACGAATGGAGAACAGCTGAAGGTACGCTGAAGAAGCTTAAAGAGCTGGACATACCTGTAATATTTTGTTCTGCAAAAACGAGGGCTGAACAGAGAGAACTCAGGAGGGAAATGGGTGTAAACTGCCCATACATAGTAGAGGATGGCTCTGCAGTTGTCATTCCGGTAGACAGCGAGCTTTACAGGATTGCAGAGGGTAGAGAGGAAGACATAGGGAAACTCGCAAACGGCAGGGTGGAAGTTTATAACGATAAAAACGAGGTCATTTTAAAACTCGGAGCAGATTACGACGAGATACTCGAATTTCTCCTGAAACTGAAAAACTCAGAGAAGTGTAAAGATTGCTTAAAGTTTTACGGAATTATGGACGTGGACGAGATTGCAGAGGTTACGGGTTTAAATCGAAAAATGGCAGAACTGGCAAAACAGAGGGAGTTTAGTGAAACTCTTGTAAGCTATAACGAAGAAATACTTAGAAAAATAAAGGAAAAGTTTGCAGCCGTCATTGGAGGTCGATTCGTCCACGTTTACGGAAAAGGTGCTGATAAAGGCAGAGCCGTGAAGATACTCTCCAAACTTTATACGAGACTGTATGGAAAAGCTCCCGTAACTTTTGGAATAGGCAATTCGCATACTGACATACCCATGCTGAAAGCTGTAGATTACCCGGCCATCGTTAAAAACGTGGACGGATGGATGGATATAAAGGGAATGCCGAACGTTTATAAAGCTAAAGGAGTTGCCACCGCTGGCTGGGTGGAGGTCGTTGAAAACATCGTACTGCGATATAACAAAAACGCTAAACACTAAAATTAAATAAAGCGTGCTGATAAATGGCAGTGTAAGCCGGGGTTGCCGAGTGGTAAGGCGCACGCCTGGAGAGCGTGTGGGCGTTCGCCCGCGTGGGTTCGAATCCCACCCCCGGCGTATCAGTTCTCATCTGGCTTCTGGTTTAACAGATGCCCTCGGTTTAAGGGGTATCCTCCTGACGTAACCGCAGTTAAGGCACGTAATAATTACCCGGTCCTTTTTAATCCTGACTCTGATTTTATCGTGTCTGTACGGGTAAAAACACTTCTTGCAAAAGTTTCTCATCTCTCCTGGTATTCTTACTCTGTATTTCGAAGCTATTCTTCTCGAAAGTTCCACATACCTCCTTGCAAGCTCGTAGTCCTTAAATTTCACGTTTTCTGCCAGTTTCAGGAGTTTTTCAATTCTCGACATTGCAAGTTCTTTCTCTATTTTCTTATCTCTTTTCAGCATTTCGAATCCCCATCTGCAGGTTTTTGAACTGTTACGCTGTTTTGGGTTAATCTCAGTAATACCAGCGAGTATGTACATCAAGCAGGCAAATAAAAAGTGTTGTGCAAAACGTGTACATCGCATAAACAAAATATGCAGCCAACGACCCCTACACGCTTCTGAAGGCCCACGAAGAGTATGCGGTTAAAATCGGAATTGTTGTAGCAACAACTGAAAGGTTATGCTCGACATGAAGACTGGATCGATATTCCATCCCGATGAAATCTGCTTTCCTCTTTACGATGAGGACGAGGTCAGGAACATCCTGAGGCAGAGGGTAAGAACTAGATTCTACGAAGGAGCAATGACAGAGGAAGCTTTTGAAAGGATAGTTGAGTTAACAGCCAAAGCGTGCGACTTACGATTCGGCATTTACCTGCTGAGAATGGCATAGAAGCTGAAAGAAGGGCAAGCAGAAAAGTGGAAATAGTATTTCTTGCCAAGTCCATTTTCAGCTCTAAACTCGGATGAAAGGGAAACGCTGAAGATTATTTACTCGATAAAGGGCGATGTAAAATCAGGTAACTTTCCTTCAAAATTAAACAACATGGAACTGAACAAAAACCTCTTGAAAATCATCGAAATTATCGAATCCCATCCCAGCGTTATCGCAATCTACCTCTTCGGCTCTCATGTTAAAGGAGAGGCAACTCCGCTGTCAGACATCGACATCCCAATTCCGGAAAGTGAAGCGGACATCGGAAGCTTATCATCTCCAGAAATCGATGTCGTTCTTTTCCACCGCCTATCTTTAGCACATAAGATACGAGGTCTTCAAATACGGAAAGGAGATATTCCGTTCAAGACGAGGAAAAGCTCTTGGAGATTAAGTTATATGAGAGAATACCTCGACACGGTTCGTATGTATAAGATGATAATCATCAGGGGTGTTCGGATGAAGCTCGTTGAATACATCATAAGATCGAAAGACATCTTGAAGGAGCTAAAAAAGCTCAAGTCGAAGGACGTAAGAGACTATTTTGTATTACAACACGCTCGCAATGAAATATTTTCAGGCAGCAAACGCACTTCATTGACTTGGCTCAATACGTACTTGCCAATAGAAAGCTGGGCTCCCCTTCAACATACAGGGAGCTTTCGAAATACTTAATGAGGCGGGCTACATAAGTGATGATGAATTGAAAGTTTTCAAACGCCTAACATTTCTCCGAAATCTTATAGCCCACGAATACTACAGAATTTCGGAAAATGGGCTACTTGAAATGGTAAAACTTGAAAAACGCTCCGATTTTGTTAACAGAGTAAAGGCGGAGGCTAGTAAGTTATGAACGCAATCCGAATTCCAAACGTTTTTCCAAGTTTCGGCTACCGAGCTTCTTTTTCCTGACAACCTTCCCAACCAGACCCAACATGTGCTAACTGGAAAGAGAAAAGCTTATAGGTGTACGCGCCACTGAAAGTCATAGTATAGCGTAAAACCGGAGATAAGAACGCCGCCGGCAGGATTCGAACCTGCGACCATCGGCTTAACAGGCCGACGCTCTACCAGCTAAGCTACGGCGGCACACTAAACCCTGCCGGAACAGAAGTGGGATAAAAGATAGAGCATTTAAACTTTGCCCTCCGAACCTCAGCAAGTTTCAGTACGTCCTCGCCACTGCGTTCAGCTTACCCTCTTTACCGCAAACAACGCACCTTCCCTCGCCTTCAAAGCTTACAGGAGCCTCAATTACCTCTCCAAGCACACTGCCAAATTCATCCAGCCTTTCACCGCACCTCTCGGAATCGCAGAGGTACGTGAAAGCAACACCGCTCTTGACGTGGCTTTCCACTTCGTCGAGACTCTCGCACAGCACTATTTTTTCCTTCATGCTGTTCAGAGCTCTAATGTAGAGTCTCTCTCTCATTTCCTCTCCCCACTGCTCGATCATCTCCGGAATTTTCTCTTTCTCCACCTTAAACTTCTTCTTTTCGTCTCTGAAGGAAACGACGGCTGTTCCCTCCTCGACCTCTCTCGGACCCACCTCTATTCTGATTGCTACTCCTTTCAGCTCCCACCTGTAGTATTTAGCCCCCGGTCTCTCCTCGCTCTCATCCACAACGACTCTGTACTTTTTCAGGTCCTCTCCAATCTCTCTCGCAACTTTCAGCACCTCGCCTTCCCTGCCCTTGTAGAGAACCGGTATAACGACCACCTGCACGGGAGAGACTTCGAACGGTAAAACCAGCCCCAGATCGTCGCCGTGAACGGATATGAGAGCCGCTATGCACCTCTCCGATATGCCGTAGCATGTCTGGTGGGCAAAGCTGTGCTCACCGTCAGGCGTCTCGTAGGTTATGTCAAAAGTTCTGGCGAAGTTGTCACCAAGGTTGTGAACAGTCCCGATCTGCAAGGTCTTTCCATCCGGCATTACCGTGTCAAAGGCAATCGTGTACACAGCTCCGGGAAACTTATCCCATTCAGGTCTTTTGCATATCAGGTAAGGAATTGCCAGCCTGTCGTAAAATTCTCTGTAATACGCCACGGCTTTCCTGACCTGTTCTTCAGCGTCTTCAAAAGTCGCGTGTATCGTGTGAGCTTCCTTAAACGAAGTTATTTCTCTGAGCCTTATGAGCGGTCTGGTGTGTTTTGTCTCGTACCTGAACGTGTTCACGACCTGATAAACCCTTAACGGCAAATCTGCGTGGCTCCTTATCCACAGTCTGAACATGGGATACATCGCTGTCTCGCTCGTCGGCCTGAGAGCGAGTTTCACGTCAAGCTCATCCTTTCCTCCGTGAGTTACCCAGTAAACCTCGTTTTCAAACCCCTTTATGTGCTCACCTTCTTTTCCGAGCTCGGTTTCAGGTATCAGTGCAGGAAAGTAAACTTCTTCGTGCTCTCTGTCCATAATCTCCCTGAGAATTCCATAAACGCTCTTTCGAATTCTGAAACCGAACGGATACCATACGTAAAGCCCCTTAACGGGGTATCTCACGTCCATTATTTCCGCTCTCTGAATCAGCTCGTGATACCACTCCGAAAAGTTTTTCTTTGGAGGTAACTTTTCCACCTGCTTGGGCTTTTTCGAGTCTTTTTCATTTCCCTCACTCAAGTCACTCAAGTTTACCACCCCGTAATCGTGAATGGAGAACAGACGGAGAAGTTGCTGAAGGCAATATTAAGATTTCGAGTAGATTTTTCGAGCGGTGGGACTTAACGAACTCATTTAAAAATTCATTTAGTCCAGCAGGTCCAGAAGCAGCAGTCTGATGAACTCTCCCTCATCTCTGTTCGACGCCGTCGTTATTACGAGCACGTTCTGCACGCTTGTGCCATCAATGAGTATCGCCCTTATGTTTCCCCTGTCGTCGCTCCTCGTAAGCTTTAGCCTGACACCTCCTCCGCTCGAAGCACCTCTGCCCTCTATAACCCCAGGAACTATTTTCTTTACGTAACTGCACTTAGCAATTTCCTGAAGTAGCCTCTGTCCTTCCCTGCCCCCGATGACTGTCGTGTGGGCTCCTCCAATCTTCTCGTCCGGTCTGAGATCCACTTTCCTCAAACTTTTCTCCACCTTTAGCGAGTCCTTAATTCTTTTTACGAGCCTGTCAAACTCCACAGCTCCTGCGTTCTGCACTTTAAACTCCGAAAGCCTGTACTTTGAAATCAGTTCAGCGCACAACTCCGCCTTGAAGTTATCCACTCCGGCTACAACGACTTTATCCGCTCTCCTCCAGTGAATCCTTTCAGACACGAGTTCAAACGTGTTCCTCAGCGATTCCTGTTCGGGGTACAGCCTGAAGGATTCCATATCTACTAAAATGCCGTCCGGAACGTCACTTCTAACGGCAAAAAACAGCAGGTACAGTTTTTCGCCCATGTAAACGAGACACAGGTCCACATTTCTTTCCCCACACGAAAGACAGTACTGGGTTGGAAGATCGAGTTCACAACCACAGCTCCTGCATCTGACTTTTTTCATGGAGACCACTGATCTGCGCTGAAATAGCTCAAAAACGAGGGCAGGGTGCAGGTGTTTTGAGGGATATAGCGGGGCGTGGATTTGAACCACGGATCTGCGGGTTATGAGCCCGCCGGGATTACCTGGCTACCCCACCCCGCTTTTTACTTCACTCCTTCACTTACCCTTTATTCAGGCAGGTTATATAAAGTTAATCGTCAGTACGGTACAGTTTCCAGGTTATCTGAAATTTTATTGTCGATTAACTTTATAATATTAAATTAAATATATCAAAATCGTAATACAAACACAGCTATACAGCTATAGAAAGAGCACGTCAACAACCGGTTTTTTCAGTATACCCTTCTCCTCAGCCATGTCAAAAAGCGTGTTTATTGCTTCAACAACGCTCTCCGGCATTTCGTACGTGTACTCGTTAACGTACATTTTAGCGAATTTTTCAGTTAACTCCCCACTCAAACCCCTCGAAAACTTCAGAGCGTAGCTTACAGCTTCCTCAGAATGCTCGAGAGCGTACCTTATGCTTTCTCTCATTGCTTTCAGAAAAGCTTTCTGAGTTTCCTCGTCAAACCTCCTGTTTATGGCGTTCACGCCGAGGGGCAGAGGCAGGGAAGTCTTTTCGTTCCACCACTCCCACAGGTCTATCAGCTTTACAAGTCCATGGTCTGCGTAGGTAATCTGCCCCTCGTGTATTAGCAAACCCGAATCCACTTTCCCCTCTTTTACGGCGGGAATTATCTCATCGAACCTCATTTCCACGGGTTCGAACTCAAAGCCAAGGTCGTCACAGGCGAGCATGAGGAGCAGAAAGGCAGTGGTCAATTTTCCCGGAACCGCCACTCTGCCCAGGCTCTCTCTTTCGTTTTCAGCAACAACCACAGGCCCATAGCCATCTCCAACGCTCGCTCCGGCGGACAGAATTCTGTAGTTCTCGCTTAGGTAGGCGTAAGCGTGCACGGATATGGCCGTAACGTCAAGCTGGTTTTCAAAAGCCATCCTGTTGAGGGTTTCTATGTCTTTTATTACGTGCTCAACCTCGAACGGCATCTCTATTTTTCCAGCAGTCATTGCGTAGAACATAAAGGCATCATCGGCATCAGGTGTGTGCGCCACAGTTATTTTACCGGTTTTTCCAGTTTTTTTACCTGTTATCCCATCCATCTCATCCTTTTTCATGCACGGTTCTTAATTTCGGGAGGATTTAATACTTTGCCTGCAGAACGTGGAAGTTTAATTCTGCGAATTCAGTAACCACAACGTACTTCTATTCCGAAAAGTTCATGAAATACCATGCTGTACGCATGTATTCAGGATAAAGCCAGGAGGGTTATTGCTAACGCTCAATTTCCGTGCAAACAGAAGCAGAACATGCTTTACGATGCGAGTGAGGTTGAAGAGCCAGAAGTGAGCGACAGAATTCCCCTCGAGGTTAAAGGATTTTACTCCGTAATTGCTTTTAAGACGAAGTACGTTTTGCTTTCAAGAGACGTTATAGGTGGAAAACCCCTCTATTACTCGGAAACCGAGTTCTCTTCGTTTCGCAGACTTGTCAGAAATGCGAGAGCCGTAAACCCGGGAGAAGTCGTTAAGGTTAGTTACGAAGGAGAAATAAGCGTTGAAAAATTCTCGTTTGATGATGTTTTTGAAGCTGACCCCTCTTCAAAGGACGAAGGGGAAGTTGTACAGCTGATGGAGGCCATCGAGAAAAAGCTCAGTAGTTTTAAGCCCGGAGACTGCGTAGCCTTCTCTGGTGGAGTGGACAGCTCTCTTTTAGCAGCCATGTACGATGTTCCCTTAATCAGCGTTACTGCCAGCGAGAAGGAAGAGGAGCACGTAAAGTGGGCTGCAAGGGAGCTTGGAAGAGAACTGCACATCCTCAAATTCGACGAAAAGACTGTGGAAAGCGTATTGCCTGAGGTCGTGACTGCTGTTGAGGAGGCAAGCCCGTTCCACGTTTCCATAGGCATTCCAGTTTATCTGGCTCTGAAAAAAGCAAAAGAGCTCGGATTTGACAGCATGATGTTCGGTCAGGGAGCGGACGAGCTGTTTGGCGGATACAAAAAGTACGAGAATTACGCCGGAAAGGAAGAGCTATTTTGGATTCTGAAAAGAGACGTGGAGATGCTTGGAGTGAACAACCTCGAAAGAGATACAAAACTCGCCTACAGGGTAGGAGTGAACCTCATGACACCGTATCTGCAGTGGGACATAATCAGAGCAGTTATGAAAATTCCCGGAGATTACAGAGTCAGAAAGGAGAACGGAGAAATAATAAGGAAGTACGCACTCAGGAAAATTGCCGAAAAGTACCTGCCGAAGGAAATTGCCTACAGGCAGAAAAAGGCGGTTCAGTACTCCACCAGAACCGTGAAGCTCTTAGATAGAATAGCAAGAGCGAGGAAAACCACGCCTGAGGAGATGCTCAAAGAAATGCTCGGCAGGTCTGGTTGATTTGTGCACGATGTAGGGTATAGACAGTTTCTACCTTGTATAGCAGAGTCGTTGGAGATTGAAAGATTTTTCGCTGATAACGTTTACGTCGATGGGAAGCAGGCGGTAGAAGTGCTGGTAGAAGACGAAGATGAAAATGGCTGAGGTTGAGGATGTAGATGTGAGGGGGGTACGTAATGAAGACAAAATCGTACTACCGCTACTTAACCGCTATGCAATTGGCTAAAATCGCTACCTACGGGAGGGAAAATGTTACAAAAACAGGACGAGACGATAAGAGTAATAAGAGAGGAATCTGAGAATATCAGAAAGGAGTTAGGAGCAAAGATTGATTCTGCTGGAAAGAGGGGTTGAAGCTGTAGGGGAAAAAGTAGACCTGCTCAGATACGATTTGAGGGAATACATGGAAACGCATTTAAAGATATACGCTGAAATAGCAGAAATTAAGAATGCTCTTAGGAAGGTCGGAATAATGTAGTTTTAACTATTTTTATTTAACTATTTTAATTTTAATCTTCATGTTTAGACTTTTTCGTTGATGTAGCGTAATGGATTACTACTTTCTTGGAGAAACATCTCCTAAACTTTATATGTTATCTCGCTAAAGAAGAGTCAGGGCTGGGATGTAGGGAGCACCCCGAGCCCCTCATATAAAAACCCAACCAGGGCAAAGTTAGAGGTGGAGGGACTTGTAACGACTGAGGTTGTTGGGCAAGTATCGTTTTGCTCGTTTAACGGGCGAAGGTTTGCGTTTTTTGTGGGGAGCGGGTTGACTTGTTATTTCATTTTCGTTTGATAAAGATTTAACAACGAACAAAATGCAAAACAAAAAGAGGTGAAAAACTTGAGAGTTTACTTCTCGGATAAAAGAGATGGAGCCCGTGGAGCAGTCGTTGAAGAAAAGGATGGTGGATTCGAAACGCCCTGCGGGTTTTTCAAACTCCCACTGAGCAGAGTTCTGGACGTTCTGTGCGATGCCGGGTATGAGGAGGCATTCGTAGTAGAAAAAGACGGAAGTGAGGAAGTGGAGAAATTAAAAACGAGGGTAAAGGAAGGGTGGATGGAATGGGAAACTCCGCGCTCAATTATTCAGAAGCTCAAGAGACGGGAAAACAGCAAATTTTGCGGAGCTATAGCTCTTTTCGTCGGTTTCGTAAAAAGAATCAACAGAGACAGAAAGGTAATTTACCTCGATTATGAAAAACACGAAGAGCTTTACGACAGAAAACTGAAAGAGTTGAAGGACAGAATCCTCAGTTACCCGGGAGTTGAGGGCGCGGAGATCTTCCACAGAACGGGCAGGGTTTTTGCCGGAGAGGACATAGTTTACGTTGCGGTTATGGGCAGGAGCAGAAAAGACGTGTGGCAGGCTTTGAACGATGCAGTTGAAGGAATGAAAAGTCAGCTGCCCATCTGGAAAAAAGAGGTCTTCGAGGGTGGAGAGGTCTGGATTTAACGTGATTTATTTTTGCGATTGCGTTATCAAGTAAAAGTACTATAACCAGAGAGGAATTTCTTGAATTTACTAAAATTTACTAAGAGTGTGTGGAAGTTTCCTCCTGAGTCAGCTAAAAGGATGGGTCACCCAGCACCATTTCCTGAAGAGTTGCCGTACAGGTGCATCCAATTGTACACTTTCGAGGGAGATGTAGTCTTGGACCCGTTTGTTGGTAGCGGTACAACGTGTATTGCTGCCTTAAAAACAGGTAGACACCATATAGGCATAGACATTGAGGGAAAAATACATTAAAATAGCAAAAGATAGGATAAACATCTTAAGTACTAAAACATTATTGGAATTCTGATCAGAAATTAATGGTATACTTTAGAGCCAAATTTTTTAATAAATTGTACCATTTTTTCCAGTATTCTCTTTTTAATCTTTCCATGTTTATGGGCATATACTTTGTGGTTATAGCATTGTCTTTTGCTTTAGCTATCTCTATCAGACGTTTCACAGATCGCGTATTTATACCAAACCCTCTTGGATTAGTTCCACTTTTTGGTATCCACCAGATATTATCTCCAATCTCCCTTTTAATAGACTCTAAATCTTCTATTTCAAAAACATATGCAGAAATTACTTTTTCTTTTCTATTGGCGGTAACGTACAAAGTAGGATACTTAAATTCAAACTTTCTTGCACGTTCAAGAGAATGGAAATCCATTCCAAGCGACTTTTAAAGTTGTTACAGTTTCGGTTATCTTTAAACTGTAGAATTGTCTCCTATTTTCGTCGAGTATTACTTGAAAATCCCAATCTCTTTCCATAGGGGGTGCAGGGATGACTTTTAACCCAAATTCCATTTCCAAAAGCGTTCGGATGATGTGCTCTCTTCTTTTACCTACATCAGGTGTACTTCCCTCTATATACAAAATCTCCCAGAGCCTCCCCAAGGAGTTCTAAAGCTTCTGGTCTGCTTTTTAACAATTGAATTAGATAGCCCATAGAAGTCCTACAATACATGTAGATATTTAAAGTTGCTTTCATAAGCTCTACGGATCTACAGGTCAAATTGTTAGAAGTTGGTAAAAATTGTAGAAATTCTAATAAAAAATTTATTTCTGATAATATGCTTCTAGAACCAATTAAAAAATCCTCAAAGAACCTATAAGATTTGAAGTCTCTTCTTCCCATAGCTAAAGTTCGTGAAAAACAGGGTAATTTGGTAGGATACATTCGTGGTGGAGGATATGGGAAAAAAATTCTTGAAGAAGAGTTTAATCTAATTATTAACTTTGGGTAAAGTAAAATAATGCAACTTCATTTAATGATTTCCTAATATAATCTTAATATAAGACATATATATATTTTAATAATTTATTATAACTATGAAAAAATTCCATGACTATAAC
>WAPX01000042.1 GCA_015520485.1 Archaeoglobaceae archaeon
AACAGAAAGTCCTTGAAAAACTCGACCAGAAAACATGGAAGATAAAAGACCTTGCAAAAGTTCTCAGAATGAACAAAAAAGTTGTGCAGAAAATAGTCATGGATCTTATAGAAGAGGGGAAAGCAACTTACTGGTCATCCGGTTCGACAACATACTATGCAACACCTCGATACGTCGAGGAGTACGAGAGAAAGAGAGCTGAGGGTTAATCCTCAGATTTCTTCTTTTGTTTTTGTTTTTCGAAAGCTATAAACCAAAAGGTTTAAATTTAGACGAGTTTTACCACATTCGGGGGTGATATGCTTGGTAAATATAGTCGTTGATCATGACAAATGTGATGGGTGTGGAGAGTGCATTTCCGTCTGTCCAGAAGAAGTTTTTGAGCTGAACGACGAGGGTAAATCAGTTCCCGTAAACATGGAGAACTGCTCTGTTTGCTGTTCCTGTGTTGAAAGCTGTCCCAATGGGGCTATTCAGCACGACGAATGTTAAAGATTATTTTTTCCTTTTTGTTTTAGTTTGATTGCTTATTACCGCGTTTGTTTGTAGTTCTGCTGATTAACCGATTAGCGGTTGTCTGACTGCGCAGTGTAAGTAATGTCCTTTTAATACTGTTTTTAGCATCTCGAGAAAAGAATTAGGCAGCAAAAACGCTATATACACACTTTTTAAAAGAGGTGGCATGAAAAAAGCCCTGATACCCATGGTGCTGTCGTTTATACTTTTTACCTACGGATCATACGTCGGTTTGGTGGAACTGCCACCGGCAGTTGAACCAATTCTGCACAACAACTACAGAATACTATTCTTTCACCTGCCTTCAGCCATAACGGCTTACACCGCTTTTACAGTAACCTTCGTAGCGGCCATAGCGTATCTCGTAAAGAGGGGAGAAAAGTGGGACATCATAGCTGTTTCTTCAGCAAAGGCAGGATTTTTTATGATAACTGCGGCACTCATAAGCGGGTCGATATGGGCCAAGGCTGCCTGGGGGGCTTACTGGAACTGGGATCCGAGAGAAACTACAGTTCTGATTTTGTGGGCTGCTTACGTAGCTTACTTTGCAATAAGGTCGTCCATAGATGATCCTTTAGAAAAAGCCAAGGTTTCAGCAGTTCTCGCAATCTTGTGTTATGCAACGGTACCTTTAAGCTACTTGTCAACAAAACTCTTCTTCTCCCTACACCCCTCAACCCAGTCTCTGCAAATCGGTTTTAACGTCGGAAAAGCTCTCGGGCCAATGATACTGTCTTTTCTTCTGATGTACATTGCGTACATGATCGTAGACGTTAGGCTTTCCACAATCGAAAAGGAGGTGGAATATTGAGTGATTTTGTGGCCGTTTTTGAGGCAGCAATTGTAGTAATGGTACTCGTGTTCCTCATGTTTCTGACAACTCTGAAGAAGGCGATGGAAATAGAGAAGAAGATTAAAAAGTAGGCAAGTGGAGATGGCAGGTTGCCTCTTTCAACGAGGCTGACGAAAAGAGACGTGAGGGAGTGTCTTTTTGCCCTTTTTCTGTGCACGGTAGGGGACCTTATCACAGGCCTCGTTATGGGGCACTCTTCTTCGATTTTTCTTTTAGTACCGGCTTTAATCATCCTGATCCCGCCGAGTGCCGGCTTGAGAGGTAACGTATTTTCCTCTCTTGGATCCCGTTTGAGTTCGTACCTCCACGCAGGCAGGCTACCAGCAAGGCTCAAGAGCAACCCTCTGCTGAATGAAAACGTAATGTCAGCGCTGTTTTTGCTGATGTTTTTCGGTATCGTGGACGGTATAGCAGCATCGGTAATAGCAGTATTTTTGGGTCTGAACAGGAACTTTTTGACCACAACGGTTAACTTAATTCTCGTTGCAGAAATTACGGCGTTCATATCTGCAGGAATACTGATACCGGCCACGGTTCTGCTCGCCATAGGCAGTTTCAAGTGGGGCTGGAACCCGGATCACACGACCATACCAATAGTAACTCTTTTTGGCGATATGATTACGCTTCCCGTTCTCTTCGCAGCCATACTTCTCGTTGTTAAGGTTGGATTTGACGAAAAGGTAATTATTGTGGCATTCATACTGATTCTACTCCTTCTCGTCTTTAACTCGGTGAGGTTTGGAAGGTTTGGGATTGGAAAGGAAATAGTGATTGAAAGCATACCCGTACTCGCACTCTGCGTCGCTCTCGATTTTGGCTCCGGAACCATACTTGGAAGCAAACTCGACAAATTCATAGCCACTGCCGGATTGCTGACACTCGTTCCGGCATTTCTCGAAGATGGAGGTGCTATGGGCGGAATTTTGGCTGCTCGTTTTACCTCTCAGCTGCACGTCGGTTTACTGGAACCAAAAGCAAAGCCCGATAACGACGTTTTCTACACGTTTGCAGTCATGCACGCAATAGCTGCGTTCACGTTCACTCTTGTCGGAGTCTTCGGGTATCTGGTAAATATTCTGCTGCACATACCGACGATCTCTTTACCGAAAATGGTTCTTGTGACTCTCGTCGCAGGACAGCTTATAATGGTTATAATAGATGCAATGGCATACTACTTCTCCATACTGTCGTTCAAGAAGGGCGTTGACCCTGACAACGTGGGAATCCCAATAATAGCTTCGTTCATGGACGTTGCCGGCACAGCCTGTTACGTCTTTGCACTAAAGATATTAGGGATAATTTAAGGCTGGAAGTCATGAAACTTGTATCACTGATTTCGACGGGAATAGATTCGCCTGTTTCAAGCTACCTGCTGAAGGGGGAGGTAGTCTTTCTGCACTTCAGGCAGGGCGGTTCAGATGAAACCGTGAAGAAAATCGTTGATTTGCTCGTGGACAGGGGAGTTAAAGCCAGCAAGCTTGTTGTTGTTGATCACGAAAAGCTGATTGACACGGTCAATAAATTTTGCAGAGAGAACGAAGTCTGCGTGTACTGCAAGGCATCGATGCTCGCAGCAGCTGAAGAACTTGCAGAAATGTCTGGATGTAGCGCTATAGTTACTGGAGATAACTTGGGACAGGTGGCAAGTCAAACCCTACTCAACCTGAAAGCTGAGGAGTCGCTTATAAAGATGCCGGTAATAAGACCGCTCATAGGACTTGACAAAAACGAGATAGTGGGGCTGGCGAAGGAAATAGGTACCTACAGCATTTCAACGAGTTTTAAAGAGAGCTGTCCTTACACGCCAAAGCACCCCATAACTTCTGGCTGTTACGTAAATCCTGAGTTGAAAGACGAAATATTTATATCTCGCCTTCTGGAATACGAACTCGTGTTTTAGAAAGTTTGCCTGCCTGTAGTTTTACCGGACATGCTGTTAAAACCGGCAGCAATTTTCTCAGACTTATAAATTTTTAGAGCTAAATTTAAATAGCCGATTACTTCTCGTTTTGAGAGGAGGTGGTCAGATAATGGCAGAGGAACGTGTGGTCTACGTTGGAAACAAGCCCGTAATGAACTACGTGCTTGCAGTGCTGACTCAGCTCAACGAGGGAGCCGATGAGGTTGTTATAAAGGCGAGAGGTAAAGCGATAAGCAGGGCTGTCGATGTGGCAGAGATAGTCAGAAACAGGTTCATGCCCAATGTCGATGTTAAAGAAATCAAGATCGACACGGAAGAGCTGGTTTCGGAGGGGAGGAGCGTTAACGTATCCACAATTGAGATCGTGCTCGCGAAAAAAGCCTGAATTTTTTTATATTCTTTTACTAAGTTTTTCTATAGCTTCCCCACACGCTTTTTCGGCCTCCTCATAAAGTTTAAGTAGGTTTTTCCCTTCTTCCGTTAGAGCCATTCTGCCCCCTCCTTTCCCCCCTCTTTCTCTGTTTACGATTTTTAAACCAGTATTTTTCTCAATTTTGTTTATGTACATCCACGCAAATCTGTACGACATTCCAAGCGCTCTTGCAGCTTTGGAGAGTGATCTGTACTCTTCCAGAGCTTTTAAAATTTCAGCACCACCCTTTCCTATTATGTGAATACCGTTTTTTTCAATCCAGACTCTGCATTTGATTTCAAGACTCAAACTACCACCTTCTGACAGTTGTTCTGCTGAACTGATCGATTTGAGAGTTAACTAACTTTTTGGTTTTCAAGCTGCTTAAGGTAAGAAGGTAAAGTCTGCATCATTGCTGAAGTTCGTCGCTTCTCCAGAACAGAGTCCTCAGCACTGAAAATACGAGCATTGTCAGGAGTATCAGTAGTACCGCAATTGGCTCTGCTGCGTTGAGACCTTCACTTAGGTACCTGTCGTAGATTAAGGTTGAAGCGACGAGCGGGTAATACGCTAACACCACTATCGCGCCAAACTCGCTAACAGCTCTCGCCCACGCTATTATTGCTCCGGCAGCAATGCTTCTTGCAGAGAGAGGGAGTGTTACAGTTAAGAAAGCTTTGAAATGATTTGCTCCGAGAGTTCTCGCAACACTTTCAAGTCTTCTGTCTATCTTGGCAAATCCCTCCCTTGCATTATTGAGGAATATGGGAAACGAAACGAAAAACATTGCAGCAACTATGCCCGGAAATGCATCTACAAAGCTTACCGGAGAAAACCTGCCTATTATTCCGGAACTTCCGAGAACAGATAGCAGTGCAATACCTGCAACCGTGTGTGGTATTACAGCCGGTAAGTCTGCAAAGCTCTCAACAATCCTCTTTGCCGGAAAATCGTATCTGACAAGTATGTACGCCAGAGGAACCCCAGAAATTACAGCGAATGCTGTTGAAACCAGCGCTGCAAAGTATGTGAACAGTATTACCTCCCAGACGCTCTCGTTTAGTAACGCCGCTTTTAGAAACGTTTCAAAGACATCTAATCCCGAAAACTGAGTCAGAATAAGGTAAACTATGGGTAAAGCCAGAAACAGTACAGTTACAAACGATACCGCAGACAGAAAAAATGTAAATGTGCTCAGCTTTTTCATCCTCAACTCCTTCATCGGTATCAGCCCGCTGGCTTTACAAGCTGTTTTAGCTGTGGCGGTAAATTGCTGTAGTTGTCAGCCAACGCCGGAACTATTGGGCTCTGTCCGAGCTCTTTAAAGACGTCGGGATTTTTCAACACCATCTCCACGAAGTCGATTGCCAGCTTTTTGTGCGGTGCGTTTTTTGGAATCGTCAGCCCGTAGATTATCGGCTTTCCTCTGACAACCTTTCCGTTTGCAAGTACAACCTCAACCTTGGAGTAGAACTTTTCGTATTTTTTGCTGCCAAGATTTATCTGAGGTGGAAGCTCCACGTATTTCAGGCCAAACTGTTTTGCGACGCTCTTGTAAAGAAAGACGTAATCGACGTCTCCGCTCTGCAGGAGTCCTATTAGAGACATCTCCATGCTTCTCATTTTTATTTTGCTCGTGTTTACTTTAAGTTCAGTTGTGGGTGGCATTCTCAGCACGTAAGTTCCATTCTCATCTACGAACCTCATGTTGCTGTTTTCTTCAACGAGCCTGTGGTAAATCGGTTTTCCGTAGTACAGACTTGCGAGCTCCATAACCATCTGTGCCCTGTAACCACACGGGTCATCGTTCGGGTTGGAAAAGCCTATCCTGACGTCCGGCTTTTCCAGTATCCTGTACCAGTTTGAAGAGTTAATCTCATTTGAATACCTGCTTTTATTCGTGTAGACTACCACTATTTCATTTCTTGCAAACAGTATCGTCCAGTTCGCGTACTTAGGGTACATCATCTTTGGAATCAGCGAGTAATCGGCAGAGGCAACTACGTCTGCTTTTCTGTGTAAATCCACGACTTTTCTTATCGTAGCAGCACTTCCAGCGGCTTCACAGTAAACCCTGACGCCGTACTTCTGCTCAAACATCTTTGCGAATTTCTGCATTGGTTTTGTCAGGCTTCCCGCGTGAAAGACAACGAGTTTTTCATTCGTCTTTTTTGTTGAACATCCTGCGAAAACAGCGGATAACAGCACAATCATTATCAGGAATTTTGCTTTTTTGCTGGTCATCTAACCACCGTTATGTACGGAAAATAATAACGAATTTAAACTTTTTGGTCGTAAAAAATAAGCTGTTTAATTGCAGTGATTGCAGCCGCCCGAAATGCTTTTTTGCTGGCCAGTCAAAACCCTGTAGCCCCGGTGGGGTAGCGGATATCCTTGGGGGCTGCGGACTCCCAGACCCGGGTTCAATTCCCGGCCGGGGCGTTGTTTATCTTGGTCTCTTTGTAGGTCAGAAGAACATCTGGAATTTTTACTGCTGTTAACATAGTTCATCCCAAAAGCACCCTCGTAAATATAACATAAAACATCAACAAATCTCTCGCAATCTTTGCAGGAATACGTTATATTATTATCTATGTGGCGGATAAAACCAGTCCCAAGGCTTACCGCACCTCGGATCGTTGCTTTTTCCGTTTATGACCTCTGGAACTATTGAAGGATCATTCCAAGGTCTT
Organism: Archaeoglobaceae archaeon; assembly: GCA_015520485.1. GTDB lineage: Archaea > Halobacteriota > Archaeoglobi > Archaeoglobales > Archaeoglobaceae > WAPX01. The sequence continues at coordinate 6,396 of WAPX01000042.1, forward strand.
CTCACCTCGTCGGGCTCTTCGTAATCGTACAACCTGTTAACGAAGTAAACGAGGTATGCTGGTTCATTTCCAACAACTTTAAATCCGTGCCAGTAGTGGCCGGGAATTCTCACAATTTGTGGATTGTCTCCAGCCGAAACGATTTCGTCCAGCTCACGCGTTTCGTCGTCGTAAGCACAAATCTTTATCGCTCCTCTTGTACATACGAAGTAATCGACCTGCCCCCTCTCGTGTTTGTGCCAAGCTCTAACTATCCCCGGATACGTAATCGACAAATTCACCTGAACTACTTCATCCTCAAATATCTCCCAGTCCTTTCGCATTATCTCGGTGAAGAAGCCCCTTTCATCCGCAAACCTCTTTAAAGACCTGATGGTTATACCGGGAAGCATGGGTTACACCTCCATTTTTTAGATTAACGCCGGAATTAAGTTTTTGATAAACCGTGCAGGCGGTATAAACGTTATTTGCTTTTATAATCTCCTGACAACCTGAGGTCAAACAGGCGTCATCCGAACATCTCCTTTTTCAACACCTTTAAAGCCTCCTTCAAATCGCGGGGTTTCTTATTCAGGTATTTTGCAGCTTTAGAAGTGTTGAGGGATGAATCTCTTGGCCTTTTTGCAATCCAGTTTATTTCGTTCATTCTCGATGGTGTGATGAGGCTATCGTCCAGTCCGAAGACTTCTGCAACCTTCTCAGCGAACTCGAACCTCGAAACTCTCGTTGCTCCGGCCAGATGGAATATTCCCGTAATTTTTCTCTCGGCAACCTCCAGCAGCATCTCAGCCAGATTCGTATTCAGAGTGGGAGTTATGTACTGGTCGGTAACGATTTTAACGTTCTCTCCTCTCTCGAGCCTGTCGATTATCCATAGAGCAAAGTTAACCTTGCCGCTTGCCGGCTTCGCTCCGTAAATTACGCACGTTCTCGCGATGCAGAAATCTACACAGTATTTCTGGGTATATCTTTCCCCCAGCAGCTTTGTATAGCCGTAGTGGTTAACGGGATTCGTTTCGTCCTCTTCTCTGTACATGCCCTTACTGCCATCGAAGACGTAGTCTGTTGAGACGTAAACAAAAAACGACCCAGTTTTTCTCGCCGCACTGGCAACGACCACTGTACCTTCAGCGTTTATTCTGTGAGCAAGTTTCTTCTCTACCTCACATTTATCAACATCCGTGAGTGCTGCAGAGTGAACAATTACATCCGGCTTAACTCTATCAACAGCCTTTACGATGCTGTTCGAATCAGTCAGATCGAACTTAACAGGCTTGCCAAACTCGGGCCTGTGAGTCCTGTACCCTGAATAGACTTCGTAACCTCTTTCCAGAGCTACTTCGGCCAGCCTGCTTCCCAGAAGACCACTTCCACCGGTAATGAAAAGTCTCATTTTATCCCTCGCTTTATCAGTTCACCACTTCAACTTCCAGGGAGTTGGATGGAGCACCTTTTCGTCGACAAGGGGTTTCCACCACCACTCGTTCTTCAGATACCACTTTACGGTCTCCTCTATCCCTTCTTCGAAGCGATGCTTCGGTTTCCATCCCAGTTCTTCCCTTATCTTCGTGGAATCCAAGCTGTATCTAATGTCGTGACCCGGTCTGTCCTCAACGAACTCCACCAAGCTGTCGTCTTTATCCATGAGATTAAGAATTGCT
>WAPX01000043.1 GCA_015520485.1 Archaeoglobaceae archaeon
CAAAGATTAGGATTGAAGTACAGACATGAGACGTTTGGTGAGAGAAATGCCGTAGAAGGATTCTTTTCGAGGTTTAAGGGACGAAGAGGTTCTGGAACAGATTTCCTTAAAATTCTTTTGATTCTGTTCAGAGCTGGTTGGAGAGTTTTGTGGCTTTCTATAACTACTGGGGGTGTTTATCTTGACAGCACCTTTTAAAGGTTGGTAAACTATTTATTTTCGAAACGTATAATTGGAATGATAATAATGAAAAATCTGCAGCACAGGACGACGACAGGAATAGAACGCCTGGATGAAGCTCTGAGAGGTGGAATTCCCGTCCCTTCTCTGGTTTTACTCTTGGGTGACGTTGGAACTGGCAAATCGGTTATATGCCAGCAATTTGTTTACAAGCAAGCCAGACTTGGTTTTAAGAGCGTCTATTTCTGCGTTGATCACCAGCCGGAAGAGGTCAGAGAAAACATGCAAACTCTCGGCTGGTTTACTGAAGAACTCGAGCAGAAGAAGCTGCTGAAGTTTGAGGAGCTGTCCTCCTTGGAAAACCAGAGCTTTGAGGGTTTAAAAGCCGACGTGATAAGAGAAATCAGAAGGTGTGAAAGATTTGTTTTTGACTCTATATCCTCTATTGCCTTTATTTACGGAGAAAGAAAAGCCTACGACCTGCTTCAAAAAATAAAAAGGATTTGCAGAGAAAAAAGGTGTGTCGGTATGATAAACGCTGTCAGAGGTATGCACTCAAAGGCTTTTGAGATAGCAGTACAGCAGATATGCTGCGACGTCATATCACTTAAAATGAAGAAAGACGGCAGATATTTGAGAGTAATAAAAACACTGAAAACAAGTCATACTACTGAGGAGTTTGGAATAGAAATTGAGGAGAGAGGAGTCAGTTTGATTTAGCTGTTTTGATTTGCTTTCCCGGTTCAGTTTTTGAAGAGCTAAATTGAATGTCAGAATTGAACCGTTAAAATAGCTGAACGGTTCATGGGTCAACGATTTAAAGCATAACATGCAAACCATACTTATGGGCAAAGTTCTTCTCGTTATTTTAGACGGTCTGGGAGACAGACCAGTTGACGGCAAAACGCCCCTGAGCGAAGCGAAAACGCCAAACATGAACAAACTATCGAAAATGGGCATAAACGGTATAATGGACACGATATCTCCCGGAATAAGACCGGGAAGTGATACGGGCCATCTCTCTCTGCTCGGATACGACCCCTACAAGTACTACACGGGTAGAGGACCGATTGAAGCTGCTGGAGCTGGAGTAGACGTCAAACCGGGAGACGTAGCGTTCAGGGTGAATTTCGGTACAGTTGAGGGCGAAGGAAGTATTTTTGATAAAGTCGTTGTTGACAGGAGAGCTGGAAGAATAAGCGATACCGACGAGCTCGAAAAGGCAATAAACGAAGGGGTTGATTTGAGCGAGCTCAACGTGGAGTTCGTATTCAGAAGGGGTAGCGGTCACAGAGGGGCTCTTGTTTTGAGGGGAGAGAAACTCTCCGATAAAATAAGCGACACCGATCCGCACAAAGTGGGGGAGAAAGTTAAGAGATGCGTCCCCTTAGACGACAGCGAGGAAGCAAAGAGGACTGCGGAGATAGTCAACAGATTTATGGAGCTGAGCCACGAAATACTCGAAAAACACCCGCTAAATGAGGAGAGAGCGAAGAAGGGTTTACCAAAGGCCAACGCTCTTTTGCTTAGAGGAGTGGGAAAATGCCCGCACATCCCGAGTTTTGAAGAGATGCACGGAATGAAACTCGCCGTTATAGCCGGAACGACCCTCATAAAGGGCATTGGAAAGCTCCTCAGAGGATACGTTCCCGACGTGGAGGGGGCGACTGGCAGCAAAAACACAAATCTGGAAAACAAGGTTAAAGCTGCACTTGAAGCTCTGAAGGAGAACGATTTTGTCCTGCTGCACATCAAGGCGACTGATGAACTTAGCCACGACGGCAATTTCGAGGGAAAGAAGGAATTCATTGAAAAAGTTGATAAACACATAGAACCGTTACTCAAACTCGACTTCAGGGACGTGTGCCTGATTTTAACTGCAGACCACTCAACACCCGTAAGCGTCAGGGAGCACACGGGAGATCCCGTGCCCGTGGTTATAGTCCACGACGGCGTCAGAGTTGACGAAGTTAAGGAGTTCTCAGAGCTGGAAGCTTGGAAAGGTGGGCTCTGCAGGATCAGAGGAATTGACCTGTTCAGAATAGCTTTAGACCTAGTGGACAGGATGGAGAAGTTTGGAGCATGATTCACTCTTTATTTTGGTCTTTTTGCACACCGTCCGTTTCTAACTGAAATTCATCTGACCCGCAGCTTGGCAAAATTTTCAATTATCTCTGGATTGAGTACCTCCGGGTGAAAGGAAACTCCGTAAAACTCCCTGTCTGCCACCCTGAAGGCTGCAACCTCTTCGTCCTGCGTGGCAAGTACCTCGAATTCTTGAGGAACGCTGTCCGCTTTCAGAGCAAGTCTGTGGAGGAAGTATGCTCTGAAGTCGGATTTAAAAAGGGGGTTTTGCTTTACAGCCTTCACGCCGTAAACACCAATCTTTTTTACAGCGCTCAGCTCGGCCGAAAACAGTTTTGCCAGTATCTGGTATCCGGCACAGATTCCGAGCAGACATCTGAAGTTCAGCAGCGGTGAGAAATCAAAGTTCAGGTAATCAAAATCCTTCAGAGCCGTTCCACAGATTACGGCTTTGTCTTTTGAATTTCCTTTTAAACTCTCCGAACCGGAAACTTCGCTTTCAGTACTCTCCCGGATTCTGACAACTTCCACGTCGTCAAACCTCTCAACCAGCTCCTTCACCGGTCTGACGAACTCTTCTTCGTGCAGCCTGTACCTGCAGACAGAAATCAGAAGCAAAGTCTCACCTTCCTGATGACCAGAGTTGCGTCTTCTCCACTCCTTCTGAGAACCTCGCTCTCAAGGATTTCTATTCTTCCCCTGAAGAGAGGCATGTACAGAACGAGAGTTTCGTACTCTCCACCCTCTCCTGCCGGGTTCACGTAGTTTTTCAGTCTTTCAAGCTCCTCAATAACCTTCACGTCTATCGTTCTCCCGAGAAAACGCTCGCTCAGTCCTGCAACCCTCACGAACACGGTCTGAAATCCGAGCTCGACGATCTCCCTCAGTATCGAGATCTCGTCTCTCAACCACAGGGGATTGAAGCACCACAGGTCGAGCTCGTCGCAAACCCTCTGAAACCTTGTTGCTTGGTAAGTCGACCTTATAGCTCCGGTAACGACGCCCTCAGCACCCATCTCCTTTGCTCTCTTCAATCCCTCTTTCAGAGCTTTCAGGCTTCCTCTCTCGTCGTTCGGACACCTTACTCGTATCAGAGGCATGTCAAGGGCTTTCGCCTGAAGTTCTGTTAAATCAATGTTCGGATAGTGGAAAACTTCACTCTCTTCGGATTCTGGCTTTAGAGAAAGGAGGCAAACCACTTCGTGCTCTTTAACTGCTTTTAACAGTGCAAGGTTTGAATCCTTCCCTCCCGAGTACAGCACGCAGACATTCATGGAGCTACACCGTTACGAAATCCTGAAACTCCATAAAAACTTATTTAATACTCTTTTAACCTACTTTTCCTGACATGGTAGATGAAAAGAGAAACACAGAGGAATTTGAAAACTTTACTCTGTCCTCTAACGTGGATGAACTCGTAGGAGGTCTGGAATTCAAAACAACAGCTGAAATAGAGGTACCTAAAAGGCTGATAGATCAGGTAATCGGTCAGGATCACGCAGTAGAGGCGATAAAAAAAGCTGCAGTGCAGAAAAGACACGTCATGCTGATAGGCTCCCCCGGTACAGGCAAGTCCATGCTTGCCAATGCAATGGCGGAGCTTCTTCCCAGAGAAGACCTCGAAGACATACTGGTCTATCCAAATCCCGACGATCCAAACCAGCCAAAAGTGAGAACTGTTCCTGCAGGAAAAGGTAAAGAAATAGTTGAAGCCTACAAGCAGGAAGCGCTGAAAAAAGCTCAGGCAAGAAACTTCTTCCTAATAATGCTTCTCACGTTCATAGTCCTCTACGCTGCTCTTGAAGGGCAGATGATATGGGGAATTATTGCTGCTGCTATGCTGTTCTTAGTAGCGAGGTACATGATGCCAAAAGAAGAAAGAAACGTTCCAAAACTGCTCGTCAACAACGCTGACAAGAAAACAGCACCTTTTGAGGATGCAACCGGCGCTCACGCCGGCGCTCTGTTCGGAGACGTCAGACACGATCCGTTCCAGAGTGGTGGGCTCGAAACTCCTGCTCACGAGAGAGTTGAGGCTGGAGCAATTCACAGGGCACACAAAGGAGTTCTCTACATAGACGAAATAAACACACTTACTATAGAATCCCAGCAGAAATTGCTAACAGCCTTGCAGGAGAAGAAGTTCCCGATAACGGGGCAGTCGGAGAGGTCGAGTGGTGCAATGGTTAGAACAGAACCCGTGCCCTGCGATTTCATACTCGTCGCAGCTGGAAACCTCGACGCTCTCATGGGCATGCATCCAGCGCTGAGAAGTAGAATTGAAGGTTACGGTTACGAAGTTTACATGAACGACACTATGCCGGATACAGTGGAAAACAGGAGAAAGCTCGTGAGATTCGTGGCTCAGGAAGTTGTGAGAGACGGAAAAATCCCGCACTTTGACAGAAATGCAGTTGCTGAGATAATAAAAGAGGCGAAGAAGAGAGCGGGAAGGAGGAACAGGTTAACTTTGAGGCTCAGAGAGCTCGGAGGTCTCGTAAGAACGGCTGGAGACATAGCGAGGAGTGAGAATGCTGAGGTTGTAACGCAGAAACACGTCATAGCCGCAAAGAAAGTTTCAAAGACAATAGAAGAACAGATAGCCGACAGGTACATAGAGAGAAGGAAGGATTACAGGCTGTTCATGACGGAAGGAGAAGTGGTCGGCAGGGTTAACGGTTTAGCAGTAATAGGTGAGTCCGCTGGAATAGTTTTACCGATAATTGCGGAAGTTACTCCGGCAATGAGCAAGTCTGAAGGCAGGGTTATAGCCACGGGCAGGTTGCAGGAGATAGCAATGGAAGCCGTCATGAACGTTTCGGCAATAATAAAGAAGTTTACGGGCAGAGACATTTCGAGCAAGGACGTGCACATTCAGTTCGTCGGAACTTACGAGGGCGTTGAAGGAGATTCGGCAAGCATAAGCATAGCTACTGCAGTAATCTCAGCTATAGAGGGGATTCCGGTCGATCAGAGCGTTGCAATGACCGGCAGCCTATCTGTCAAAGGTGAAGTCCTGCCGGTAGGTGGAGTAACGCAGAAAATAGAGGCTGCTATTCAAGCAGGATTAAAGAAGGTAATAATACCAAAGGACAACGTGGACGACGTCATGCTCGATGCAGAGCACGAAGGCAGAATAGAGATAGTGCCAGTTTCGAGGATAGATGAAGTTCTCGAGCACGCACTCATCGAAGTTGGTGACGGGAAGAAAGAAAAACTCCTGAGCAAACTCAGGCAGATAGCCTGCGTTACTGCCAAGCTCGCTTAAATGATATAGAAACTCCCTCTTTTTTCAGAATTTCGGTTATTTTTGTTTTGATTTCTCCTGTTTTACCGTACTTCGCTGAAACGGGAATTACTTTGACCTTTAACTTTCTTTTCGCGTAATCGAGCTCTTTTTCAAGCTCACGTCCTTCAAGCCTGTCAACCTTGTTTGCGGCAACTACAACGTTTTTGCAGACCTCTTTTAAAAAATTACACATTTCCACGTCCAATGGTATTTCTCCTCTTTTCTCCCACCTCTCCGTTATCTCCCTGAATGCCGATAAATCAATCACCTGAACTGCGAGCACAATTGCGTTAGCGTTCTCTTCTATGTAGTGCACAATAAAATCCCTGACCTTCTCGCTGAACCTCCAGTCCAGTCCCTTCATGTACCCGTAACCGGGAAGATCAACAGCGATAACTTCGCCAGCTCTGAAAAAATTCGGTTTTACCGTACTTCCAGGCTTCTTGCCCTTTCTGACCTTAACCTTAAAAAGGGACGAAAAAAGAGTTGACTTGCCAACGTTTGACCTGCCCGCAAATACTAACAGCTTATCCCCGTTCATGTGCTTGCTCCACTTGAACGTTTAATTTTGTTAGTTTTGTTTTGGCTAACAGTTTTTAGCTAACATCCCTCCGCGTAATTCGTTCCTGCAGTTACGGTGAGAAATTTGAGAAATTTAAATGAATTCAAAAAAGCTATCACTTTGGCCAGAGCCCGTAGTACGCGTTCAGTATCAAAACTAAAAAACCTATCACGAACCCGAAAATCAGTATGCTCTTTGGATTGATCTGTATCTGCGTTCTCTCCTCATCAAAGTACCTCATTATACCGGCTGAAGACATCAGGGGTGGAGTTTCCTTTTTCTTAGGCATGCAGAAAAGTTGTTTTGAGGGTATTTAAAGTTATCTCAGTCTTGGATTCTGTTGGAAAGTGTACTGAAAAGAGTTGAACTCTCATTTGCAGAGTTTAAACGATTCTAACGATTCATGTATCTAAAATTTTTCAAGTAAAAATATTAATAAAATAAAAATAATTAAATTTAACTAATAGTTTTTTAAAAGCCAGATACTACATCGATTCAACTACCTTAATCAGCTCACCTCTGGTCAGACATGAAGACACGACCCTAACGCTTACCCCGTTCTCGTTGAAGGATAGAACGTAACCACCAGTAATACTCCTGTACTCTTCAACTTTTTTGCCGTTAATCATTACATTCTTTGCGCGGGGATTTTCAAATATTCTTCCTGTGGACTCTATAACAGTCATTGTGCACGTACCGTTTGCGTACTCGAGTACTACGGTACCCGTAGAGTTCAGTACGACGACATCTTTCAGGTTCAGGTTTGCGGTGTACCTGGGCGAGATTATTGTGAAATTAACGGTTTTCTGAGCGTCACTCACGTTTTCATACGTGCTCGGGGTGTTGCTTCCACCTCTTTCAATTCTTGTACCTTCTGGCGGAGTGAAGTTGAACATAGTCTCGTTAATCTTCGTGTTAACGCTTAGATTTCGGAATTCAATAGCAGTAATCATGTTCCCGAAAAGAGTTTTAGAGCTCGAATAGACCTTTACCGGCAACCAGTACTCAGAATCAACCCACACTTTTACTGTAACCTCTTTCTTGTTCTCTGGGTTGAACTTTACGACATAGCACTTCCTGCCTTCAAATGTGTCTGTTCCTAAGTAAGTAACGTTGTTTTTGACGGTGTCATCTATAATCGTCCTTAACATGCCTTTTTCAAAACTTTCTTTCTCTTTTGAGTTCAAGTCAGAAAAGCTCACAACTCTGACACTGTTATCCCTGCTACTATACAACCAGATGGTTTTTCCGTTGGACACTACGATTTGCCCCAGTTTTTCATTGTGGATGTAGAGTTTATCAGGTTTCTCATAGATGTAATTCATTGTCGTATTCATAGATTTTGTTCCAATTATTACCTGATAAAGCACATCAGCTCTGTAGTTTTTTACACTCTCGTATTTCTCCACCATTCTATTTACTATGTCTTTCGCGTTCATCTTTTGTGCACTTTGCTGAGCACATCCAAGTGTTAAAGCCACGACGAACAGCACAGCCAAAATTATGGCATATTTTTTCATCGAATCCACCGAAAGAAGCTTCTTTAAAAACTTTAAATAATTTTTTCTATTTGCAACCAGTCAATTATATTTTACAGCGTTTAACGGGTAAACCAATAAGCAGGATACATTCAGCGATGACTGCAGAGATTGTATAAAACTTTAAAAATATAAAAATTAGCTCTCAAGCACGATTTCTATGTTAACGTCCTTGGGGACCTGAACCCTCATTATCTGCCTCAGAGCTCTCTCGTCAGCGGCTATGTCTATCAGCCTCTTGTGGATTCTCATTTCCCAGTGGTCGTAGGTTTCACTTCCTTCTCCGTCTGGAGCTTTTCTCACCGGTACCACGAGCCTTTTGGTCGGCAAAGGTACCGGGCCCCTTATTTCCACACCGGTCTTGTTGGCAATCTCCTTGATTTGCTTGCAGATTCTGTCGAGGTCTGCTGGATTTATTCCCGAGAGTCTTATTCTCGCCTTGTAACCCTTAATACCCATGGCAAACACCTGAAATGGAATAGAGAAAATAAAAAATTTAATCTCTCGGAGTCAGGTCTAAAACCATTCCAGCAGCAACAGTCATGCCCATGTCTCTTATAGCAAATCTGCCGAGCGGTGGAATTTCCTTGACTCTCTCGAGAACCATCGGTCTCGTTGGCTGAAGCTTGACTATTGCAGCGTCACCGGTCTTGAGGAACTGCGGGTTCTCCTCCTTGACCTGTCCCGTTCTCGGGTCGATCTTCTTCTGGAGCTCTATGAACTTGCACGCAATCTGAGCCGTGTGTGCGTGAACGACTGGTGTGTATCCGACTGTAATGGCTGTTGGATGCTGGAGAACTATTATCTGGGCTGTAAAGTCTCTGACTACGGTTGGCGGATTGGTCGTGTGTCCGCAGACATCTCCTCTCCTGATGTCGTTTTTACCAACGCCTCTGACGTTAAATCCTATGTTGTCTCCCGGATATGCTTCCTTCAGTGGCTCGTGGTGCATTTCGATGCTCTTGACTTCACCGCTCACGCTCGGTGGCTCGAAGATTACCTTGTCTCCAACCTTGAGAACTCCGGTTTCAACCCTTCCTACTGGAACTGTACCAACACCGCTGATGGAGTAAACGTCCTGAATTGGAATTCTGAGCGGTTTGTCAACAGGTTTCTCCGGTGGCTTTAAGCTGTCGAGAGCCTCGAATATCGTTGGTCCATTGTACCATGGAGTCTTGTCGCTTCTCTTTAGCACATTGTCTCCGTAGTATGCGGAAGTCGGAATGAACGGAATCTCGTCGACCTTGTAACCAACCATTTTGAGGAGCTTGATCACCTGCTCCTTAACCTCATTGTACCTACCTTCATCGTAGTTGACCTTGTCCATCTTGTTTATCGCCACGATCATCTGGTTTATACCGAGAGTCCTCGCGAGGAATACGTGCTCCTTTGTCTGAGCCTGTACACCATCGTCAGCGGCGACGACGAGGATTGCAGCGTCAGCCTGAGAAGCGCCGGTAATCATGTTTTTTATGAAGTCCCTGTGTCCCGGACAGTCAACTATCGTAATTTCGTACTTCTGGGTATGGAATTTTCTGTGAGCGACATCGATTGTGATACCTCTCTCTCTTTCCTCCTTGAGCTTGTCCATGACCCACGCAAACTCAAAGGTTGACTTACCTTTCTCTTGAGCCTCTTTCCTGTACTTCTCAATTATATGTTCCGGAATCTCTCCTGCCTCGTAGAGCAACCTGCCTATCAAAGTGCTCTTTCCGTGGTCCACATGCCCTATCATGGCAACGTTAATGTGTTCCTTCTCCTTCGCCATATCCATTCCCCCTTACATTTATCTCGATTAATTTCAAATTTGAACTACAGCTTTTCAAACTTTCGACTGCAGCGCAAACTGTCTTCCACATAACATGTAGCAGGTATATAAAACTTTGCTGAGCTATACTGTGTAAAGCTGAGAGCTTGTGGAAGCTGATGAGTGCAGGGCATCGCAATCAGAGTGTTCAGGAACCAAAATTGATATATATTTGAAGTATTTCAAACTGTGAAAAATCCATCAAAGGGGATGGGTTTGAGGAGAAGCAAGAAATTTGAGTACATGGATGATTTGAGCCCTGTAACAGACGAGGAGTTTGAGGAATTGCTGAACAGCTACAACTACGACGGGAAAAAGAAGAAGAGGAAGGGTGGCGGATACCGTTAGCCGTTTGCTGATTGAAAAATTGCCAGCTTGTTTTACAGTTTTTATTTAATTTTATTAACGAATTTTATAACGCTTTTTTAATGTTCTGTAATTTCAGCATGACCGCAAAGGTGTTTTAAATCCAGAATCCAGACCCCAGCAATCTTTAACAACCTTTTAATACAAACAACTGAAACTTAATTTCGTGAGATTGCTCACGATAGGCTCAGGAACGAGAGGTAGTGTAATTGCAGACAGAATAGCCAAAAAAAGCGCCAGGGTAAACAAGGTAAAACTGTTCAAGTGTTATGCAATAGCAAACGATATAGAGACGCTCAGGGATTTGAAAGGCATTCCTGAAGGAGACAGGTTTCACATAGCCGTACCGAGAGCAGGAGCTGATGTCGGCGGAATTGTAAACTCCATAATGGAAAGACCGGAAATATTTGAAGGCAGTCTCATAATTTCTTCACTTGACGAGGATTTCAGCTACTTCCTCGGCATGGAGCTTGCCGAAAAAGTGAGAGAATCCATGGAAGACCCGATAATTGGCCTTGTAACGCTGACAATAGGTGGGGAAATTGCAGAAATAAGGAGAAGGATAAAAGAATTCAGGAAGAAGGTTGACATTCTGATTCTGTTTCAGGAGTATGAGGGAATTGAGGAGAAAATAGTAGAATCGATGAACCTGATATCCCTTGTCGGAGAGGTGGACATAAAAAAGGGCAGGACTGGAGAGGTCGTTGTTGACACTTCTGACGTTTTTAACTCCCTGATGAAGCCGGGAATATCTGCCATAGGGTGTGCAAGCAGAAAGTTACCTCATCCCTTGGTAAAAAAGCTGTTCATGAGAAAGGAATATCAGATAAAGGGAGTAAGGGCTCAGAGAATGGTTGATATGCTGAGAGAAGCGCACGAAAATCTGAGCATAGGCATAGACGAAGAATCGGCAAAAAGCGCACTTTTCGTGTTTACAGGCGATCCCGAAGAGATAACGATGGACGGCATTTTCTCGTGCATTTCAATCCTCGAAAGCCTGTCACCTGAAATAGAGGTCAGGTACGGTGACTATCCCTGTAAAACGAGAGAACTCTCGGTTGTTTTGCTGTACTCTGGAGTTACAAGATTGAAGTTTTAAGGCAAATTCTGCCAGTCAAGCCTTCTAGTTTTGAGTTCTCTCCTTCTGCTCTCCAAGAATCTCTGAACTGTTGTGTGCTGGGAGCCGTCCACGAGCATTAAAATAGCCTCTCTTGCTATGTTCACAGCCTCCGGATCTCCCATAATTGCCACAGTTTTTCCGTAAACGGAGATGTCGACGCCGAGCATGTCCTCAATGTTCTTCCTCATTTTCCCGCCTTTCCCGATTATTCTGCCCTTAATCCTCTCTAAGTGCTTTGGAGAAACGCAGGAAGTTAAATCTATGATTTCGAGAACGGTCATTTCATCCTGCAGAAGCTTCAGAGCAACTTCCGGATTAAATCCGTGAGCTATCCCCTTTATAACGTCCTGAACTCTCAAAAAGTTTATCGGGTCGTCACACTTAATTTTAACGGTTCCTGTCTCACTGTCCACGTCTATCCTGCAGTTTGTCTCCTTCTCTATTCTCTCCTTGACTTCACCTTCTCTGCCGATCAGGACACCAATTCTGTCCTCTGGTATCGGAAGCTCGATCTCCACGCTCTCACCCCGGACAGCATTATGTGTTATCCGTTATAACGGTATCGAAAGCCCGTGCAGGTAACTGACATTCAAACTTTTATGCCGGTTATTTCGTTTTTAACGTCTTCAGGCCCCCTCTTAATTCCAAACTTCCTGAAAAACCTCAAAACGTTCTTTACATCCCTTTCAAGGTAGTTCATTGCCATTGGATGATCTGTTAGAACGCTCTGTCCCATGTCTATGAAGTAGGGTCTATCTTTGAACAGTACATTGTACTCGCTTAAATCAGCGTGAACGAGCTTTGATTTCTGATAGAGTTTCTTCATGTTCTCGATTATATCCTCAAACAGCTCTTCAACGTCAACGATATCTTTCAGCTTTAAACCCAGCTCAGAAAGAGCTGGAGCTGGCACCTCGTCTTCTCCTATAAACTCCATCAGTATTACGTTTTTCAAGTATTTGATGGGCTTTGGAACGTTTACTCCAGCGTCGTAAGCTCTTTTTAGGTTTCTGAACTCTTTTTCAGTCCACACGTAAACTATCTCTTTCTTCGGTATTCTTCTCATGTCAAATCGTTTATCGCCTATGAGATACTCATCCATTCTGTGAAACTCGGAGGTCTCGATTCTGTATATTTTTACCGCCAGAGGAACACTTTTTCCCTCTTCATCGACGCCGTCAGCGTAAAACACGTTCGCTTCTTTGCCCGTTGAAACTACACCACCCATTGCTTTTATGTAACCCCTGGCTGAGAGCTTGTAGAGAACTTTTAAAGTCCTCAGGTCAAGAACTTCGGCGTATATCTTCCTTTCGTCTCCCGTTCTCTCCTTTATCCTCAGTTTGTCCAAGTAGGCGTCGATTTCTTCAATCTTCATAACCCTTAAGTGATTCTGTGGTAAAAAAGGATTTTTGTGCTGTAACAGCATGGCTTTACAGCTTAGATGCCGTTTAATTGGCGAATCTAACAGAGTTAAAAAATGAAAAAAGTGCAAACGCTGTAAAGTGTTTAGCACAGCCTGACGTACCTGACGTAAATGAGAACAAAAAACATTGCTACGAGAATGTACAGCACGTATATTCCGAGCTTACCGTTCATAAGGTACCTTCTGAACACGTCCACTGCGTCGTGAACGGTTACAGCAGCGTTAGTGTACAGGCTCTCAGCGAAATCTCCCCATACGACTCTGCAAGTTCCCTCTCTTGTCCTGTAAAACCACCTGAGCGTTAATCTCGGAATACTGGAGTAAGCCAAGGAGTTGTAGCTGTCGCTTCCGTACCCACCTGCCCACGGCTTCGTCAATCTGTAATTTCTTCTGGTTAGAACGTGCAGAACTGCAATCAGAGCGACCAGAAACACGAATACGAAGGTTGGCGAGACGCATCCAAAGTTTTTACCTGAGAGAATCAGGAATCCCTTTGGAATGCTGAGAGCTCCGCCTATGAACTCCTTGGAGCTGATACCAGAGAGTGATTTTACCACCGGTGCGTAGAACTTCAAAACGAGCTGTGGAAGCACGCCTATCAGCAGAAGCACGCCTGTCAAGCCAGCAAGTCCAAGGTCAACCGCTCCCAACTTCTCTTTTTCTGTTCTCTGAAAGCCAAACGATATGATTTTGCTCATGGATATTGTGCTGATTCCCGCTGCAAGAGCAACCACTGCACCCACGAACAGCACCAGGATTCTGTACTCTACGTTTGGAATTTCAAACGACTGAAACAGGCTTTCGAGAGCCATCCACTCTGCCAGAAATCCGGGAAACGGTGGAATTGCTGCAAGGGATAGAGCTGATACACATCCTGCAAAAGCTGCCACCCAGCTCAGCCTTGCCATCTGCAAGTCAGTAAACTTCAGGCCAAACCTTTCGACAAGACCGGATACTGAAAAGAGTATGGCTTTGGCTACGCTGTGCGCGAAAGCGAAGAACAGAGCTGAAATTACGGAAAACGCAGCTAAATACTGGTTGTTGCTGTGTACGGCAATTATATACGCTCCAATTAAAACGAAAATTATGCCATCGCTCTCTATGGTGCTGTAAGACGGGAGCCCCTTCACTCTTTCTGAAGTTGCTGCGAAAAGTGCACCTAACGCAGCTGTTACAGCTCCAAGAATTAAAATCAGTACCGACATCCACACCGGAGGCGTGGCTATTGTCAGCATTTTGAAAATCCCGTAAAATCCCATTAAAGTGAGTACGGAGCTCAGAAGCACAGACGTGTTTGACGGTGCTGCCGTATGAGCTGGAGGTAACCATACGTGGAACGGAAATATTGCTGCCTTTATGCTAAACCCGATTATGGTCATGAGAAGTATCAGGCTCAGTGCGGACGAGTAGCTCCAGTCACTGAAGTGTATGCTTCCAGTGGTTGCAATTCCAATAGCGAAGCCTATCATAAGGAGCAGAGTACTAAGCTCACCAAAAGCGAGGAAAGCGTAGGCAGCTTTTCCACTGTCTTTTTTCGAAGACATTGCTAGGTAGGAGGCTATGGTCATACCCTCCCATCCGACGAGAAAGGTTATGGCGTCTTTACTGATAAGTATCAGAACTATGGAAGCCACTGTCAGGGCGAATGCTGACGAAAGCCTGTTGCTGTACCTGTCGTAGCCTATTGAGTACAGGCTCGAAGTTAGAAATACTGTGGACGAGATTAACATAAAGTAGTCAGTCAGAGAACTGAATTTTCCAGTAAGTGAAAGGTAAATCAGCAAAACGCTGCTTACAGCGGAGAGAATGTACGATACTTTTTTAGAAACGAAAGCCACGGCTGAAGCGACGAGCAGTGTCAGCAGACACACAGTTATGAGGTTTAACACTCACATCACCTCCCGCTCGCTTTCAAAAGGCCGTGAAGTAGAGCAATCGGTGGTGGAGGGCAGCCGGGAACTCTTACGTCGACGTCGATGTATCTGTCTATCCCTCTCTCTCCAAAGATACCCCCACTCAGAGCACAGCTTCCAGCGGCAACAACGACTTTTGGTTCGGGCATGGCGTCGTAGGCCTCGAGAAGTGCTTTAACGGTCTTTTCCACCGGGTAGCCTATAACGAGCAGAACGTCAGCGTGTCTTGGCGTTGGTGTAAAGAAAATTCCAAGCCTGTGAAAGTCGTAAAACGGGTTGTTCAGCATTTCAACCTCTCTGTTGCAGGCGTTGCACGATCCGACGTCAGCAACGAATACGTGAATTGATTTTGAGAACGGCAGAGCCTTTCGCACTTCCGCCAGCTCAACTGTTCTGCTCCTCTTAAATCTGAAGTCCTCGCACCTTCCACAAAAAATGCACTTTTCTGCATCAACTGCATCGGCTATCGCACCCGTGGGGCAGTTGCTTTCTGCAGAAGCAAAATCTGCACACTTATCCGGAACGGGTAACCCTATCTCCGGCACTTCGTCGTAAGCCGGCTTTTCTTCAGGATACCTCGTCGTTAAAATGCCCTTTTTAATACCCCTGAATATCCACCTCATAATCTCACCTGTCTGAATCCGCAAAACTCAAACCAAAACTCTCAATGGCGAATGGAAAGTCGGTAAATACGTTTCTTTCAACAGCATGAATGAACGCCACGTAGTTTACGAGAGAGGCGGGTCTGATTCCTATCCACTTTACAACGCCATCTTTTACCTCTACAGCAACGAACACGTCACCGTGAGCTGCTTCCACCCTTCCGTACCTGAAGCCGTTACACTCCACCTCGCTTTTGAGCGCTGTCTGCGGCAACTCGTTGATCAGGTGTCTGATAATTTCGATGGAGTTCCTGATTTCACGAATTCTCACAACAGTTCTTGCGAGGGAGTCGCCGTCTCTCTCGCACGCGATTCTGTAGGGCGTGTTTGAGTAAAACGAATCGAAAGTCCTGACATCTCTTTTAACGCCCGACCCCCTTGCTGCGATACCAATTGAATCCAGCTTCAGCACGTCCTCTCTGCTCAGTGTGGCCGTGTTGTGAATTCTGTCTATGAATATTCTCGAGCTCAGGAGGATGTTCACGAGCTCCTCAAAGTCTTTTTCGATGGCATCCAGCTTTTTGTCGATTATGTTCACGTCTACGTTTCTTCTAACTCCGCCCAGCACGTTCAGCCCGAAAGCGTAGCGGTGGTGGAACAGTTTCGCATTCAGCCTGAGAATTTCTTCGACCAGAGCTGAGAAGTGAGAAATTGCTACTTTTTGGGATGCTGCTGCCGTCAGCCTCTGAATGACGTGAAAGTGGTTGTAAAGTCTTTCCAGCTCCAAGGCGATGGCTCTGATATATTCCGCCCTTTCAGGGCACCCGTTTTCCAGAGCCGTGCAGAAAGCGTTTGAATACGCAACTGAATACGTACCGCACAGCCTTTCGATCAGAAATATGGCTTCTTCGACTCTTCTACCCACGACCTTCTTTTCCACCTCTCTCCTCTTGTAACCGAAGTCAGGCGTAACGTTCAGTATTCTCTCACCGTACGTGAGAACTTTGAACGCTCCAGCCTCCCACAGTCCAGTAGTAAGTGGCCCGTAGTGAAGGCTGATTACGTCGTTACCGGGACACTTCAGCTGGTAAGCGTCCATCTCACCGGATAAGGCGTGGAATAGTGGTCTGGATCGAAGGTCAAATTCTTTTGTGGCTGTGAATTCCGTGCGTCCTCTCTCGTAATCAGTCCAGACGTACAGGCACTCGTCGCCTCTGCAAAAGTAAGCTGTAAGGGCAACATCACGGTTTTTAGCCATGTCCTCCAGTTCATCCACTGAAATCCTGCTCGCTTCAACTTCTCCGGAAATCATATCAGCAACACCCCCAGAACGCCAAAACTTATGCCCAGAGCAATCAACGCCGAGAGTAACGGTATTGCTTCAGCGTAAACCGGAATTTTTTCGCCTCTGCGCTCTCCAAAAGTCATTTTCGTAACGTGGTAGTTTATGGAGGAAAACGATATAAGTATGGCTGCAGCAAGAGCTGCTGTTAGAGCGGGATTTCTGAGTGAACAGGCCAGTATCACGAGTTCCGCTATAAAGCTCGCAAAAGGTGGAGCTCCGGTAACGGCGAGGGAGCCGAGTATCAAAGCAATTCCCGTCAGCTTTAGAGAGCTGAGAAGTCCGGAGACGTCGTCAATTCTTCCTGTTCTGTACGAAACCATAACATTTCCACTTCCGTAGAATAAACCGGCTTTGGCAAAGCCGTGAATTGTCAGGAGTAAAAACGATGCGAGTATGCCTTCTTTTCCGAGAGCGATACCGGTCGTGGCAATTCCCATGACATCCATGCTCGAGTAGGCAAAAAGCCTTTTGAATATCTGCTGAGGAATCGTGAGGAGAGCGGCCATCAGAGCCGTCATAACTCCGAAAAACGCTGTTATACTGGCAACTACATGTGCGTTGCTGCTGATGGCTATTGAGAAAACCCTGAAGTAAGCTAGGAACGCTACAGGCAGGAGGCTCGCTGAAAGCATTGCACTAACCGGGGGTGGAGCTGTACCGTGAGCGTCGGGAAGCCACGTGTGCATGGGGAACAAACCTATTTTCGTTCCAAAACCGATTAACGCCAGCGTAGCGGCAAGTGTTGCCTGATAAGCAGGTAATCTGGCTGAATACCAGTTCAGCGTTTTCGAGGAATGGTAAAGCACGACGAGCGAGAGCAGGGCAAATCCAAGGCCAACTGAGGCAACGATCACGTACCTCCACGCTGCCTCGACGCTTGCCTTTTTCTTTTCCAGCGTTATCAGCAGTGCACTGACTATTGTCGTTGCCTCCAGACCGACCCACATCAAACCCAGATTAGGGGTCAGAGAAGCGAAGAGCATGGTGAGGGCAAACGCGTTCAGCAGGGAGTAGTAGTACCTTCTCTTCAGGAAAAATTCTTTTACGTTTCTGAGGTAGAACGGCGAGTACAGCGCTGAAAAGAAGTACACTGATGCGACGAGGAGAACTATTATGGCTGAATACAGGTCGACGTAGAAAACGCTTTCCGCAACTTTCCCCGTTTTTATGACCTTTACCATCAGGTAGACGGACAGAGCAAACGTTAGTGTGGATAGTGTGAGGGTTATCACTTCTCTCAGCCTTCTAAATGGCAGGAGAGACAGCAGACACGCTGTCAGGGGCAGGAACAACAAAAGCCACAACACGGTATCACCCCACAAGCTCCTCCAGTTCAACGTGGCCGTACTCCTTCTCGGCAGCCAGAATTATTCCCGCTAAAGCTATACCGAGTAAATCCAGAAATACGCCCGCCTCCAGTATTATCGGAAGGTTTAGAAGGGCGCTTGCGTAAAGCAAAGCGTTCTCTTCAGATATGTATCCTATCAGCTGTGCTACAGCGTTCTTTCTTGCAATTATTATAAGAAAGCTCAGAAGTAAAAGTACGACTGGAAGTGCTCCGCCTCTGATGTTAAGTACCGTGTGGAAAATCACTCTGTAAACGATGTAACCTATTATTGCCAGAATCACGCCTGTAAGTACGAGACTCGAAACCATGGTTTCAAGTTCCCTGTATGACCATATAGGGTTCTTTTTTATATCCCAGCTTATTATCGAAGGTATAAGCACACCTCTTATCGAGAAGGTAAGAACTGCTATCACCATGAGCTCGTTGACGTGTTTCTGAATTCCAATTACTGCAAAAAGAATTGAAAGCAGAATCGACTGCAGAGCTATGGCGTTAACCATTGGCTTTATGTAACTCTGGCTCAGGATTTCGAAGGTTACGAGTATCACAAGAATTCCGAGAAACTCGACCACTGTTTCCGTGGCAAACACGTTCACACACCTCCAAACAGGAAGTAGGAAACGACCGAGAGCAGGGCGAGCATGAAGGACACGGCGAGGTAGTCGATTATTTTGAAAAGCCTCATCTTTGCGAAAATCTCTTCAACCACGACGAACACGAGTATCAGGGCAATCATTTTTATGAACAGCACAGCTATCCCTGTTGCAACAGAAATTGCTGTACAGCTCCTCGCAACACCCCACGGAACTGCAAATACGTTCAGAAATACGGACATCAGTATGAACGACTTCATGTACGAACCCCACTTGAGCAGGGCGTACTCAATGCCTGAATACTCCATTAGCTTCCCCTCATCCAGCATGCCAAACTCGGAGAGCCCTTCGCTCTCGATTGGCAGCTTCCCAGTCTCAAAGAGCAGAAGCATGAAGAAGGCGACTATTAAAAGAGCGTGCGTTGGAGAAACTATCCACTGCGTCTTGGTAGATAGTACGTTGTTCGTTACGAACGGGTTGTTCGTCTTCGTTATCAGAGCGACTCCGAAGAAGACCATTATCAGCGTCGGCTCTGCTAAAGCGGCAAAGCTAACAGCTCTGCTTGCTCCAATTGCAGTATAAAAGCTTCCGGTTCTCGTAACTGCTATCACTGAAATTATTGCTGCGAGGGTAAACAGAAATGCGCCGCCGAGAAAGTCAACCATGGGTGCGAATGGCGGGGGATATCCGACGACAATCGGAAGGACCATGGGCAGTATCAGGTAGCAGGAAAATGCCACGACAGGAGCTAAGTGGAACGTTAAAGACCCTGTTGGGGCGACGACCTCTTTTCTCATGTACTTTGCCAGGTCGTAGTAAGGCTGGAATACGCTGATACCTTTTCTCGACTCCACAATTGCCTCAACTTTTTTCAGTATTCCCACCATCAGCGGGGAGAGAGCGACAACTACAGCTACCTGGATTATGTTCACTAACTGCAAGTTCAAGGCATCCACCTCCTGCAGAACAGGCGTCATCAGGCGCTCTGGCCGTGTAGGGTGGACGCCATCACCCGACGGTTTGGGGCGTAAATCCCGTAGTATTTATATTTTTCTGAGGTAAATAAAAACTAAAATTTAAAATTATTTTTTACAATTTTATCTTGGGCGCTGTCTGAACATTATCTTGGGGCGCTGTCTAAACTCTATTTCAAATTCGAGCTTTTTAGCATATCCGTTGTAGTCTACTTCCACCTCAACGGGCTCTGTGAACTCGAGCATTACTTCCCACTCGTCCGTGCTCACGGTAACCTCGTTTCCTTTTTCGAGCTGGTTTGCTAGCTCTCTCAGAAACTCTATTAACTCTGATCTGGACAGGTACGTCTCGAACTCAAACTTACCCGTTTCTATGATCCTTTTATTTCCTGACGGGGGTGGTAGCTGCACCATTGTGCATCACCTCATCAAAACGTTGTCCGATAACTATATAAATTTTCTTAGGAATTTTATACTTGATGTTGATGGAGGTTATAGGCTCTAAAAAGAGATTGATGATACTGGAGAGTCTGTCGAAAAGCGAGAAGTGTGTAAGCGAACTGATGGATGAGCTGAAAATGGATGGGAAAACTGCCAAATACCACCTTAACATTCTCG
>WAPX01000044.1 GCA_015520485.1 Archaeoglobaceae archaeon
GTATCAGCAGATCTGCATTTTTTGAAATCTCCACCACTCTCTCACAGGGTCTCGTGTCTCCTGTGTAAACGACCTTTCTTCCCCTTCTCGCCTCTCCGAGCACCATGTCGGGTGTTATCACCCTGCCGCTTACAGTAACACTCTCGCCCCTACGCTTGTAGAAAATATATTTCCACACAATGGGCAAAAATGGAATTTTGATGAATTTTAGTGAGTATGTCATTTGGGTCTCCTTCGAATGTCTGCATTCCCGTAACTCTCATTTTTACCCTTACCTCTTAAATACTCTCTTGCAGCCCTTCGGCCCTTTTTACTCTCAGGCGTCACAAACCACATCATCTCCTCCCACAAAATCATCGAAGCAAGTCTTGAACGTCTCTGTCTTTACTTCTCTTTGAAATTCCCATAGAATGGCTATCTTCATGCCGACCATGTTCTTTACGGGAATTACCTTGCTCCCCGATCTCTCACGAAAACTCTCGACCATAAAATGTTCAGTACTTTCTAAAGTCTCGATGCTTAAGGATGTTAAGAGATATTAAGAATTAAGTAACATAAAAAAAAACAGTCTCTTAATCCCCTGCAAACAATATTCTCAGCCTCCTCGCATACCTGCTGCTGGATCATAACGCTTTCAAGCGGTTTGGGAGCTACAATTTTTTAACGGTTTAACGATCAGTTCCACGAGTTCTGAGGGATAAAAACCTTACCCTCCTCAGCTCTATGGGCTCACATCTCGTAATTTCAATGTCAATGAAGTTAGAAGTCATTGGATAACAGAATTACAGGAGAATTTCTATTCATTATGATTTTTTTCTGAGAACTTTTCCAGAGGGACCTTGGCTTTCCGTCTACGGGTTCCTCCACCGTTTCTCAAACTTTTTTCTATCTCTTAACTTCAAATTTCTCAGGTGAAGAAACGCAATCCATCAGGCACATTGCTGTCTCAACAAGATGATCAAGATAGGTCAACCGGTATTGCACGGTTTAACCCCGAACTTTTTAAGTAATCACGCTCAATCGGCTAAAAACATGTCGTCTGTTATCCTTACGATTCTGCAATCTCCCTTTATCTTCCTGAAGTACTCTATCTCCTCCCTCATGCCCTCGGTTATTTCACTCCCAAAGACCCAGAGCTCATCGCAGAATTCAAGCAGTTTCTTGTTCATTTCCAGCGCTTTCCTCCTGTCCTGCGGATTGCTGTCGTCCATGAACTGGCTGAAGTAAACGTGTGGAGCTACCGGTATGTGTCCCATGTCCACTATTTTTCTGCAGTAACGTTTTGCCTTCTCGATGTTTTCCTCCCTGCCCTGAAACGGGGAGCAGACGAATACTATTTTCATTTTTATCATCTCCTGCTTCCATCTTTAGAGCTTGCAAACGACAGTTCAATCTTCACTCCGGTTCTAGTTGCACAAAAAGTTAATTCCGTACTACCGGCACAACTGGTATTTCTGACCTGCTGTGAAACCACAGTGATCAAAGCCAGAATCCAGAGAGCAAAACAGCACGAACTGCAAAATACCAAAACCTTTATCTTATTTCCACTGAACTGCCAGACATGCCCGGTAAATTTGAAAAGCGCTCAGCAAGATTACTCGCCTTATTTCTCGCGCTGATAATGGTTGGAAGCGCCATAGCAATAGCTTTTAGAGGTTCAGGTTCAGCACAGACTGGAATCAGAAGCGTGAAGTACCACTTCAAAAGTTTTAATGACTGGCTCAAATGCGTTCCACCAGCCAGTGAGATAATTTACGTCTCCTTAAAGAACTGCACAAACGAAACGCTCTGGGAATACCTGCAAAAAGTTATGAACAACAACATGATTTCGGAGTTATTTGAACCGATCTCTTTTACCACTCCAGTACAGAGAATGCTCGTCGCTATGTATCCAAACGGACTTCTGTACCTGATAGACATAAACATGAGCAAGATGACTCCGAGCGGAGAAAGGATAAACGTAAACGGCATCGACGTGTGGGTTAAAAACGTAAAGGTGTATAGAAGCTACTACGAAGTCGCCGCAACGCCGGAGGTATCTCCTGCCATTGTGGGAACCGCACCGCAGGTTGAGGAGAGCATCAGAGCCGTAACAGCCAACAACACCAGCATGGCAGAACTCGTCGGAAATTACACTGCAAAAATCCCGGGTGAATTTAACGCAATCTTTATGTTTTACGGTAAAAAAGCTGAAAACCTTCTCCAGAATAACGGAACTCCTTATGGAGACTTCTACTTCGCTGGACTGAGAATGAACGGAAGCCTTTTCGAAAAAGTTGTGGCTGTGCACTTCGTTCAGTCCGGAGGATTCGTTGAAACGAACAACACGAGCAGGGAGTTCGTGCACTACTGGGTTAAGAACTACTACAACCAGAGTCTGAGCGTGGCGATAATGGACTGCAAGAACTTCACGAAAATACTTGAGGCCGAACCTCAGATGAGAATCATATCCATACAGTGGAATAAAGCTGTAGTGCACAGAGCAAACACAACTAACACGACCGGGTAATCTTTAAAATTTTTTACCGGGTGGGTTTAGATGCCCGAGGTCGTGGACAGGGACACAACCCTTATTGTAAGGGGTAAAGTCAGGGTTGTCGAGGGAAGAGCTACAGTCTTCGGGTGTCCCGTCAGAGATGTCAGCAGTGATTTTTACTTTCCCCTGTACCTCGAAGAGGGCAGAGTTGAAGTTGACGGCACATTTATTCCCGTAAAAGGGAGTACAATACCCGAGAGCTGGGTTGAGCTTTCAGAGAAAGTAAAAGACGTCAGCAGGGTTTTTCTCGTAGGTGAGACGGATTCCGGAAAGAGCAGTCTGGCTGCGTGGTTAATCAACTCGTTTGAAGGAGAGGTCTGCGTTGTGGATGCTGACATAGGGCAGGCAGACATAGCGCATCCCGGAGCGATGGGCATTGGCGTGGCCGGTAAAGTTCCTTTTCTGAGAGACGTGAAAATGCTCGACGGGTTTTTTGCGGGAACGATTTCTCCGATGGGAAGGGAAGCGAAATGCGTAAGAGGATTTGCCTCTCTGTGTAAAAAAGCTGAAAACCTGAAAAAAGAGCTTACGGTAGTGGACACAACAGGATGGGTTAAGGGCAGAAGAGCAAGGGACTACAAGCTTGCAAAACTCGAAATCTTTAACCCGGACATCGTCGTGTTTACGGGTTCAGATCTCCGCAAGCTTTACGAAGAAGACGTGAGTGCGGAATGTGTGAGCGTTGACAGTTTCGTTCCGAAGAAGAGAGGTAGAGAGATGCGACTGGAAATTCGCAGCAAAATCTACAGAAAATGGCTTGAACCGCCAGTTTCTTACGTGGTTGACAGACGCGGGCTGAAAGGGACGACCCTCTTCAGAGGAGAGGAAGTGAAGGATAAAGACCTGCTGTCAGCGCTATCCGTCTTTGGAGATGTCGTGTTTGCGGAAACAGGATGCGGTTTTCTAAACGTGTGTGTTGAGAAGGCAGAAGTTAACGCAGAGGCGGTGAGAGCTGTAAAGGACGTCTTTGGAGTTGACGAAGTAAACGTTTTTGAGCCGGAATGGTTCAGAGACCTGATATGCGGCGTTTACTATATGGAAAGCTCGGGAGAAAGGTACGTCTGTCCGGGACTTGTGGAGAGGGTGGATTTCGAAGAAAAGAAAATATTTTTTAGATCAAAAGAAATGCCGGAATCGACAAGAGCTGTTGTGGAGCTTGGTGAATTCAAGCTTGTAAATGGCAGGGAGGAGTTCGTCAGAATTCCTTAGCGTTTCGGAATTACTAAACTTAACTCAGTTATCTGCCACTTACCAAACCTTTTAAAATTCAAAATCAATTTCTGAACATGGAAACGTTTACTGTTGAGACTGCGAGGAGAGAAGCCAGGAACATAACTCCTGAGGTTAAAGAGGCCGTAAAAAAACTTGCTAAAGGGAGAAGTGGCGTTGCCTTCGTGTTTACGTTTCACACGACCACGGCCTTAACAGTGAACGAGGCTGAAAGCGGGTTGATGGAAGACTTAATAGACGCTTACTTCTCCGCCGTTCCGGAGCTGAACTACAGGCACAACAGGATAGACAACAACGCAGAAGCGCACATACTTGCTTCTGCAATAGGCAACAGCGTAGCCTTACCTGTAGAAGGTGGCGAATTGAAACTTGGAACCTGGCAGAGCGTCCTCTTACTCGAATTCGACGGTCCGAGAACGAGAAAAATAGGAGTAAAGTTTATACCCGAAATCTGACCACCAGCAGGTATAAAAGCCCTGTAAAATCAGGATGTGGAATATGATCAAGCCGAGAAGGAGTCAGGACAGGCAGGATTACTACTACTGGGAAGCAAAGAGAAAGGGGTACAGGAGCAGAGCTGCTTTTAAGCTGCTTCAGATGAACAGCACGTTCAAACTCATAAAAGAGGGCGATAGAGTTCTCGACCTCGGAGCATCTCCCGGTGGCTGGAGTCAGGTGTGCAGAGAGCTCGGAGCGGAAGTCGTTGCCGTGGACATAAATCCGATGAAGCCGATCGAAGGTGTAACGTTTATCAAAGGAGACATAAACGACGAAGAAACGGTTGACAGGATAAAATCTGTTTACAGCAAATACGATGCCGTGATCTGCGACGCATCCCCAAAGATTACCGGACACTGGTCTATGGACCACTTCAGGTCCGTCGAGCTCGTAATGTCTGCTTTCAGAATAGCGAAATCAGTTTTAAAGTACGGGGGAAATTTCGTCGTAAAGATGTTTCAGGGGGAAGAAACTCAAAAAAATTTCAGAGAGATGAAACCCTATTTCAGATTTAAAAAATTTCACAGCCCGAAAGCCTCGAGGAAGAGGAGCGCTGAAATATACTTCATTGGCAAGGGATTCAGACCTGTAAAGCGTTACATTTTTCTTCAGAACGATAAAAACAGTAGAGACGAGAATGGTTTCAAGCGTTCTAAAGCAGAACCATAAGCAAAGTTTTTATTCCAGCCATTACTAAAACACGTTGACAGGGAATTTGGCAATCCCAGCACAAAACTGAGATGTCTCGAGCCGCCGTGGCTTAGCTGGTAGAGCGGGTGATTCGTAATCACCAGGTCGCGGGTTCAAATCCCGCCGGCGGCTTAATATCGTGAACGGGGGCCCGTAGCCTAGCATGGATAAGGCGGCAGCCTCCTAAGCTGCAGATCGCGGGTTCAAATCCCGCCGGGTCCGTCTAATTTACATTATTCAATGGCGTTATTGGAGATTGATAGAAGCATATAACTCTGTAATTACGGAGGAATAAAAACATTCAGTTGCTAAATGTTATCCAGCTATTTCTTTGAGCTTAAATTCAATTATTTAAAATCTCTTGAAACGCCTACTTATTCGCTTTTCCACTATCCAGTCTTCTTTTGATAGTTATCGCCGTATAACTTTTCGAAAAACACCTAACCCACGTTGTTTAAATTCTTTTTCCAGTTTTTTAGCTATATCCGATTTTTTAT
Organism: Archaeoglobaceae archaeon; assembly: GCA_015520485.1. GTDB lineage: Archaea > Halobacteriota > Archaeoglobi > Archaeoglobales > Archaeoglobaceae > WAPX01. Next base: position 5,452 of record WAPX01000044.1, read on the forward strand.
TCACTATTTCTTTTCGTCCCCATCGAACAAAAAAGTCAGGTGGACAATCAGACAACTCGAAAAGGAACTCCAGTAAGAGTAAAACTGTAATGAGAATGACACCACGAAGAAACAGGAAAATTACAAAACTGAGACAGCCAAATTTTTGTTCAATTAGACTAATAACTTATGAAGAGGGAAGCATCATCTTCTCCAAGCATTTTCCAGTTTCTCCATCATACTCTTCTTTTTGCTCATGTTCTTCCCACCAGACCGTGTTTGAGTTTTCTTCCCGCCTTTTTGAGTCGCTGGATGAGTTTGTTTACTTGGTACAATTACGTGAAGCTGGGAGTTTTTACCATGCTTTTCTGAGAAAGTTGCCCACTGAAAAGTGTGTTTGAGTTTAACATGAGTTTTTGAAGAGTGAAATCATTTCGGCTATCACAGGAAAATAAAAAACGAAAAACATTAAATACTTCCAGTTTAACTTCGAAATTTAAACACTTTAAAGATTAAACAGGTCAGATTGAAGACGAAGCCTGACCCGATTTCCGGTTGCTGAGAACAAGTCGGGGGTTGGTGTATGATGTACGGATTTACAAGGCTTAAACAAACTGTGCCAATTCTGATGCTATGCCTGCTTTTTAGTGGAATCGCGGGAGGTGATGTCATTCATGTCAATGCAACAGGATGGTGGGTTAACTCCTCTCAATTTCATCAATCAGATACGATATCTGACGACGTGCTGAAAAACGCTTTGCTGAAAAACTGGTCACATGTGTTCTGGGGAGTAACTTTGCTTGTAGCAGCGGTATTTGGGCTTATTCTGTACGCAGGCTATAGGTCGAACAAAAATCTGAACAGGGCTGAAATGAGAAGGGCGATAGCCGGGGCTTTTGTTGCCGGTATTCACTGCCTGCTTGTACTGTCCATTGTATTTGATGTGGAGAGAGACGTAGTTATAGGTGCGTACCTCGGTGGTTTAACATCCGTCGTGGGCTTTTATTTTGGTTCGAGGACAGTCCTTCAAACGCAGCAGGAGCAGCAGGGGCTACAAAAACAGCAGTTACTGGAATGGCAGGAGAGAGTAGAACGAAGGGAGTCGGGATTGGATATAGAGAATTTGGGCTTTTATTTTGGCTCGAAAACGACACAGCAGGAGAACGGAGTGATAGGTATTGAGAACGCAGAATTCAGAGATGGAAAACTTGTGCTGAGTTTCAGAAATGGAAGCGGTAAAAGCGTGGAGGTCGATGCAGTATACGTAAACGGAAGAGCTCAAAAAATAGAGAAAACTAAAGTGAATCCGAAATCTGTTAAGGAGATAATTCTGGATTACCTGTGGGAGGCTGGAAAAGATTGCTCTATTAAGGTCTGCACGTCTGACGGTTTCTGCTCTGAAGTTAATCTGAAAGCTCCTGAAAGGGCTGGGGGCAAGTGAAGGTTAGATGGGTTTTAGCCGTAGTCTTTGTTTTTGTGATTGCCATTCCGCAATCAATTGGGTTATCACTTTTGTTGAACAACCCTGCAGTTTTACTCTTTAAATCTCTTCATCCGTCCAGTATTAACAAAGATGTTTCTTTTCTTCTCCTTTTTGAATTTACCTTGGGAATTGGTAAACAAAGTTTACGAACTGGTCTGATTCAATTCAAGTTTATAATTTTTAAATTTTATTGAAATCTGTTAAATCAAACATTGACCAATCTTTCCATTCTTCTTTTTCTTTGATTTCCCTTGCAACAATTCCCGAAGTATTTCTTGTAGTCCTACGAGTTCGGATTTCCTCCTCAAGGTGCTGATAATACTCTCGACATCCTTTGAGGTTAAATCTCTTGAGGTTGAACCTAACTTCCACGAATAGGGCAATTTTTTCACGTTCATTTAAAACTATCAGGTCTATTTCTCATTCCTGTACCACCACATCTACCAATTCTTTAAGAATTTGAACGGCATCCCGTTACGCTTTTGTTTAGCTCGATAAGAGATAGCTTGGCAACCTCCTCAAACACGTTGCTGAGATATTGATTGAAATCTTTCATAACGATATCGAGCTAAGGATTACTATTTCCGCTCTCATCAGGTCTGCATTTGGATAGACGAGCCTGAACTAAAAGTTGAAGTAAAAATCGTTGATGTTGTATCCTCTTCCGGCTTTTATAATTTTCCGTAACTGGAATTTTTCCCTCTGACTATATCCAGCTCGCGCAAGACTGATAGGTACTTTCCGACGGGACCTCTATCCGAACCTGTCTCGTTTACGATTTCTCCTAACGCATTCTTGCCTTTGGCTATCGCTTCAATTATGGCAAAATAATCTCTCTGATCTTCAAGTTCTTCTCTCAAGATGAAGAGTTATATCTTGATGAAGAATCGCGTAACATCATGTAGCCAAAATTGGGATAAAAACTTTCTCAACCAGCTTTCACAAACTGTGAGGATTGTGTTCTCAGAACAAAACATCACACGAATATAATTCTTGTTCTACCTCGAGCAGAATTTATCATATCGATTGAAGTTGTTTGCAGATAAGAGTGTTTCGGAAAAAGGTTAAATACTTTCTTTAAATTATGTAAATATTTTGATATTTCTAACTTAGTTTTTAATTACGGTGTATTGTTTCCTGCTTTTTGCAATCAACAACCTGTGTAGCTGGAAAAATTTATATATCTGTTTTGCTCAAAATTTGATTAAGTAAAAGTTAGTAAACTTTAGTTAATATAATGGGGGTGATAACAGTGGAGGTCATAGCAAGGCCAAAGGGCGGTAATATCGATAAAATGGCTGAAAAAGTTTTTATGGAGGCTCTTTCAATTCTTGGGGGGTTAAAAAAGCTCGTTCAGTACAGAAATTTAACGTGGTTACCCTCTCTGGCTGAGGCAGCTTACGTTGTTGTGCTAAAAAATGAAGCCATGAAAACGTATAGGGAAATCGCAGAATTTCTCGGGATAACCGAGACGACTGCCAGAAACATCGCTACTGCTGACGAAGAGAAAGTTCTGGAGTACATAGAGGGAGAGCTCGAGGAGAGGCCAAAAGAACACATAGCTGGAGGTCTGGCAAAGCTCGCCTACAACAGGCTCAAAGAGAGTGGCAAACTCTACGAGGACGAGGAGGTCATCATCGGAAACAGGGAGATTGAAGTGCTCGACATAGACTGGGCTGTTCACGTTCTTGCGAAGATAAAGGGCGTTGACTTCCCGGCTGGAAAAGAGCAGCTGATGGAGAGGCTGAAGGGAATGGTGATAAAGGGTAAGAAAATTGAAGAGATACTGGACAAACTCGAATACCCCGTTAATAGTCCGGCTGAACTGCTGCACGGAATCAAGGTCAATCTTGAGCAGTAACTTTATAAATTTTTAAACTAAATTTTTAATTTCATCGATTATTGAGTTTAAGCGGCTAAACAAGTTAAGTGTAAAACGCTAAATAATTGGGAAGCCAACAACAGTTCGTGGTAAAAGAGAAAGTTGGTTTCTGGTCTGCCGTTTCAATAGGCATCGGTGGCATGGTTGGGGGTGGCATTTTTGCAGTTCTCGGACTGGCCGTGCAGTTATCCGGAGGTGCGACGCCGGTTGCCTTCTTTTTAGCGGGGATAATTGCCCTGATTACTTCTTATTCCTACGCAAAGCTCTCCGTTACGTACCCGAGTCAGGGTGGTACTGTAGAGTTTCTAAACAGAGCTTTTGGGGCTGGCTTTCTCACGGGTTCTCTTAACGTTTTGCTGTGGATTAGCTACATCGTAATGCTTTCCCTTTACTCCTACGCTTTTGGCAGCTATGCTGCAAGTTTTTTTCCGCATGCCATTCAGCCTTTCTACCGCCACGTTTTTACAACTCTGATAATACTGCTACTTACGGCTTTGAACCTGATGAGTGCTGGAGTTGTTGGTGAAGTCGAGGAGTACATAGTTGCTTTTAAGGTGGCAATACTGATGTTCTTCATAATTGCCGGCGTATGGAGCATAAAAACCGGAAGGTTTTTCCAGCACGTACCTCCGGTCTCGAGACTCGTTGCAGGTGGCATGATTATATTTCTCGCTTACGAAGGTTTTGAGCTCATAGCGAATGCGGCAATGGATGTGGAAGACATAAGTTTTCTACCAAAAGCATACTACACTGCTGTTGGATTCGTCGTTTTTCTTTACGTGGCAGTGGCAATTGTGACAGTGGGCAACTTACCTTTTCAGCAGATAGTCAGTGCGAGAGATTACGCTCTCGCCGCAGCTGCAAAACCTTTTCTGGGAGAAGCGGGCTTCACGCTGATAGCGATAGCGGCGCTTTTATCAACTGGCTCAGCCATAAACGCTACGCTTTACGGTTCGGCGAGGGTGAGCTACATAATAGCCAGATACGGGGAACTGCCGGAATTCCTCGAAAGAAAGGTCTGGAATAAACCGGCTGAAGGTCTGTTTCTCACATCTGCCTTAACCCTTCTGATGGCAAACACGTTAAACCTCTCGAACATCTCAACTCTCGGGAGTGCGGGATTTCTGATAATATTTGCAGCAGTCAATCTGGCGAATTTAAAGCTCAGGAGCAAAACGAAGGCAAATCCGGCAATCTCTGCAACTGGTGTGGTTATGTGCACTCTCGCTTTGATGACCCTGCTTGCGGTTACGATAAAATGTCTGACGGACGTGCTTGTTTTCGTATCAATGGTGGGTGGGTCGTTCATCTTTGAATTCGCATACAGAACTCTGAAAAAGCACAGAAGTAAAAAATAGGTTCCGGCAAAAATGGTATTACGTTTTAGAGTGCTTCCTTCACTCTCTCTTCGACTTTCAGAGCAAACGAGATTATTTTCTCCTCTCCAAAGTGGTTACCCATTATCTGCAGTCCAACAGGTAAACCCCTTACAAGCCCCACCGGCAGGGACATGGCTGGAATTCCTGCCATGTTTACGGGAACTGTGTTAACGTCCATTTTGTACATCGTCAGAGGATCTGTGAGCTCTCCTATTTTGAAGGGCAGAGCTGGCATTGTTGGGGAAATCAGGAGGTCAAAATCAGAGAAAGCTCTTTCGAAGTCTCTTTTAACAAGGGTTCTGACCTTCAGCGCCTTCAGGTAGTACTTCCCGTAGTACCCCGCTGAGAGTGCGTAGGTGCCCAGCATAATCCTCCTCTTTACCTCATCTCCAAAACCGAGAGCCCTGACTTTTGAGAAATACCTGGTCCAGCTGTCCAGTTCTTCAAGAGCGAAACCGTATCTAACTCCATCGTACCTCGCAAGGTTTGAAGAAGCTTCTCCGGTTGCTATTATGTAGTAAGCTGCGAGGGCGTATTTAAAGGAGGACATGGATACCTCTCCCACCTCGTAACCCATTTCTCTGATGAGCTCCGCCACCTCTTCGAATCTGCCTGTAACGTCTTCGTTACCGCCCATCTCCTTCACGATACCTATCCTGAAACTGTGGTTTTCGTACCTGTTTTCGAATTTAAAACCACGCCCGGCATTCGTTGAATCTCTTTCATCTTTTCCAGCAATAACTTCAAGCAGAACGGCAACATCTCTCACGCAGCACGCCATTGGGCCTATCTGCTCTAAGGAGTTGGCATATGGTATCAAGCCGTACCTCGAAACGAGCCCGTAAGTTGGTTTCAGTCCAACAACACCACAGAAACTCGCAGGGCACCTTATACTTCCACCCGTATCGCTTCCAAGAGCGAGAACCGCCTCTCCACCACCGAGACAGGCACCGCTTCCCCCGCTGCTACCTCCGGCCACTCTTTCCTCGTCGTAGGGATTTCTCACAACTCCAAAATAGGAAGTCTCTGTAGTCGTTCCCATGGCAAACTCGTCCATATTCGTTTTTCCGATAATTATGGCTCCTTCCTGCTTCAGCCTTTCTACTACGTGGGCGTCAAAGGGAGGTACGTAGTTCTCAAGCATTTTCGACCCGCACGTGGTTCTGATGCCCTTTGTCGATATGCAGTCCTTAACGGCAACGGGTATGCCCGAAAGCCTGCCTTCAACCTTTCCACTGTCGTACTTCTCCGCCTGCTTCAACGCTTCGTCCTCACACAGAGTTATGTAAGCATTCAGCCTGCTCTTTTTTATTCTGTCAAAAAGCTCCGAAATGAGGTCGTAACACTTCTCGCATTCCAGCCTGTTTTTCCATTCTTCTACGGTGATTCCGTTAACTTTCCCGGTCATGCCGATCACTCCACTATCTTGGGCCCTTTAAAGTATCCGTTCTCCTTGTGCTTTGCGTTTGCAAGAACTTCCTCTCTGCTCAAACCCTCTTTTGGAACGTCTTCCCTAAACACGTTTTTAAGCGGTAACACGTGAAACGTCGGTTCCACATCCTCTTTTACCTCGTCAAGTACGTTAAAGTAATCAACTATACTCATCAGCTCTTTCTGAAATTTTTCTGCTTCCTCTTTCGTAATCTCTATTTTTGCAAGCTCTGCGATTTTGTAAACGTCATCTATCGTCAGCATGTTTTTACCGTAAGCTCAATTGAATAAAAATATTGGCAAAAGGTGATGGCTGAAGTGCTGGAGACCTCGAACACTGTAAATTATATTGTTTAGTTATTAATTGATATTACATAAAATTTAAATCAAAATAAAAAAATTAAAAATTAAAACCATTGAAAATCAAAGTTTTTATTTCGAAAGGTTTCAACACAACCTTTCTCCTGCACTCCTTTCTCTCGAGCTCCAGCAGGTCGGTTTCCGTGCACTCGAACGGCAGGTTTATTTCCATGCTGTTCCTTGAGGGGTTAAATACTCTCAGCACGTAATCTCCGTCCTCTCCCTTTTTGAGTATGAACTCAGCGTTGAACTTGAGGAGAGAAACCTCTCTTTCCACATCGCTTCCGCTGTCAGTGCTTACAGCTCTGAGCGGGCTCCAGACCTCCATTGCTCTCTTGTAAACCTCTCCCTCGTACCAGTCGCCTGTGTGAGGGTAGAGGTAGTAAACGAAGTGCCCCTTTCCAGTGTCGCTCCACGGGTTTGGATATATCGGTGATTTCAGAAGGCTCAGGCCGAGCTTGGAATCCCAGTTCGTATAACCGTGACGGGACGTGCATATTACTGCTACACCGTACTCGCCATCGCACACATCAGCCCACCTCAGGGCGGGAACTTCGAACTTGGCCTGTTCCCACGGCGTATTTCTGACAGCCAGTCTTTCCACGACTCCGTAGGGCACTTCGTAAAACGACGTCCAGTTGTGCACGTTAAAGTTAAACCATGTTTTGAGCAGTATCTCCTTGTCGTACCAGTCAACATCCGTGTCGAATTCGAGCAGTTTACTGCCAGCTTTCAGTTTTACGGTCTGGACGAGCTTCGAATTTTCGTATCTCCTGTAAAACTTCACTCCACAGCAGAGCTTTCTCTCGAATATTTCGTATCCATCGCATTCGAGCTCTCTTCCCTGCAGCAGGAAATCCTCGTTTACGTCCCACGCATCCCACATTCCCGGAGTATCGATGTGGGCTATCAAAACGTTGCTCCTGCTTTTTAAAGCCTCTCTTCCGGCATCTTTGTCGTAAAGAGAAATAAGCTCTCCAGATTCGTTAAGAACGGCAAGTAAGTGTTCGTTTTCGAGTACGATTTTACCATCCTCCACGTGGATGCTGACCGACTCGTCGTTTTCACCACATTCTCCACCCCTTTCATCTTTATCCCCTGCACCCTCTTCATCACAGCCAGAACACCATCCGAGTGGAGGTACTTTTACGAGCATTTCCCTTCCGTTCACATCGACAACCTCTTTCCTCTCCCACGGCAGGTCGTTGAAAACTGCCTTTTTCATCCCCTCCTTTTCCGCTATGAACTTAACTGACCTTTCGATTATGCCTTCAGCTTTGGAGATCACGTACTCAAGATCCATGTTTGCGTCGTCGTAAACCTCCTTTATCGAGGAACCGGGAAGCACGTCGTGAAACTGGTGAAGTAGAACTTTCTTCCAGAGGTCTTCTATCTTTTCCTCCTGCCTGAAACCCATCATTTCGGCTATGCACGACCACACTTCAGCACTCCTCAGCACCGATTCTGCCCTGGCCATGAGCTCTTTCATCCTTATGTTCGTCGTGTAAGTTCCCCTGTGTGCCTCAACGTAGAGCTCTCCCTCCCACGTCTGATTTACTCTCTCCGAAACCTCTTTTATGTACTCGTCTTCCACACCCCTGAGAACATAGGGTATGTACGGCAGCTCGTTCATGTGTTTCTGCATTTCGACCATTTCCCACGTTATGCCTCCTCCACCATCCCCGTATCCGTAAACGTAAATCATCGGCACGTCGTGCCTGTTTTTGTAAGTTTTCCACTGTTTGTACAGACTTTTTGCGGTCATGGAGGACTTGTAACTCATCATTATGTGAGCCGGAATTTCACTGCCGTCCACGCCCTTCCAGATGAAGGCGTGATACGGAAATTCGTTTCTCTCGTTCCAGAGTATCTTGTAGGTCGTGAATACCTCTATTCCGGATTTTACGAGTATCTGAGGCAGAGACGCTGCAAAGCCGAAGGTGTCGGGCAACCAGCCTATTCTGGCTATTCTGCCGAACTTCTCGAGCAGGTACCTCTGACCGTAAAGAAACTGCCTGACAAGAGATTCACCGCTCACGAGCTGAACGTCACTTTCAACCCACATACCTCCGACGGGTATTATCTTTCCCTCGAAAACGAGCTCTTTTAGCTTCTTGAAGAGTTCCGGATCCTCTTCCTCAATCCACGCGTAGTACTGGGAGGAGCTCTGTGCAAAACTCGCATCGTACTTTTCGAGGAGCCTTACCGTAGTCGATATAGTTCTCATGACCTTCCTCTTCGTTTCCCTGTACCTCCAGAGCCAGGCAGCGTCGATGTGTGCATGCCCGAACGCGTAAGCCTTACCTATCTTCGGAAATTCTGTTCTCAGCCTGTTCAGCGCCGAATCGAGCTCTTTTTCGACCCTCTCTATTTCCTCGAGGTAAAAGTGCCTTTCCGGTTTTAGTATGTCCTCCATTTTTCCCTTTAAAATTCCGAGACCGTAAACGGCTGATAGAAACATGTAGTCCGGTCTCACTTCCCTGACGTCGAACCTTCCGATTTTCAGCTCTCTTATACCGAGACCTCCGTCGTACAGGAGCATTCTGAGAAGGGTGACCTGAGTTACGCTTGGCACACTCCTGACTTTTATCAGTATTGAGGACATTTCTTCCATTATCGCGTTTTTCAGGTCGTCCTCTTTTATTTCCTCTACAAAGCTGACGATGTCGAGCAACCTCTGGGCTAAAGAGTAGGGTTCCCACAGAATGCCAACGAGAATAGCGTATTCGAGGCAGAACCTCCACTTGTGGTAGCCGAACATCGTCAGGGGCGTTGCCTCGATAACTATGCTGTGCTTTCCCGGTTTCAGTGGAACGTAGGTGTGAACGTCATCAATACCGGCGTAGCTTTCTCCATCGACTTTAAGCAGGCCGTTTCCTTCCATGGACACCTTAATAAACCATGTTAATCCGTCATCTGGAACTTCGACCTCGGTTTCGAGCCTGAACGTGTCGTCTGGGTCTGCATCACATATGAACGGTAGCTTCACGTCTTTACCGTTAACCTTCCAGTTCTCCACAAAAGAGAAGTCCCTGATTGACGTGGCCATGAGGTCAAAAGCCTTCCTCTCTATTTCTGCAGGCTGCATCATACGTCAAAAAGAAGCGAAGGCGTGAATAAAGCGTTTTTGAGATTTAAATAAAGGATTACTTTAGCTTAAATTCCAGTTGGACAGTCCAGAAATTCAACCTCCAGACCTTTTTCTTTAACAACATTCATCAGGGCTTTAACCCCGAGAGTTTCGGTGGCGTAGTGACCGGCAAAAATTACGTTAACCTGCAATTCTTTTGCGAGGTGATAGGCTGAATGCTCAGCTTCACCGGTAATAAGCAGATCCAGCCCTTTTTCCCATGCTTCTTCAACGCCAAAACCACCCTTTCCAGATATGGCTCCAGCCCTCTTAACCCTTCCTCCAAACTCGAGAACTTTTACATCAGCTTTCAGCTCTTTTCTGAGCTTTTCAGCTATCTCCGCAACGCTCATTTTCTTTTCAGCTTCTCCGGCAAATCCTATGGCTTTTCCTCTGTAAAAACCAAAAGGTTCGTCAGCGCTGAAACTGCAAAGCTTCAGCAGCAGCACGTTGTTGCCAACTTCCGGGTGGGCATCAAGAGGTAGATGTGCAGAGTAGAGAGAGATTTCGTTCTCGAGCAAAAACTTAATTCTCCTCGCAATCAATCCCGTAACTCTTTCAATTCCTCCCCAAACTATGCCGTGGTGCGTAACGAGCAGGTCAGCTCCGCACTTCACGGCTTTTTTGAAGGATTCCATGCACGCATCGACTGCAAACGCAACTTTTTCTACCTCCTCACAGCTCTCGACCTGCAATCCGTTCTTTGAGTGGTCGATGTCCCATTCGTCGATTCTGAGGTATTCGTTGAGGAAGTTTACGAGTTCATTTAACTTCATTTTCATCCCCCTGCTCGCCCAAAAATTCTGAAATTGCCATCGAACTACTTAATCCAGACCCTTCTACCCTCTTCGATGAAAATAATCCTCGACCCGACCTTGCCGAGCAAATCTCCTATTCTCTCCATGTGCCTTGCCGCGAGAACCATGTCTGCTGAGCACATGCCCATCTCCGTGATCATGTCGATTACTTCGACGTAGCCTTTATCGACCTTGTCATCAAGCCTCCACAGCCTTGATTTCAGGTTTTCCACGTTTCCGGCGTAAGCGTCTTCTATAACTTCAAACATCTTCAGTATCGTGCCCTGCATGTCCTCGAATTTTTCGATTAGGGAAGAGGTCATGCACTCGTACATTGAAATTTCCTGAGTCAGGTCGGTTATTCTTTCGTAGCTGCTTGAAATTTTCATCATGCTAACTATAAACCTAAGATCTCTCGCCACGGGCTGAAACAGTGCAATTGCCGTTACGCAGTTAAAGTCTATGTCCGTGTGAAGCACGTCAGCCTCCTGCTCTATCTTACACGCCTCAATTCGCTTGTTGTCGTCACACTTCAAACCATCGAGGCAGATTTTCACGGATTTTTTAGCTAAGTTGTGCAGTTCCATAACTTCTCTCTTGAGAGCTTCAAGTCTCTGCTCTATCATGGTCATGTTAACACCATCCAGAATTTCAAAAATTTAACCCATTCTCCCGGTTAAATACTCTTCCGTTAACTTCTTCTTTGGATTTTCGAAGATATCTATCGTGCTGCCAACCTCTACGAGCTCTCCGAGGTACAGAAACGCCACGTAATCGCTCACCCTCGCTGCTTGGGCTGGTGAGTGTGTGACTATCACTATCGTTAGTTCGTCTTTGAGCTCATATATCAGTTCCTCTATCTTCTTCGTGCTTATTGGATCGAGGTTTGACGTTGGCTCGTCCATCAGCATAACCTTGGGCTTCATCGCAACAACCCTCGCTATGCACAGCCTCTGCTGCTGACCACCGCTTAACGCTGAGGCTGGTTTGTTGAGTTTATCTTTTACCTCATCCCAAAGAGCTGCTTTTTTCAGTGCCCACTCCACTATCTCGTTGAGCTCTTTTTTCGACTTGACGAGTTTGTTCAGCTTCAAACCTATTGCCACGTTGTCGTATATGCTCATGTGGGGAAACGGATTTGGATGCTGGAAGACCATTCCCACAGTTCTCCTTACTTCTATTGGATTCATTTTATATATACTCTTTCCAAAAACCTTGATGTCTCCCTCAACCCTAGCTTTCTCGTTAAGTTCTAACAGCCTGTTAAAGGCTCTGAGCATGGTTGACTTTCCACAGCCGCTTGGCCCCATTATTGCAAAAACGACTTTTTCCGGTATGGTGAGGTTAACGCCCTTTATCACGTGATGCTTGCCGTAGTATATGTGTAAATTTTCAGTTTTTATAGCGTATCTTTCTCTCGTGACTTCTTTAACTGACTCGAGTTCCCTATCCTTCTCAGTGAGAATCACAGTTTCACCTCCTTAAGACTGAGTCTTATTGGAAGGAAGAGTGCGAGGAAGATCACCATCAGAAGGAGAGAGGCTCCCCACGCAATTTCGTGGTAGTTGGCGTAAGGCTGCTGGACGAGGTTGTAAATAAGCAGAGGTATCGCACCCACAGGTCTGTTCAGGCCGGAGAAGTAAACCCTCGAAGCCCCTCCAGCTGTGAACAGGAGTGGTGCAGTCTCTCCGGCTACTTTTGCTATACCTATCAGTATTCCCGTCATTATACCTTTCCTCGCGAGTCCCATCAAAACCCTGAAAACAACCTTGGCTCTCGTTAAACCCAGAGCAAAGGCTCCTTCTCTGTATTTTGGAGGTATGTTTTTGAGCGACTCGTCTGTATAAACTGCTACGTACGGCATCATGACTATTGCGAGAGAGAAAGCTCCTGCTATGGCGGAGTAGCTACCCATGGGCAGTACCATTATGTCCATAACGAAAAGACCCACGAGAATCGTCGGGAATTCCATCATTATCATCAGCAAAGTCTTTGTGGCTCTGCCTATCCTGCTGTTCGGGTATTCGGCAGCGTATATGCCCGTGAGAACTGCCACTGGCAGACCTATCAGGGAGGCGAGAAACGTCAGGATGAATGTTCCAACTATCGCCGGACCGATGCCGCCAAGCCCGTCGCCGGGTGGAGCGAGAGTTCCCGTTATAAAACCCCAGCCACCTTTAAGCAGAACTGGCAGTCCTTCAGCCGTTATGCTGAATAGTATGTGAAACAGGGGAATAACTGTAGCGATGGTTAACACCGCTATCGTTAGCAGGAACAGCTTCTCCTTAATCAGTCTGACCTTCAGACTATCTACCATATCCATACCTCCTCAGTATCAGAATTCCAAGCACGTTTACGGCCAAACCTATGAAGAACAGCGATAGGCCCGCTGCAAACAGAGCCGGAACCATGTATTTATATATGAACGCGTTTCCAAACTGGTTGGCTATGAGAGAAGATATCGTATAGCCGGGAGCGAACAGACTCGGGTTTATGTTGAAGGTGTTGCCTATAACTAAGCTGACCGCAACAGTTTCGCCTATCGCTCTGCCAAAAGCGAGCAAGAGTCCCGCCACGATTGCCGGTTTGATCTGCTTTACGAGCAGTTTTGTTGCTTCGTAGCGTGTAGCACCTACAGAGTAAACGGCCTCTCTGTACATGAACGGCAGAGCTCTGTAAGCCTCTCTTATTATCGCAGAAGCAAAAGGTGTAACCATGATGCCGAGCAGGACTCCAGCGGAGAGATAGCTGTAGCCCGTTACGGGTTTAAACGAAAAAAGAGGAATAAAAGAGAAGTGTTCGTAAAGCGGCATCATTACGTATTTCTTGAGCAGCGGTACCAGAACAAAAGCTCCCCAGATACCGTATATTATCGTCGGAAGCCCTGCCATTATGTCGGTTGCCACGATTAAGGGCTCCTTTATTTTTGAGGGGGCGTAGTCTATTACGAAGACGGCAAAGGATACAGAGAGAGGGAGGGCTATCAAAACGGCGAGGACAGAAGTGTAAACGCTGCCGTATATGGCAGCTAACACGCCGTAAAATTCCTTGTTCGGATTTTCAGAGGCTATCCAGGCGTTGGTGGTGTATATTTTGAGGCCTTCGTGCTTGAATATAGGAATTGAAGCCGAAAAGTAAACAGCCAGCATTAATGCGAACAGTCCAAACACGAATAAACAGAAGGGCAGTAAAAAATATTTGAAAGTGTCAATGTGCCTTGCCTCTCCGTCCATTTTAGACCTCCTGATTTTTATTTCTCTTTAAATCGTTGGATTAAATAAATTAAATAAATTCTGTAAATCCTTTAAATCCCGGCCTCGCTCAGCACTCTCTGCGTTATGCTCTTGGGCAATCCGACGTATCCAGAGACTATATACTTGTCGTTTTGTCCCTGTGTCAGTATCCACTTGATGAAGTTATGAACAGCTTTACCCTTTACAGGATCGCTGTAGTTCTTCCATATCAGCAGGTGGCTGAAGGCAACTATTGGATAGCTATCTTTACCCGGTGCATTCAAGAGCTGTCTGAGGTTCTCCCTGTAACCGGAATCAGGTGGAGCTATATAAGAACTTACGTGCTGCGCTGCAGCTTTTATGGTGGTTGAATTTGCCATTACGTAGTTTCCAGCCCTGTTCTTCAGAGCTACCATTTTCAGGTTTTCCTTTAAAGCATAGCTCAGCTCCGTGTAGCATATGGAGTACGGCGTGCTCTTCAGCTCGGCAACAACACCCTGATTACCCTTTCCTCCAACTCCCCTACCCATCCTGTCAACGGGCCAGTTTACGATCTTTCCAGCTCCAATTGTGCTGTTCCACTCAGAACTCACTAAGGACAGGTACGTTGTGAAGATGTCTGTCGTTCCACTTGCGTCGCTTCTGTGTATAACCACGATTTCCCTGTGTGGTAGTTTAACTCCCGGGTTGAGGGCTTTTATCGACTCATCATCCCAGTATTTTATCTTGCCCATGAATATGTTTGCGAGTGTCTGTCCGTCTAGTTTTAGGCTACTAACGCCCGGAACGTTGTAGCAGACGACCACCGCTCCAATTATATCCGGAAACTGAAGTGGATTCCTGCCCTCTGCTGGTGGGTGGTTGACGAGTCTCTCCCACAGACTCTTCTTCAGAGGTGGATCACTTCCAGCAAAGTCAACTATGCCTGCTGCAAAGTCAGCCTGTCCCTTTCCACTTCCTCCACCGTTGTACTCTATTTTTACGTTTGGATGCTCTTTCATGTATGCAGAAATCCAGGCGTTAATTTGGGGTTGTGGAAAAGTAGCTCCGTCACCTATAATAACCACAGTTTTCCCTGTTGATACGCCTTTGTTCTGAACCTTGTTCTGAGCACAACCACAGATTGCAGTAGCAATCAAAAGTACAAGTAAGGCTATTAAAGCTCGTTTCATACTTGTTTGCCATTGAAACACTATATATACTTTCTCGACATATTGTAATTACTATATATCTTCTATATATTTTCATTAGCTGTCGGTAGCACCGATATTAATAAGTATTCGTAGTTATTTTTTGCTGGCAATGAGAGTTGAAGCCAGAAAGATATACTTCAGCGGCGGTAGCAGTTACATCGTTACCCTGCCAAAAAAGTGGGTCGAGGAGAACGGACTGAGCGTTGGAGACAACGTGGTCATGTACGTTGGAAAATCAAGCATAAGTCTCGTACCCCAGATGCCCAAGAACGTCAGAAAGGAAGTTGAAATAGATGCAAACGGACTTGGCAAAGCCTGTTTACTCAGGAGAATAATTTCCTGCTACCTTGCTGGTTATGACTCAATTAAAGTTAAGGTTTACAACGAGGAGCACAGAAACGCTGCCGACAGTGCAGCAGACACGCTCATAGGCGTGGAAATCATGGAAGACCTCGGCAAAACCATAAGCTTAGAAGTCTTCCTCGACGACAGGTTCAAGACCGAAAACGTGCTTGAGAAGATGAGCAACATGTGCCTGGCTATGCTTTCCGACTTCTGTTCCTCACTCCAGAACTTCAGCGAGTATATATGCAACTCCATAATTCTCAGAGAGAGTGAAATAGACAGGCTTCACTTTTTAGTGCTCAGACAGGTCGGAATGGCGGTTCAGCGAATCGCAATTGACGAAAAAGCAAGAATTCTTTTCGGTTACTGGACTTTTGCAAGAAGGTACGAGAGAATAGCTGATCATGCTGCAAACATGGCGAGGAATTTACTGAAACTCGGTCGAAGCATTCCGGAGCTCTGCAAGATAGTCGAGCCCTGTGTGGAGATGCTCAAGATGTCAGCTCTTGCCTTCTTCAGGAGAGATGGTGAGATGGCTGATGCTGTTCTCACTGAGTTTGAAGATATGAAGGGCATACATGAAAAGTACTACGTCAAAATCGTAAACCACAGAGTTGAAGAGGCTCTCAGTATAAAATCCATAGTGGACAGCATAGCCAGAATTGCCGCTTACTCAGCCGATATGGCTGAAATCGCTCTTGACATAGCGATGGACAGCTAAACCAGCTCAGGCTGCAAAAACGACGCCCTTTTCAGGCATCACCCCCCTCCAGCTCTACTGAATTTTATGCCCGCAATCACTGATATATGTTTCGGAAAATCTCAGGATGAGTTGAACGATTAAAAAAATAGAAAAGATTTTTTAAAGACGATCCTTAACCTGCTTGGGTGTCAGATATGTCTGAAAATAATCTTGAAGAGGCAGTAGAGAATGTTGAGGAAAAAGCTGAGAAGAAAGAGGAAAAAGAGCCCGTTGCCACTCCTGTAGGAATAAAGATAGGTTCACAGCACACGGTAATAGTTACGGAGGAGGGTACGTTCGTAACACACACGTGTATAAAAGAAGTTGAGAACCCGGTAACCGGAGAAAAAGAGTTTGTGATTGGAGATGAAGCCCTCGAACTCTTCGGAGATGAGGTAAATTACATGCTCAGGGGTGGTTTTCCCGGGACAGAAGAAGAGGCGGAATTGCTGAAGATTTACCTAGTAAAGCTTGCTAACATGTACGGATTGCCGGAGAACAGTTACGTAACTTACGCTGTACCGTCGATAGAGAGCGAGATCTGCGTAAACCTAGTTAAGAAAGTTATAGCCCAGCTACCCATCGGCTGGGTTGGCAAGGAGATGTGGAACGACTCTTTTCTTGGTGCTCTAGCTCTTGACGAAGGGCTGGATATGATAAACAAAACATTTCTGGTAATGAATCTTGGCTCTTCCACGACAGAAGTGGTAGCAGTCAGGAGGGGGGGTATTGTTTACAGCCTTGTAACCGGAGCGATATCCGGAGACTCTGTGGACAGGAAAATCAGAAACGAGATACAGAACGAAACGAGAGGAGCTGTAAACATAGACCTCAACACGGCAAGAGAGTTTAAGGAGAAGTACGCGAACCTGAAGAACTGGGAAAAAGTTCAGGAAACAGTCCACCTGTTTGAGAAGGGCAAGTACAGCTTCAGAGTTGACGAGTGCATAATCAGGCCCGTGAACGAATACCTCGAGGAGGTTGCCGATTTCGTTGCAATGCAGTTCCTGCCCGAGCTCGCTGAGAGAAACTTCTCGGTTTACAGGCAGATAATGAAGAAGGATTTCATACTCCTCGGAGGAATGGCTGAGATACCGGGCTTGGCGGAAAAACTCGAAGCTCTGCTGAGAGACAGACTTGGGGTAGCAATTAAGATAAGAATGCCGGAAAGGCCTTCCGTGGCGTCGGCAAAAGGAGCATACATGATCTCGAAATTCAGGCTCGAGAACAAATCCTAAGTGTAACACAATTTTTTAATATTTCAAAATTGCATTTCTGGTGATAAATATGCCGAAGTGATAGATCATGAAGAATGTTGAGGAGATACTGAGTAAATGGGACAAGCTGTTCGAGGAATTGAAAAAAGTTGTTGACGAGCTGATACCGGAAATTCAAACTTCTTACAGGGAGATTGAAAAGAAGCACAGAGATCTGCTTGAAGAGGTAAGAGAGGTGAGGGAATCTTTTCTGGACGTTTCTGCGAGGGTTTCCAAGCTCGAGGTGGAAAAATCAGGAATTACTCCTGAATTAGAGGAAACAGTAAAAAAACTCGAAGAAAAAATAGCAGAGCTATCTGATAAGATAGAAAAATTAACAGAGAAGGGACTGGCTGAAGAGCACGTCAACAAGATTAAAGAGCTTGAGAGAAACGTGAATTCGATTTTTGAGGAACTGAAAGAGATAAAAAACAGAATTTCGGCTGTAGAAAGCAGAGTTGAAAAACTATATTCATCCGATATCGGTGCAGAGCTGAAAAGAGAGGTGGAGGAGAGGATAGAAGAGAAAATTCGCGAGCTCGAAAGCGTGATTGAGGAAAAGCTGAAGAACATGCAGAAAGCGTATGATCAGGCTGAAGGCGATCAGGTAGAGGCTTTGAAAATGGAGCTGTCGAAGATTGAAAGGGAGTTGTCGGAACTTAAGGAGGAGATTCAGATAAACAGGAACAGGATTTCATCGATGTTTGAAAAACTTGACGAAGTGACGCCGCTTATCGAGAAGAGAAGGGAGAGGAAGGAAGATACTAGATCTCCGAGATTACTCTGAATTTTATGAATGTCAATGCTCTTGCTAAATTAAAAGAAATAGTACGTATTTACGAGCTTTTTCGCTCACCCGGTGGAAAAATAATCTCCCTTCCATCCGGAAAGGGTGGAGTTGGAAAGACTGTCGTAGCCCTGCATCTGGGTGCAGCTCTTACCCAGTTTTATGCGACTGCTGTAATCGACATGAACTTTGCCCTGCCAAACCTGCACAGCTACGTTAGAGAATTGCCGGATAAAACTTTAACTCACTACCTGACCGGGCTGTGCAGGCTCGAAGAAGTTGAAAAAGTAAAGGTGAAGGTTGGAAACTCAGTTTTACACGTCTATCCCTCCAGATCAATAGTCGATATTGCGAAAAAACCTGAACTCGAGAAAATAGTCGAATTTTTAATTTATTTAAAGAATAAATATGACTACATAATTTTAGATTTGCCACCCGGAATTTCCAAGTACTCCCTCTACCCGGTAAGGTTGTCTGACTGCGTTTTCATCGTAACAGCTGATGAGAAAGCCTCATATCTCGACGCCACGAAAATTTCAAAGATATTCGGGTTAAGCGGCGTGAGAGTTTCAGGATACATAATAAACAAATACGAGAAAAAAAGGGACTTTGAATTCGAGAACGTCGTTTGCAAGATTCCTTTCAGCCCGGATGTGAAAAAATTTCCGGAAGTGTGGAATAAAAGGTACTTCAAACCAAAGCTCGTAAAGTACTTTACTGAGCTGGCTGAAAAAATATCCCAGATGTGTTAACACATCATAAGAAGTTTCGTTAACTATATTTTTTACTATGGTTACGGGAGTAGTGAATGAGCATTGAAAAACTTGAGGAGCTCAAAGTAAGGTTGAACTCAATTCTCGAAGAGGGAGAGAAACTAAAAGTTATAACTAAAGAGTATAAATCAAGAAAAAATATTGTAGACTATTTAAGAGAAAATTTTGAAGATTTGAAAAACTATTTCACTGAGCTGAAGAAAGAAAGAGAAACTAAAAGAGCTA
Organism: Archaeoglobaceae archaeon; assembly: GCA_015520485.1. GTDB lineage: Archaea > Halobacteriota > Archaeoglobi > Archaeoglobales > Archaeoglobaceae > WAPX01. Next base: position 24,447 of record WAPX01000044.1, read on the forward strand.
GAAAAGGTTTAGAGGAGATAAAGAAAAAGAAAGAAAAACCGGCAAGCTTTTTTGAGAAGCTGTACGAGTTGTTAAGAACAGAAGAACTCAATAGAGACGTTCTCAGAATTTACACACCTGCTTCTCTGGTCAGGTACTACAGAAAGAAGTACAGAGAAAATCCAGAAAAGTACGCTGACATCGAAAAAGCACTCAGAGGGTGCAGGTATCCCATTACTGTGCCGAAATATCTTGCAATTGCACTGTTTTATCCGCTAGTTTTTACTCCTCTATTTTTCATCCTTGGATATTTTGCAGGTGAGGCTGCTTATATAATATATATACGCAAAATTCATCCACATATATATAGCCATCTTCCATTTTATCTTAACATTAATATCTCACATAACGTATCAATTCTGCTGGCATCAATTATATCCGCAATTCTGACTGCAGCAATAACGTTCGTTTTAATGAGGTCCATCATCCTCGCCTATCCAAAAATGTACGCCTCTCACAGGAGAAGCCAAATAGAAGTTGTGTTCCCACATGTGGTAAATATGATGCTGGGGATGGCAAGAGGTGGAATACCTGTAACGGAGATGTTTCAGATTATTGCGGATGAAGTTTCTGTTACCGGAGAAGTTGGTAGAGAATTCAGGGTCATAGTTAACAGAGTTAGAGTATTTCACGAAAATTTAATTTCTGCTATAAGGTACGTCGCTTCAACCACACCATCTCAAAAGTTTTCAGATTTTCTGGACGATATGATAAGCGTAATAGAGGGCAGTGGAAGACTCAACGAATTTCTTGACTTTAAATCCCAGCATCTGATGAACGAGAAAGAAAAATATCAGGAGCTGTTTCTGAACAGTCTCGGAATTCTCGCGGAGGTTTACGTTTCAGCTCTCGTCGTTGCTCCCCTCTTCCTGCTCATCATTTTCGTTGTAATGGGTATGATGGAAGGTTACTCCCTTGAACTCATGAAGCTTGTGATATACGTCTACATGCCTGTTGGGGGAGCGATGTTCATATGGCTTTTATGGTCAATGATGTCCGAGTACGAAGTTAAGTGGACGGGAGAAAAGCTCAGAAAGAGCAGGCTTTCGGCAAGGATCTGTTCTGGCAGACCTCCAGCCTTTACTTATCCCGGAAGGTTTTTAAGAATATATCATGGATTTATGAGATGGGTAAAAATGATCTTAGGCGATCTTAAAATATTTATATACAGACCAGAATACTCATTTTATATAACTTTACCTGCTTTTCTCCTGACACTACCATTCATTTACAGGCTCAAGTACGAAACGATTTTTGTTGTTTTTTTACTGATAACTGTAACACCATACGCAGTACTCGTCGAAATGAAAAACAGGAAGATTAAGAAAATAGAGGAGCACATACCGGACTTCCTCAAGCAGCTTGCAAGTCTGAACGAGAGTGGTTTGAACATAGTTTCGGCGATAAGGGTTATATCGGCATCCAACCTCGGAGCGCTGACTTCGGAGATAGTTCTCATAAGAAAAGACCTTGAATGGGGAATGCTGCTTACAGATGCTTTGAAGAGGTTCGAAAGAAGAGTTAGTAGCATGACTGTTACGAAGGTAACGTCCATCCTTCTAAAAGCAATGGAAGCAGCTGGAACGATAAAGGATGCGCTGTTTACAGCCGCAAACGATGCTCAGCTTTACCTAGAACTGAAAAACAGAGTTAAAAATGAGATGTTCGTTTATATAGTTGTTATATACATGACTTTTTGTGTATTTCTGTTTACGATATACATACTGACCTCAAATTTCATTCAGATTTTCTCCAAGATGCATATACCAAACATCGGGAACTCATACATTCAGTTCAGAGTACCCAATGTAAATGAAATGATTCAGCTTTTCTATCACACATCTCTGATAAACGGTACTGTAAGCGGATTAATTGCTGGACTCATGGGTGAAGGTGAGCTGAGAGCTGGACTGAAGCACGTTTTAGTTCTGGTCATGATTACGTACCTCGTTTTTACTTTTCTGCTTGGATACTGATTTGTGCAAATTCAAGCTCTTTTTTCAGCCTGTTGTAGAATTTGAGCATGAACTCGTGTCTCTCCCGCGCAATCTCTTTTGCCGTTTCCGTGTACAGGCAGCTCACGAGCCTGAGAAGTTTCTCTTCGAAGTGCTTTACCGTATCCTCCAAGCTTCTGTTATTCTCTCCGCTGTAAATAAACGCCCTCGCTATGCCTACAGCCCCCATTGCATCGAGTTTATCGGCATCGCTCAGAACCTTAGCTTCAATCGTTTTTGGCTTTACGCCGGATGAGAACGAGTGAGCCTCTATGCAGTGAGCAACCTTTTCCGCAAATTCGGGATTTTCAGCCAGCAGCTTTCTTGCAATTTCAGCGCCTTTCAGTGCGTGGTTTCTCTGGCCTCTCGCAATGTCGTGCAGCTCGGCAGCCTTAACGACAACATTCACGTCAGCTCCCTCTTTTCTGGCTATGTATTCAGCTAACGCAACCACCCTTTTCACATGCCCATCGTCGTGGGAAGCCATGCTGTCAGTTGATCGGCATTGCATAAAAATTATATACGATTTACCTGATTTTAAATCAAATAAATCTGAATGCAGTCAGTCCTGCAACTGAAACTCGAAACCAGGAGGTGTTACATTTGAAAAAGCTCATATTGTTCACCCTGCTTGTAACTCTGACAGCAATCGGATGTGTCTCTCACAAAACTGAGCAAACGGGTTACGCAAAGCTGTTTTCTGTTGAGAAGAATTGCAGTGGGTACACCATACTCAGAGACACTGCTGGAAGGAGAATAGTGCTGTTCAGAAATAAAAAGCCGGATGTTCGGGGAGCTCTTTTCGTCAGGGTGCCCGTGAAGAGAGTGGACATCCTTTCAACCGGAGTAGTTTCTTACCTCGAAGCCTTAAATGCAACAAGTGCGTTAGCTGGCGTGCCAGCGACTGACAGGTGGTACTACAGAAACGTAGAGGAGGGTTTAAAGAACGGTAGGATAAAGGAGATCGGTACGGCAAACAACCCGAACTACGAGGAGATACTCGCTTTAAAACCGGACGTCGTTTTCATTCCGGCTAAATTCGTCAGCAAAAGCGTCGTTGAAAAATTCAAATCGCTGGGTATTCCTTACGTTTCATGCGGTTACTGGCTCGAAAAAACGCCTCTGGGAAAGGTAGAGTGGATAAAGTTTTTTGGCTACTTTTTTGATAAAGAGAGCACAGCTAACAGGTACTTTGAATCCGTAAAAAGCAGAATTCTGAATGTTGAGAAAAAAGCGAGAGGACTGAAAAAAGTAAAGGTCGTTTACGCACTCATACTGAACGGTAAGGTACTTGTACCCGGAAATCAGAACTATCATGCAAAACTCGTTTACATGGCTGGTGGAGATTACGCATTCAGCAGCTTGAATTCAACAGGCTACGTGCCCGTGAGTAAAGAACAGCTAATTGAGAAGACCGAAAACGCTGACGTTTTCATAGCCATATACATGGGATTTCCACTTAAAAGCGTAAGCGACATAGTCAAACAGATTCCAGCACTTGCAAAAACAAAGCCGTTCAGAAACGACAGGGTTTACGCTATGCAGCCCTGGATATGGCAGCACAGCTGTGAGGAGGATAAAGTTATTGAGGATGTTGCTGCGATACTGCATCCAGATGCATTCCACCACAGACTGATAATGTTTAAAAAATTATCTTAGATTTTTAAATCTATTTTGATATTCGATAATTAATTTTTCAAAACGTTCGAGCTTCCTCTTTTTCATCTCGTCGATTTTTTCTGAATAAACGCTCTCGAACTCCTGCACGTTTATCATTGCAAAGTCGTCTGCAACCTTCAATTCCAGCTCGCTTTCACCTATAACAGGTACTTCCTCGCTCTCAAAAACGCTAAGAGCTGTATGAGCCATTTTCTCAGGGTTTGCTATTACTGCCTTAACTCCCTTCGAACACAGGTATTCGGCCTGAGCCTTTCCACCACCCGCAGCATTCTGTATGTAGATTACGTCTCCCTCGTTTATGCCCACAGATCTTTCGAGCTCGTCTATGCAGTCTCTCGTGAACTTTTTAAGAACCTTTACACTCTTCCACCCGCTGAATTCGAGCATTCTCATCAGCTTTAAAACATCTATTCTCTTTCTCAGCGTTTCTATTGTTTCGTCTCTCTTTTTCAGGGTCTTTCTCAACTCTTTCAGCTCGCTTTCGAGACTCTTCACGTAGTTTTCTCTCCTTATTTTCATGTGCTCTTCTCTTGATATGGCGAGTATCCTGTTCCTAAGCCTCTCAACTTCCTCTTTAAGCTCTTCTACCTGCTTCCTCAAAATCCTGTTCTCTTTCTCAAGCTCCTCTAAAGCTTTTCTCACCTTTTCGTCCGCGTTTGCAGGTTTCTGCGTCTTCTCCTTTCTCTTTTTCTTCTCCTGTTCTTTTTCGGGTAATCTTTCGATGAGCTCTTTTAAAGTCAGACCTCTTATTATGCCAGCCTTCACAGCATCTACATCCACTCCCGGAGGTATCCTCTTCTCCACGTTCATGAGCTTGTTTTTGTGGGAGTTGTAAGCGTCTATTGCAGCGGAAAGAGCATCTCTCTCGTGATCGTTGGATATCTTCTGCTTGAACGGAGCTACGAGGTACTTCTTCTTCTCAACGCTCATGTCTCCCCTGGGCAGGTGAAGTATCGAGTTAAAGCTGGCTCTGAGCTTGCTGACGAATTCTGGCGGGTTGCACTTGTCCGTTGCTATTACCGTTGGCTTGCCGAAGGACAAGATGTACTCCACGACTTCCGCAGAACTCCAGTTTTTCCTGCTTTTAACGCCAAGTAGCTTTCCGTTGAGATCGAGAACGGCTATAGCTGTCGTGGTGCCGGGATCGACTCCGACTATTGTGTGGGTTGTTTGCTTTGAAAGAGGTATGTACTCAATCCTGTCCTTTTCTACGGCTTCAACCCTGACCTGAATGTTCCCGGTTTTGAATGAGGAAATTGGTACGCTCTTTTTCGGGGCGTTTACGGTTATGATGCCTTTGGATATCCCACCAAACCCGTGTCTGACTTCTTCCTCGTACTCGAAACCTTTTTCGTCCAGAATCTCCTTTATCTCGTTGTAAACTCTTCTCACTTCCTCGTGCACCTTTCTTCTGTACCTGTTCTGACTCCAGCCTCCCTTTCCGAGGCTTCTGTTTCTCGAGACTGTTATTGTCGTCTTATCGGAGAACACCGAAACTTCCTCGCCAACACCAAAACTTGCGAGTATTGCACAGGCTTTGGCTTCGTCGATTGGATTTCTTATGTCTATTTTGAGCCCAAACCTCTTTGCAAGGGATGGCAGGGATGCCTTACCGGCTACCTGAACGAGCTTAACTTCTGGAATTTTTCTCAGAAAGAGCGTAAGCTCTTCCTTTGAAGAGAAAAGCTCGAAGGTGTTATCGAGGGCGATGATTTCTGGAGAGTACGATTTGACGAATCTGAAAAGTTTCGCTCTCGACAACTCTTTGAATTCGAGATCCTCGCCCTCGCTTCTGAGGACGTAAAGAGCATACTTTGGTCTCCTCCTTCCGTGGAGTGAACCTTTCACGATATCTATACCAAAGATGCAGACCATTTTTCGATACCTGCACTTTCGGGTTAATTTTGCTTTTGGTTTTTTATTTGGTTCTCTGTTTTTTCATTTGCTGATTTACGTTACCTGCTCTGCACAATTTCGCTGAACGGTTTAAGATAAGCTTAATATAGCGCTGAACACACTTAACCACAGTAGTATTGCCGGGGTTGCAGAGAGGTACTGCGCCAGCCTTGAGAGCTGGTGCCCGAAAGGGCTCCTGGGTTCAAATCCCAGCCCCGGCGTGTTTTTTGTTTGGTCTGCATTTGTTCATGTTTTGCCTGTATTTAGTCGGTTCAGTTGCTGATTAAAGCATAGCTGGTTTTCAGAAACCTGATGCCTGTCTCAATACGTGTTTAAGCTTTTAGTTGAGTGGCCTGAACATTTCATCCGGTTCAACAACAGGCTTTTCTACTCTGATCTCCTTTCTCAGATCTTTTTTAGAGAATTCTCTACATGCTATTACAGTAGTCTGAGAAATCTTAAAAATCCTACTTAGCCAGTCTAATCCCTACTCCTTACTTCACAACCGCCCTGATAACGATTTCCTTGAATTCTTCTGGATAATTCCTCGGCTTGATAGGATTTAAAACAAATGTCCTTCCGCACTCTTGCATTTGTATCTTTGCCTTTTCTCCCCAGATTTCGTGTAATAATATCCCATCTTCACAGCTTCCATCGACTTGCAATGGACTGCGTTAGGTCTACAAACTTTGGAGGAAAAGGTATAGAGTTAAAGATATTAGTTTTATTATACTTCTTCGGTCTTTCTTCAGAAACAAGTCAATTCCTTTGAGGAGATAAGTCACGAATCGGTCGGAATCTAATCACAGACTCAAGAAAGTCTTAAAACAGCCAAAAAAGAAGGTTAATAACAATAGACGAAACAAAAATCAGGCTTGAGAAGAGACAGATCTTTGTATGGGCTGCTGTAGACGTTGATACAAAGAAGTGCTTAACCATGGGCTTCTGAAAGCAGAGGAAGCTTTGAAGCTTACGTTTTGAGAGAAGTTTTAAGCACGAAAACAGGCCAGAAGTTGTTGTTGATAGAGGATTCTTATAAATGGGCTCTGAAAAGATTAGGATTAAAATACAGGCATGTAGAAAGTTTCTTTTCGAGGTTTAAGGGGGCGAAGAGGTTCTGGAATCGATTTCCTTAAAAGTTCTTTTGAGTGCAGAGCTGGTTAGAGAGTTTTGTGGCTTTCTATAACTGGAGGTTGTTATCCTGACACCTCTATCTGCTGACGGTTTCTGATTGTTTTAAAGTTTTAAAGACCTTATAACAACAAACTATATATATTTGCCTATTTAACAGCTGTCGTGATAGAAAGAACACATCTTCACTGCCAGGAGGCTACTTCATGAACGGGTTTATTCTCATAATTCTGGCGGTTGCAGCAGTAATAGCCATTTTTGCGATAACCGCGCTAATTTACTACAACAGGTTTCAGCAGTTAAGAAACGGAGCAGAGGCAACGCTCAGCCAGATAAAGGTTGCTCTGAAGAAGAGGCTTGACATGCTTACGGAGTTACTCGAATCCGTTCAGAGTTATGCAAGATTCGAGAGGGACACTCTCGAAAGCATTACGAGGATGAGAACAGAGGTCATGAAGGTTTCATCGCCTGAAGACATCCAGAAAATAGACAGGGAATCGAGACAGATTCTGGGGAACATACTCGTTGCTGTTGAGAACTACCCCGACCTGAAGGCATCTCAAACAGTTCAAAAGCTGATGGACGCTGTTAGAGAGGTGGAAGACGAGATTGCGAGACAGAGGTACACGTACAACAACATAGTTCAGGAATTCAACACGAAAATGGACACTGTTCCATCAAACATGATAGCGGCCATGCTCGGATACAGAAAAATGAGCTATCTTGAATTCGAGGAGGAGATTGCGAGGAGGCCAGAGCTAAGGTGGAGTGTATGAGTGAGCTCAGAGATCTCGTTAAGCTAATCGCTCTGGTCACAGCCATCGGTTTTTTGGGGCTGGGTTTGTTTCACGTCATTAACTCCATTCAGTATCAGGGAGATTTAACTGTCAGTTATACAGCCAACATAACTTTTTCAAAGGTTCTGCTCCTTCAGGAGTCCTACGTCTATCACGTTAGCACTTACAAGTACAGAATGCTCTACAGGTTCTGGAGAGCACCCTTAACCTTTAACAGAACTGACTTTCCGTGCATAGTTCTGAAGAATATTGGTGGAGATAAAGGGGGCGTACTGTTCGCTAAGGACTACCGCGGCCGTATATACGTTTCAAATCCCATTGCTTTCATGATTGTTAGGAGATTGGCCAAAAGAAACTGGCTGGGTATTGTTTGTTATCGGTATTTGAAGTACAGATGGTTTTTTAACACAGGAAATCACAGGTTGAACGCTTTCTACGAGGTATATCCACCAATTCAGACAGATGGCAGATACGACCACGTAAACCTGAAGCTCGCAGACAGGCATGTGCCGTACACTTCAGTTAAAATCTACATTCACGATCCCGACCATTCCATTTTAAAGATCTATCCCCACATGAAAGAGTTTAAGTTCAGGAGGATTAAAAACGGCTGGCTGATAGAAGGCAGATCTCCTGTTGACGGTCTGGTCGAGGTGGAGTTCGTATTAAAGCATGGAGCAGTTGAAGGGTTTTATCATCACGTTTCAGACGTTTTGCATTTAACTGAAAGTGCAAACTCCATGTACTACTTTGAGAGAAGTCTTGTCAAACCACTCGAAATGGCGTGCATAGCTTTAATCCTAGGATTTCCTGCAATTGTTCTGCTTGTTTACAGCAGGTATGGCAGGGAAAAACAGTTTGTCGTTCCCGAATTCCTCAACTACGTTCCGAACCCGGAGAGGAAGCCATGGGAGGTTAACGTGGTTTTTGCTGGAGATGCTATGAGCGGAAATGCAAACGCGTTTTTCTCAACTCTTCTGGACCTGTACAGGAGAGGTGCAGTGGATTTAGAGCCTTATGAAGATAAAGGTTTTGTTCTAAAAAGGAGAGAGATGAGAATAAAGATACTGGACAGGAGTAAGTTTGATGAGAAAGATGTCTATGAAAGCAAGGTTCTGAAGTTCCTCGAGAAGTATTCGGAAAATGGTGTTTTTGATACGAAACCGGGCAATCTTGGAATCAGAATTAGCGTGAAGAGCGATTTGAGAAAACTCTTGGTCTTGAGAAATCCGAGCATTTCCAGACAATTCGTTGAAACAAAAGGAAAAAAGATTTTTTACGTTCTAAATGCTATATCTTTCGTTCTGGCCATCTCAGTGATTTTAATCTACGGTAGAGAGCTGGAACTTCGACCAGTAATTCTGGCAGTAACTCTAGTACTTCAGTCTGGGTACTGTGCTCAAACACACTCACAGCTTTTTGGGAAGTGGAAAAATGATTTTTACAGGGAAAAACTCGAGTGGGACTCCTTCAAAAAGTTTCTGTCAGATATGGCAATGATAAAAAAGTACGCTCCAGAAGATGTAAAGGTGTGGAAGGACTGGCTCGTTTACGGAACGGCTCTGGGAGCGGGTGATAAAGTTGTGAATGCGATGAAAAGTCTGAACATAGAGATTCCGGAAGTTAGAATTTACAGTTGCTATCACGACTTTGTCTCCACGTACTGCACATCCACGAAATCTTCCGGTGGATTCGGTGCTGGAGGTGGGTTTGGAGGAGGAGGGGCCGGAGGTGTGTGAGATAATTCTTGAGACTGCATTCAGAAGCCACTTGTAACTTCTGCGCTGATTAAAAGGAGTTCCAAGAATCCGCTCCAGAACTTTTGCGTTCTTTTTTTATTCCACTCTTAACGGCGTTTCCACGGTTAACACAGCAAACCAACACCTTTTATACTTCACTTCTGTTTTGTATAGCGAACAGCGTTGTAAAGGTGAATGCCGTGAACAGGGATGGACTTGTGGTGGCTGTGGGGAGAAGAATATCGAGATTAAGGGGGGAAAGAGGGATCACTCTATCAGGCTTGGCTGAAATTGCTGGAATTTCAAAATCAACACTGTTTGCGATAGAATCTGGAGAATCAAATCCCACAATATCCACGCTGTGGGCGATAGCGGATGCCCTGAACGTTCCATTCGAAGAACTCCTTCCTGAAGGATTCAGGGAGGTCGACGAATCCGGAATAGTTGTTCGCCTTATCGAACAATCAGAGGAGATTCCGAAAATTGAAGTTTACAGGATGACTCTGAGTTCAAACAGCATAAGGAAGGCCAACCCGCATCAAAAGGGCGTGATTGAGAGAGTTTTTTGTCGTAAGTGGCAGCGTGTTAACTGATCCAATGTCCTCTCCCAAGCTCCTGAAAGCCGGAGAAGAGCTGGAGTTCAGGGCTGATGTACCCCACGTATACATGGCTGTGAGCGAAGGAGCGACGGCAATAATTACGATAAAGTATCCATTGCCTGAGGACTTTCACCTGTGCGATATTACAGGAATATTTCCAGAAAACAACACTGAATGGAATGAGCTGAAAACTCTGTTGAGCAGACTGGGTAAAGAAGTGCTTTCAGGAATTCCAGCATTCAGAATCGAACTTCGCGGAAGTTACGGAAAAGGTGACCTGAAAAAACTGAGAGGTGTCGTTTATTCTCTAAAAACAAAAAACCTGAAGTTTCATTTAATTGAAGACGGCGAGCGGGTGCTGATATACATGTTTAACGTCTTTCCGGGAACTTTCAGCAGGTTTGATGATATCAATCCAAACGGAAAATTTCAAGAAGCGGTAAAAATTCTTAAACTTTCCAGCAGACGGAAGTTATCGGAAAATGAGTTTAAGCACCTTCAAAATCTAACAGATAGTCCGTCTTTACTGCTGAGCGTTCTGGCATCAGAAGCACTTCTGATCCATTCACGTCCTGCCATACCCGGTACGATTCTCAGGCTGTACGAAAAGGAGCTGAAGGACGTAAAGTTATTCCAAAATCAAAAAACATCGCTTAAAGACGTTAATGTCCACCTATACGGCGTTTTCGAACTTCTTCGCCCCGGTTACGCCCGTCAGGTATTGTTTACCGCTTACGTCATCGGAAAATACTTTGGAAATGAAAGAATCCGAGCCCTTGGTGTGACATTCTCAGACCACAACCTGAAGATGTTAACTGAGCTGGTACCCAACCTCGATTTTCTGCGCGTGGGAAACGGTTATGAAGCGATGAAAGACCTCAAAGACGATTTTGAAGAACCTGACTCTGACGTTCCTGAAGACATCCTTAAATTCGATTACGGTAAAAGTGTGCCGCTGATAATTTCTGTTGACACCTTTCACCGGATGGATATCCTGCCCTTCTTAGAGAGATCGTACGATTTGCTTGAAAACGGCGGCACTCTTATCGTTTCCGACGAGTTCGTCTTACCTTACCGCGATCGTCAGGAAAGGGCAAGGAACACTGCAATCCACCACGCTAAGTACATGCTGGAAACCCTAATTGAAATACCGGGAAATATCAGTCTGACAGATGAAGAGAAAAAGCTCGTCAAACTTTTATCAACGAATACGCCTCTGATTTCGTATCTCGCGGAGGCCGGAGAAATCAGAACTGCTGTGGGTTATGCGTTTCAGCTCCACAGAGATCCAAGCATGCCTCCAAGAATGTCTCATCCACTTGTGTTCTACTACCCGCTTCGGTGTTTTGAACTATCAGCAATGGTTGCAGATGTTGATTACAGCGTTAGAAATTACAGCGTTAAAAGAAAAACGTATCCTGAAATGTTTAAACTGCTTGTAGAAGAATCTGGATTTTCTTTACTGCACCACGCAAGGGTATACGCCACTGAAGGAAATGGCAATATGGACGCTGGAAAGCACGTTTTTGTTTTCAAAAAGGAGGGTTAAAAGTGTTCAGGAAAGGTCTTGCTTCCAGTCTTCCAATAGCCATTGGTTACTTTCCGGTAGCTGTAACTTTTGGTTTGAGTGCAGCAGCATTAGGATTTAGCAGAGTTGATACACTTCTCGCATCACTGCTGATATTTGCAGGAGCGAGTCAGTTTGCACTCATCTCCCTTATATCCTGCCCTCTGGATGCAGTCGTAATTCCGGTATTCCTGAATTTAAGACATATAGTTTATAGCTGTATAATATCTCAAAAATTTGAAATAAAAAGACCGTACATAACAGCATTTGGATTGACTGACGAAGTTTTTGCCACATCTCTGAAAGCTCCCAAGAATGAAAGGTTTATCTGGGGGCTGGAAACCGGAGCATACCTGTCATGGGTATTGGGGACACTGGTGGGGGTTCTCGGTGGCACGGTCTTACTGTCTGAAAAAATTTTAACTCCCTCTCTTGTGTTTGCGCTTACAGCGCTGTTCCTCGTACTCTTAATTCCAAATTTTAAAGGATATCACGCATTATCTGCTTTAATCGGAGGAACCATTGCTCTGGTGTTTCAGTACCTCGGGCAAGCTTCAACGGGAATTCTGCTTGCAGGAATTTTAAGCCCGATAGCAGTTCTGAAACTCAAAGGCAGGGATAAAAAGGTGGTAAAGTGATAGAGCACGACGTGGTGATATTACTGGTTGCGGCAGGGACGTATCTATCGAGATATTTACCGGTACGCTTTAACGAGAAATTCAGGGAGCTTAAAGGCTTTGACGAGTTCCTGACGTATTCATCAACAGCCCTGATATCTGCGCTTTTCGTAACGTCGTTCGTATCCTTTCCGGTTGATTTGAGAAACACGGGTATAGGTATTGTGGCATTAGCTTTCGTCTATGCGTCCTACAGAAAATGGGAAAATCTGGGATTTTCTGTATTAACTGGAGTTGCCGTGCATTTGGCATTATCTTTAGCCTGTATTTCATTACTATTTATGAAAACAATCTTATGAAAAATCAATTTAAAAATTACCAACACAACTCGGAAGGTATCAAGATTGACACCCCAGTAATATATAGAATGCCACAAAACAAAAATAAAAACCAAAATATTTAAATACACCCGGGCAAACCCTCTGTAATGGCTCTCACCCACGCTGCGGGAACAAACACCGGAACAGGTGCGGGGAGAGCCGGGGCTCTCTATTATGGCTTTAGCTGGAGCTTTTGCTATTTTAGCTTCTAAAGTCGTCGTTTAGAGAGTTGTTTAACAGCTCTCTATTCGGGGGGTGTGCTGTATGCTCGATGTCGGCAAAAAAAGGCGTTTGAAAAGGATTATGCCCGGCGGCAAAACCCTCATAGTGCCAATGGACCACGGGATAAGCTCTCCGGTGAGCGGAATTCAGAAAATAGACGAAATTCTCGAAAGAATAGACGGCCTGTGCGATGCGGTTGTTCTTCACAAAGGGGTCGTGAAGAATTCAGAATACGTGGAGAACATGAATTCAGCGCTCATTGTGCATTTAAGCGGTTCAACAAAATACCACGCAAACGAAAAGGTGATCGTGTGCTCGGTGGAAAAGGCAATAGCTCTTGGAGCTGATGGTGTCAGCATACACGTGAACATCGGAAGCGATAACGAGTGTGAGCAGCTCAGAGATGCTGGGATGGTTTCGGAGCTGTGCGACAGCTACGGAATTCCGCTTCTCGCAATGATGTACCCGAGAGGCAGGGACGTTGAAGTCAGCACGGAAACGGTAAAGCACGCTGTGAGAGTTGGATACGAACTGGGGGCTGACATAGTCAAAACAAGCTACACCGGAAGTGTGGAGAGCTTTTCAGAAGTCGTGGAGTACTGCGATGTACCCGTTGTTGTGGCTGGAGGAAGTAAGAAAAACGGCGAAGAGCTTCTGGAGGAGGTCAGAGGTGCTGTGCTCGCGGGTGCAGCAGGAGTTGCGATAGGCAGAAACGTGTTTCAGGCTGACAGACCGGAGGAGGTAGTAAAGGATTTAAGGCGTGTGATACACGGTAGCACAACCGGAGTGGAGGTGCTCTATGAAGGAAATCTGGTTGCTGACAGAAGGGGATAGCTGGGATGAAGTAAAGGAGCAGGTAAAGGATGCGATAGAGATAGGATTTACCGGAGTTGTGGTTGACGAGGCTTACGCTGACAAAGCCAGAAAACTCGGCAGAATAGGCGTTGTTGCAAAAAAGGGAATGAGGGGGAAGGTTGACGGAAAAGACGCTTACTTCATAGATATCAGCTCTGCAGACGAACAACTCAAGGCAATAGAGCTGTCGAGCGATGCAACCTACCTTTTCCTGCGGTTCTCGGACTGGAGAATAATTCCGCTCGAAAACCTGATAGCGATGAAAAAGGGGGCTAAGCTGATAGCCGAGGTGAACAGCATAGATGACGCCAAGGTCGTGCTCACAACTCTCGAAAAAGGTGCTGACGGAATAGCAATCAGAGGTGCTGACAGAGAAGAGATGCTCGAATTCCACAGAGCCGTAGCTGAGGAGGCTGGAAAACTTAACCTCAAGAGTGCGGTGGTGGAGGAGATAAGACCGCTTGGAGTTGGAGAGAGGGTGTGCGTCGACACAGTAACTATGATGAGCGTCGGAGAGGGAATGCTCGTCGGCAGCAGTGCGGCGTTCATGTTCCTCGTTGGAAGTGAGAGCGAGGAGAGCGAATACGTTGCTTCGAGACCTTTCAGGGTTAACGCCGGATGCGTAAGCTCTTACGTGAAGGTTGGAGAGAAAACGAAGTACTTAGCCGAGCTGAAAGCAGGGGATGAGGTGGAAATAGTCAGACACGACGGCGCAGTCAGGAAAAGCTACGTGGGCAGGGTAAAGATCGAGAGAAGGCCACTCGTCCTGATAAGGGCGAAGGCTGGAAACGAGGAAGGCGTGGTCATACTGCAGAATGCCGAAACGATAAAACTGGTGGCTCCGGGTGGAAAGCACGTTTCAGTTGCAGAACTGAAGCCGGGAGATGAAGTTCTCGTATGGCTTGGAAAGAAAGCAAGGCATTTTGGAGTTGGTGTTGACGAGTACATAGTTGAAAAGTAGGCTGAGTAAAAACAGATTTTAATTTATTTTAGCAAAGTTTTAGCAAATTAACAGTTAAAGTGGTAGTATGGCTGGCAGAATAGTCGTTTCAGCGAGAAACATGGATGAGACAAAAGCTGACGCTGATGTCGTGGAGTTCAGACTGGACCTGTTTCCGTCCCTCCCCTCTCTGGAAGAGGTAAAATCGGTAAAAAAGGTGAAAATACTGACGGTAAGAAGGCCCGAAGACGGCGGGAAGTTTGAAGGTGACGAAGAGGAGAGACTTGCAATCTTCAGAAAATACTGCGAACTCTTCGATTACGCAGATGTGGAAGTTTACGCAGGTGACGAGTTCTTCGACTTGCCCTGCAGAATCATAGAGTCCTACCACAACTTCAAAAGAACGCCGGACTTCGAAGAGTTGAAAGACATGGTCGAAAGCAGGAGGGGCGAGATATTCAAAATAGCGACGATGGGAAAGGACAGAAAAGATGTACTGACCGTAACAAAACTCCTCTGCGAGTACGATAAAGTCGTGGCGTTTCTTATGGGAGAGAGTTTTTCGTTCACAAGGGTTCTCGCAGTCGCTCTCGGCGCCCCTTTCATATACTGTTCGGCAGAAAAAGCAGTTGCACCCGGGCAGTTAAGCGTGGATGAAGCGAAACTCGTTTTGAGCGTGCTGAACAATGGTAAAAGTTTTTGCTTAAAGTGAGAGTATGAAACCAAACTTTCTTATTTACGGTGCTGGAAGAATGGGAAAGTTCTTTAGAGACTTCTTCTTTTCGAGAGGTTACAGGGTAAAGTGTTACGACGTTTTGCCCGAGAGAAGAGATACGGAAAGTCTGGATGGAGACGTTGTATTCCTGTGCGTGCCGATGCAGTGCATAGGTGAGGCTGTCGAGGACATAGCTGTGAGAAATCCAAAAGCACTCGTCGTGGACATAGCGTCGATAAAGTCGTTTTCAATACCCCACCTTGACTCGTCTGGCCTGGATTACATGAGCATTCACCCGATGTTCGGGCCTGACAGCGAGATCGGTTTATCAAACATAATAGTCGTCAGAAAAAGCGGCAGAAAAGAGGAAGAAGTCGTACTGCAGGAGTTCAAAAATGCCGGTGCGATTCTGAGCGAGTTAACACCGGAAGAGCACGACGCAAAGATGGCTGAAATTCAGGGACTGAGTCACTTCCTGCTCGTTGGAATGGCGTACTTTCTTAAAGGCAGGTTCAGCAGGGATGATTTGAAGTTTGCATCACCCATCTTCGCCACGATGTACAAGCTCGCTTCGAGGATAGTCAATCAGGACTGGAGCATGTACTGGCACATACAGAGAAATGCCGAAGTTATCAGAGAAGAGCTGATAAAAAGTCTGGAAGAGCTGGACAGGAAGTTCAGAGACAAAAAGAAGTTTGAAGAAATATTTTCCACTCTGAAAGAAGAGTTTGACGATTACACCAACAGCACGCTAATACTCGACGCCTGCAAGGCGACGTGGGACGTTTCCACGATGGAGCTGCTGAGGGGTTACATAAGAGTTGTTGATTCGCTCATACTGAGGCTCGTAGAGAGGAGAACTTCTGCTGGAAGGAGAATAGCCCTTCACAAGAGAGACAGAAATGAACCGATAGAAATAGCGGAGGTCGAGGAGGTAAAGATAAAGGATTTGCTCTCGAAAACTGACCTCAGCCCCATTCACGTTCAGGAGATATTTGAGAGGATAATGGACTTAACGAAGGAGGAAGAATACAGGGTTACCGGGATAAAGAAGACGTTGGCCGTTCTCGGTCCGGCAGGAAGTTTCAGCGAAGAGGCGGCACTGAAGCTCGTAGGCTCTCGATTGCCCCTGAAGTACTGCAGCAACACGGATGAGATAATAAAGTGCGTGGAAAGCGGAGCTGCAGATTACGGACTTGTGCCGATAGAGAATTCCGTAAACGGGACTGTAATCGCAGTTCTGGACGCCCTGATGAGCGCCGACGTTGAGGTTTTCGGAGAAACAACTCTCAAAATAGTCCACTGCCTCGTGGCAAAGAGGCCTCTCGAACTGAAGGACATAAGGGCTGTCTACTCTCACCCACAGGCAATAGCCCAGTGCATGGGGTTCATAAACAACTACCTGAAAGCAGAACTCCACTACACCAAAAGCACTTCTGATGCCGTGTCGCTGCTCGACGACTACAGTGCTGCCATAGTTTCTGAGAACGCAGCCAGACTGTACAGGCTTTACATACTGAGAAAAGGAATTCAGGACGTAAAAACAAACGAGACGAGGTTCTACCTGATAAGAAAGAGGGGAAGAGGTGAAAGAAAGGGAAACATCACATCGCTCTTCTTTGGAGTTGAGGACAGGCCGGGCGCTCTGAAGGACGTGTTAGAGGTTTTCTACAGCAGAGGCATAAACCTGAGAAAACTCGAATCGAGGCCTGCAAGAACCGGTCTTGGAGACTACGTTTTCTTCGTCGAGGTTGAGAAAAAACTCGAAGAGGAAGACCTCAAAGAGCTGAGAGAAGTGACGACTTTTTACCACGTAATAGGCGTTTTCGACCACGTGAAAAAACTTGACGTTTGGAATAATTAAATTGCTCCAATTTATCACCTGTTTAGTTTTAGAGAAATTCTATGTAGATATAGTTACACAGGTTCGATTTTTATTTCACAACCGTTTTAGTAAAGTATTTATATTCTGGTTTGTCCCGATTATCCCGAGTCAGAAGCTCGGCGGTGAACGCATGTCAGAGGCGGGAGAGGTTATAGAAATTCCGGAGTGCTGCGAAAAATGCAAATACTTTGAGGATTGCCTGAACGGAAAAAGAGAGGTTTGCGTGTTCAGGGAGCACATAAAAATTCAACTATTAGCTTTGCCGCAAGAGAAGGGGTAACCTTCTCCGCATCGGGTACAACTTCAACGACGTCAATACCGACAATCCTGCTGCCAAACGCTTTGAGGAAATCCAGATAGACCGCAGGCCGCAGACCGAAGGGTTCCGGAGTCGAGACTCCGGGAGCGTAAGCGGGATCAAACGCATCCATGTCTACTGAGAGGTATATTTTTTCGGGCAGCTCTCTTTTCAGCTCTTTGATGATCTCATTCCACCTTTTTTCACACTCAAACGATGTGTAAAACTTTACGCCTTCGCTCTCCGCAAATTCTAACTCCTGCCTCGTACAGCTCCTGACGCCGATTAAAACAACCTCGTGTTTTTCCATTATCCTCCTGACGGTGCAGGCGTGGTTGTAAATGCTTCCGTCGAATTCATCCCTCATGTCGAAGTGAGCGTCAAAAACTACGAAGCAAACTTCCTTGTCAAAGTTTTCGGAAACAGCATACGTAACTGTATGCTCACCGCCAAGCATTACCGTTTTTTTACCCTCAAAACCTTTCATAAACGTGCTGACCTCGAGCATTAAGTCCTGAAAGTTTCCGTCAGCGCAAACGTTTCCGGCGTCGAAGGAAGGTTTAACGTCTCTGCCAAAGAACACTGAAAAGTCCTCAAAGTTCCAGCTCGCCTCTCTTATCGCAGTTGGAGCAAATCTCGATCCGGGTTTGAAGGACTGGGTCGCATCGTAAGGTATGCCGAATAAAACGACTTCAGCATCCTCCAAGGAAGAACTGGAGCATGCAAAAAAAGAATCTATGTGCATCTTCTCAATCCTTACCGGTACATTAGCCAGTTACCTTCTCTATTTTTCTCTTGCCCATGGATTCGATGTAAAAGACCTCCTTTCCAGCTTCGAGCTCCAAACCCTCCGGAACCGTAAGCTCAAACGTTTCGTAGGTCGTTAAATCCATGAGCTGTGCAACGTTGTTGACGACTGAAATCACCTGTGCCCTTTTCCTTTCCACAATCGGTACGTATATCTTTGCAGTAACGGGCTGTACTATGCTCCTCTTCTGTCCGTCGAAAATACCTACAGCGTCTATTCTCGCTTTAGCTGCTCCGTGTTTTCCGGGTTTGCTGACGGATATGCTGAGTATCTCACACGGTTCATCGTCTATAACAACGTAACCGCCCTCTTTGAGCTGTCTAACCTCTGCCTGCTGCTTCATAATTACCACCTTTTTTCTTGCTTTCACGAACTAATTTAAATATTTTGACGTCGATTTTTAAAACATGCTTTTTGGTGTTGCTGGAGTTCCGCACTCGTCTAAAGGCAGAAGCACGCTCGACGGTGTTAGGGCAATTAAAGAGCTGGGACTCGATGCCATGGAAGTTCAGTTCGTCAGAGGAGTGAGAATGAAAGAGAGCAAGGCGAAGGAAGTTGGAATGCTGTCGAAAAAGCTTGGTGTTGCTTTAACGGTTCACGCCCCCTACTACATAAACCTGAATTCGGAGGACAAGTTTGAGGCAAGCGTCAGGAGGTTGTACGACTCCGCAAGAATTGGCAGTTTTTTTGAGGCGAGAGGCGTGGTGTTTCACCCCGGTTACTATCTGAAGTCTTCAAAGCAGAAAGCCTACGAAAGGGTTAAAGCCGGAATTCTGAAGGTTCTGGAGATGTTGGAGAGAGATGGAATAAATGCCAGACTCAGACCCGAAACAACCGGAAAGGCAACACAGTTTGGAGAGCTGGAGGAACTGCTTAGCCTCTCAGTCGAGCTTGGAGAGCTTGGATACGACGTGAAGCCGTGCGTCGATTTTGCGCACATCCACGCGAGGTACAGGAGGTTCAACACCTACAGCGAATTCTGCGAAATTCTGAGAAGTGTAGAGGAAAAGCTCGGGAAAGAAGCTCTCGGTTCCATGCACATGCACCTGAGCGGGATAGACTACGGCATGAGGGGAGAGAGGGAGCATTTAAACCTCGAAGAATCTGACATGAACTGGAGAGAACTGCTGAAAGCTCTGAGGGATTTTGATGTTGACGGAGTACTGATATGCGAGAGTCCAAACCTCGAAGGTGATGCCCTGATGCTTAAAGAGTTTTGGCAGAAGCTGTAGTCAGAGACTAAAGGATATTCTGTAAGCCCTCAGCTCCTCGAAAAACAGCTTTCTGCGGGAGATTACCTCAATCCTGTAGTTCAGCTCCTCACACTTTCTCTCGACCCTTTCCAGATCCGAAAGAGTTGACAGAATGAGAATTGCTCTGCCGTCTTCCACCATAACTTCATCCAGTCTTTCGAGAAACCTGATCGCAACGTCAACTCCTCCTCTCCCACCGTCTATCGCCAGATCCATCCAGTCTCCCCTTTTTTCCCGGCTTTCAAGTTCGAGGTAAGGCGGGTTAAACAGAACGAGAGTAAAAACCCTCCTCAGTCCAGAGAAAAGGTCGGTTCTTATGACTTCCACGCTCCCTTTCACTCTTTTCTTTGCCTCTCTGACAGCGTGAGGTGAAATGTCTGTGGCAACAACAGCTCTGCACATTCCGGCAATTTTGTTTGCTACAAACCCACTACCTGTTCCCACTTCGAGAACGACGTCTGAAGCTTTAACCTCCTCAAGAGCGACCTGAAGCAGCAGCTCCGAATCCTCAGCTGGCTGATATACCTTCATGTTCGGACGTACAGGACAGGCTGGTTAACGCTTGCCAACCACATCAATCGAAACGAGCTCCATCAACGGGTAATCCCCTTTCCACTCAAGCCTCGCCACAGCTCTGAACTTTCCGCAAGCGACAGTTACCTCGGCTCTCAGCATTTCGGGATACAGACTCGTGTAGCCGAATCTGGACTTCTTCTTCCTGAGCGTTTCTCTGTCTATTTCTACCTTAGCTTTCTCCACGAAAGGTTGAAGTTTCACACAGCTTTCCATCATCTCTTCCACCATATCCGCGTTTTCTTCGCTCACAGGCACGCCAACGAACTGATGAAACAGAGCTCCAAGTTTTATTCCCGCTTCAAACCCGGCTTTTGCAGAGTTAACGAGTTCTTCGCACTCATTAAAACCGCTCAAGGATGACACCCCCGACAGGTGTTAGGATGTAGATTACGCAAAAAGCGAGGAGGAGTAAAGCACCGTATCTGCTGAAAATAGAGGCAAAAGTAGCAATTCCACCCACTGCAAGCAGCCTGAAGTCCCTTATCTTTGGAAACTCCAAGTCGCATATCATGAAAATGGAGAGGAGAAACGCTATAAACGCGAGCAGCACATCTGAACACAGGCCTGTTTTCATCAGACAGGCAAGCACCAGAGCTGAAGCAGTTATTGGTAGCCCGATAAAATCTCTCGACCTAACCACGTTAAACCTCGCAAGCCTTAGAGCGGAACACAGAACGTAGATGATTGCTGCGCTCACGAACAGTGGATTGAGATTTTTAACGAGAAAAAAAGCTGGCAGCACTCCAAAAGAGACGAGGTCGGAAAGTGAATCGAGCTCTTCCCCAATCTCGCTGTTGCCCCTGAGTCTCGCAGTCATCCCATCTAGACCGTCGAAAATTGCTGAAAGAAACACGAAGGACAGAATTCCGGTGACGATTCCCGCAATCCCAGAAGCGAGATTCATCAGGGAGAATGCATCCGCAAAGCTCAGTTTTCTGAAGATACTGAACATTTTTTCACCTTTCTCGCAACGCTCTCCCCCGCTTTAACCTTCTCCCCTTTTGCTTTAACGATTTCAAACCCGTCCGGCATTTCGAGAATAACTCTTGAGCCAAACCTTATCATGCCAATTTTCTGACCCTTCTCAACGAAATCTCCCACTCTCACGTGACATACTACTCTCCTCGCGAGAAATCCGGCAACCTGCGTTATTTTAAATACTCCGTCCTCGTTTTCAATCCATATTTCGTTTCTTTCAGCTTTTTCAATGCTCTTCTTTCTCATGAAGGCGGGTGGAAAGGATCCGGGTTTGTAGGATATCCTCACGACTCTACCGCTTACGGGACTTCTGTTTACGTGGCAATCGAAAATATTCATGAATATTTCAAGCCTTTTTTTACTGACGTAATCGATCTTTCCATCAGCCGGAGAAATCACGCCATCCCCTATTGCTCGAGGCGGGTCTCTGAAAAAAACGGCTGAAATTGTCGCTAAAACGAAAGATAAAGCAAAAGCGTAAACGTTAATGAAGGAGAAGATCAGACTCGCCAGAAGTTCTGCAATAACTATCTTTCTACAGCTGCTTTCAATCATAACTCCACCTCGCTAATTCCTGAGAGTTTTCAGCATTTCATCCATCAGCGACCATATAAGTTCTTCGAGTTCTGGAAGTATTTTGAATACGGCATAGGCTATCAAAAAGAGAGCAATGGTTGCAAGGATTTTGGATATGACGTTGTGGGCTATGTAAAAGCTGTTTTCCCCAAACCAGGATTCAGCGTAACTTGCACATACGAACGCGTCTCTGAGTAAATTTAAAAAGTAAATAACGGGAACCGACACCATAAAAGCCTTAATCCTTCTTTTAACGTCAGCTTTAACGCCGAGAGTTGCTCCGGTGAAAAGGGCAATGCTCTGAATGCCCGTGCATGCCAGCACAAGCGTTACGTGCTTGCCGTCCAGATATATATTTCTTCCAACTGCGACCATGTTAAAGCCAAACAGCCTGCCAATGAAAGCACTCTGTTTCGCCACTGCAGAGATCAGGTAATACTTCAGTGGTGTGAACGCGAAAAGAAAGTAAACCGCTATAGCCAGCGTGGAAAATGCAGCGGTATCAACAAAAACCTGAATTCTGTCTGTCTTTAATACCGCTATCGACATCCAGGTAAAAACGACAAACGCTGCAAACATTATGAACGTGTTATAGTAGTCTTCTATTGCGAGGAAGTGCGGTACGTTGAAGAGCCAGGCAACACCGAACAGAAACCAGGACAGGAAGCCAGCAAACTTCTTTTTCGAATAAACGAATATCAGCATGAGAATTAGAGAAAGACACGCAAGAGCCGTAAATCCGGGATGATAGAATGGCTCTAAGGGCTCCATGTTTCGTCAAGCGATTATTTTGCTTTAAATTTTTTCTGCTCAGCCAGATTTTCCGTACGTTTGCCGAAACAACCTGCAGAATCTACAAAAAGACAGTAAAACACAGAAGCGACAAAACAATATAATACCACTTCGCATTTCACTATCCATGCTCGCCGAGGAGAAGCTCAAAATAATTTCCAGAAACGCCGTGGAGATAGTGACTGAAGAGGAGCTGAAAAACCTTATCGAGAGCAAGGAAAGGCCGAGAGCTTACGTTGGATACGAGCCAAGCGGAGAAATTCATCTCGGGCACATGATGACAGTAAACAAACTCATAGATCTGCAGAGTACCGGTTTCGAAATAGTAATTTTGCTGGCTGACGTTCACGCTTACCTGAACGAGAAGGGAGATTTTGAAGAAATAAGAGAAATAGCGGAGTACAACAAAAAAGCTTTCATAGCTCTTGGACTGGATGAAAGTAAAGCTAGATTTGTTCTTGGAAGCAGTTACCAGCTTGAAAAGGATTATACGCTCGACGTTTTAAGAATGGCGAGGATAACAACGCTGAACAGAGCGAGGAGGAGCATGGATGAAGTCAGCAGGAGAAAGGAAGACCCCGTCGTTTCCCAGATGATTTATCCACTCATGCAGGCTCTCGATATAGCCCATCTCGGCGTGGATCTTGCTGTTGGAGGTATAGACCAGAGGAAAATACACATGCTCGCAAGGGAAAACCTGCCAAAGCTTGGCTATCCGTCGCCAGTGTGCCTCCACACACCCATACTGCTCGGCCTCGACGGACAGAAAATGAGCTCTTCGAAGGGAAACTACATATCCGTTAAAGATAGCAAGGAGGAGGTTTTCAGAAAGCTGAAAAAAGCTTACTGTCCTGCCAGACAGGTCGAAAACAACCCGGTTATAGAAGTTATGAAGTACCATGTTTTTCCGAGATTTGAGAGGGTTGTTGTTGAAAGAGATGAAAAATTTGGAGGAGATGTCGAATACCTGAGCTTTGAAGAGCTCGCAAAAGACTTCGAATCCGGTAAACTTCATCCAGCCGATTTGAAAGCGGCAGCTGCGAAGTATTTAAATAAACTCCTAGAAAACACAAGAAAAAGGTTAAAGTAGGGGGTGATTGCTTGACAGAGGAGGTAATCAGGGTAAGGTTACCAAAAAAAGAGAAAAACGAGATGTTCGGAATAGTTGAATCAATGATGGGTGCCGGGCACATAATGGTTAGATGTGAGGATGGAAAGGAGAGACTCGCGAGAATTCCCGGAAAGATGAGAAAAAGGATATGGATAAGGGAAGGAGATGTTGTTATAGTCGTTCCCTGGTCGTTTCAGGATGACAGAGCAGATGTCGTCTGGAGGTATACGAATCCCCAGGTGGAATGGCTTGAAAGAAAGGGTTACCTGAAGTTTTGATAAAAAGATAAAAATAACAATAAAAATAAGTAAATTCGTGTTCGGGTTAATGCTTGAGGTAATGTTTGACCTGAACATTAATTTGAATAATTTTGACTATTAAAGATTAATTTGATAAAAAACTGACAAATACTTAAGCGTATTTATGGGAAATTAAGTTCTCAGCATGACCACGAGTTTTTTCAGGAGTTTCAGGGATTTCGGGTCTCTGAAAAACGGATCAGCCAGCACGAATCCGTCAAATCTCGTCAGCAGCCTTATTTTCTCCGCAATTTCTTCTACGCTACCGCTCACGGTGAAGTTGTCGAGCAAAATTCTTTCGTACCTTTCAACCACTTCGTTTTTCTCCAGTTTCGATTCCGCAATCATCTTCTTAACGTCAAGTGACGTGACATCTCTGTACAGCTCACCAAAACCGAAATTCTCCGCAAAACTCCTGTTGCTTCCGGCAACGAGCAGAGCAGCTATCAGTAACTCGTCCTTCATTTTGCTCGGCAAAACAAGAGACGGGCCTATGGGCAGTATTTCCTCCCATTCGAGGTTCTGAGCTATCCACTCTACGAACTCCGCTTTAACGTAATTTGGCATGATTCTCGGTGCGATTTTTAAAGTTTCAAACGCTTCAAAGGCTTTTTTTGCCATTATTCTGCCGGAGCAGCCAACGTAAATTTTTTTCACATCACGCATTTCAAAATGCGATAACCGGGAAAGACCGGATAGACAGCGCAAAGTGGAATTCAAAGAAGCCAATCCCTTTCCTCCGGGTATCAGACATACATCGTATTTTTTTGCCAGTTTTTCAATGCTTCTTGCGGGTCTGACTATAAGCCCAGTTTCAAGCGACGTGTACTCCTCGACAACACCAGCAACCTCCTCTGGTTTGCGGAACAGCTCCAGTTCTCCAGCCCAGACTTTTTTCACGCCAGCCTTCTCCACTGCCTGTGCAAGTTCCGCTATGTCCTCCTCCCCGAACCTGTCACTCCAGTTAACGTTTACCTCAATCCTCATTACCAGTCAAGCAGCTTCTTCACACCTTTACCGGACAGCCTGCCCATTATTCCCTTTTCCTCTTCTATGTCCAGAGAACTCTTTTTGGGAGAGCTCCTTTTACCTTTAATTTCGTCCAGTTCATCAACGTCTTTTTCTATGTCCCTGAAAACCCCGGGTCTGTATCCGAGCCTGTCTCCGTACATCTGAACAACGAGCTTGGCAGCGAGTCTTGCCAGATCGTACGTTTTGTCGACGAAGTCCTTTTCCACCTCCTTTACCTTGTCAGTTCTCCTGTCAACGAAGTACGGGCAGAACAGACACTTATAAGGAACTATTGGTTCCGGTTCCCTGTCCTCGAACAGGTCACCGAACACCTCTCTCGCACAGTGCCTTCCATCGCTGTACTTGCAGTACTTTATCCTTTCAGCGGCGCACTGGTTGGCAATTCTCAGAAACTCTGAAATTTTCCCCGACTCCTGCTTTCTCCTGAGGAAGTACCAGTCCAGAAGAGACAATATAAACTCCGAAGGCGTCACTCCTGACCTCTCACACTTTTCGAGCAGAGCCTGTTCGATGTCCGGTGGGATGTCGATGCTTACTCTCACGGGTATTAGTTTAACTTAACCAAATTTAATACTTTGGGCTTAATGTTCACGAATTCGATGTTGGAGGTGTTGACAGGTACGGTCTTGACGCTCTAACTGGAAATAAAATGAGCAAAAAAGATTTATTGTTTTAACGTCCGAATGGAATTTATGGCTTTAAAACTTGAAACGTGCAGAATGATTAACTTTAAAGGCTTTAGAGATGCAGGAGATATAAATTCGTTTAAGATTATAAGTGAGAGACTGTCAAGATAAACGCCCCCAGTAACTATAGAATGCTAAAAAACTCTCTAACCAGCTCTGCACTCAAAAGAATTTTAAGGAAATCTGTTCCAGAACCTCTTCGTCCCTTAAACCTCGAAAAGAAACTTTCTACAGCATTCACCAAAGGTTTCGTGCCTGTATTTTAATCAATGTCGAAATTAGTTCGTAAACCGCCCAGTATTAAATAAATTCAAAATTGTAGCCCGGACGCTCACAGTGTGGATTCTGAAACCGTCAGTCCGTCAGTGTATCAAGCACAGCTGCGTTACAGTATTATCTAATTTTTATCCGTAAAAAGTACACCTGTGTCAGGTAAACGCCTTCAGTACAAGTCAAATGAGTTCATTAATGAAACGACTAAATTTAAATAATTTCAAAAAAGACAGGTTCATGATGAAGCTCAGAATACTTGCAATTCTCGTTATCTGTGCGTGCGTGTGCGGGTGTGTCAGCAATTCAAAGCCAAACCTAGCGGTCAGCACGAACAGCACCGGCAACAACGTCAGTACATTTTACCTCGGAATTAACTCCTTCTCCTTTAAACTGCTGGATTCCTTGGACAGCGGGAAAAACCAGTTTGTATCTCCACTGAGCATCGAATTCGCTCTGGCTCCAGTGGCGGAAGGTGCCTGTGGAACTGCGAGGTCAGAAATGCTGAACGCACTCTGTCTGCCTTCAAACGATACTCTGAGGAGAGACAGCTTTAGAGAGCTGTACGTGGAGCTTAACGAGAGTGGAAACCTGAGCTTGGCAAACGCTCTCTGGTTGCAGAGGGGTTATCCCGTCAAGGAGAGTTACATCTCTGTGGTTAAAAAGTACTACTTCGCGGAGGTACATAGCGTAAATTTCGAAAATGCTGAAACTGTGAAAATCATAAACGAGTGGGTTGGAGAAAAGACCCGTGGCAAAATAAACAGTATCGTTGACAGAATAGACCCGTTGACGAAACTCGCATTGACCAGCGCTGTTTACTTCAGCGGAAAATGGCTGCACGGATTTAAAAAAGCTGGTTTAATGAAGTTTTATTCCATAAACGGCACCGAGAAAGTCAGGTTTATGGTCAGTTCATCTTACTACCCCTGCGCTAACGTCAGCGGAGTTGAGGCTGTGGAAATACCCTATTCCGGCGAAAACTTCTCCATGATAATAGTTCCAGCGAAAAACCTCAGCTTGAAAACGTTCCGTGATTTGGTGAAAAACATGAAAATAAAACCCATAAGAATTTACATGCCCGAATTCAGGCTTGAGAAGAGTTACGACCTCAAAAGTTCGTTAAATAAACTGGGAATTCGGATTGCCTTTACACCATCAGCAAATTTCTCCGGAATTTCAAACAAAAAGCTGTACATCGGTTGTGTGCTGCACAAAACGTATCTGAAGGTTGATGTGAACGGCACGGTCGCATCTGCAGCCACGTACACAGGCGTGGTTGCAACTGCCGTGAGGAATTACAGAACTGTAAAAATTGACAGACCCTTCTACTTCTTCATAGTTGAGAAAACGGGTGAGAAAAATGGAAGACTGATTCTGTTTGCCGGTAGAATCGTAAATATTGGCGATTCCAGCTGATTTGAGAGTGGGAAAAGAGTTTATAAGCCGAGAACTGAACCCGTTACTTATGGTGAGAGTCATCGCCACCGGAACTTTCGACATAATTCATCCGGGACACATAACGTTCCTTAGAGAAGCAAAAAAACTTGGAGACGAGCTGATAGTGATAGTTGCAAGGGAGAAAAACGTCAGACACAAACCAAAACCGATAATACCTGAAGAACAGCGCAGAAGAGTTGTTGAGGGTATAAAGTACGTGGACAGAGCGATACTTGGAGACGAAAAAGACATGTTCAGGCCAATCATGGAGCTAAAGCCCGACATCATAGCTCTTGGTTACGATCAGCACTTCAACGAGGAATGGCTGCAGAAAGAGCTCGAGAAGAGAGGGATAAAAGCAAAAGTCGTCAGAATAAACGTTAAAGAGGAGTGTGAATTTTGCTCTTCCAAGAAGATAATAAAGAGGGTTGCGGAACTTGCGAAGAAGAGGGTTGAGGAATTCGAAAAAGAAAAAGCTAAAGAGGCGAAAGCTCTGCCTGCCTGACGCTGGAGGTGTTTGCGTGGAGTTAGAAGACATGCTG
The DNA here is from genome assembly GCA_015520485.1 of Archaeoglobaceae archaeon. Lineage (GTDB taxonomy): Archaea > Halobacteriota > Archaeoglobi > Archaeoglobales > Archaeoglobaceae > WAPX01. The sequence goes on from WAPX01000044.1 coordinate 52,164, forward strand.
ATGATTCCCGGCCCCGTTCAGCTTCACGGGAGGATAATCAGAGCGATGGCCAGACAGATGATAGGGCACAGAGGTAAAAAGTTCAGTGAAATAATGGCTTTTTGCGTCGAAGGGCTCAAAGAGATTTTCGGGACTGAAGGTGAAGTTTACCTGATTTCAGGCTCTGGAACTGCGGGACTCGAGGCGGCAATCGCATCTTTTTCAGGAGTTAAGAGGATAACCTGTGTTGACAACGGTAAGTTCGGGGACAGGCTCGGAAGGATTGCCTCTCGCTACACGGAAACGGACGTCGTCAGGTTTGAGTGGGGAATGCCGGTGGAAATTGAAGAAGTTGAAAAGAGCCTTGCGGAAGGTAGCGAGGCTTTAGCTTTCGTTCACAACGAAACTTCAACCGCAATGCTGAACCCGGCAAAAGAGTTAGCCAAGCTTGCGAAGGAGTACGACTGCATGGTCATAATGGATGCCATAACAAGTGCTGGTGGAGATTACGTGAAAATGGACGAATGGGGCGTGGACGTGGCGATAGTTGGCTCGCAGAAATGTCTCGGCATACCACCGGGGCTGGCCGCAGTTGCTGTTTCAAACGAGGACGTATGGGAGCACTACAACGATAAGTGTCCGTTCTATCTCGACCTCTCTGCCTACAGAAAGAAGGCGAAGGACAATCAGACGCCCTATACGCCTGCAGTTTCGCTGTTCTTCGCTCTTGAAGAGGCTGTAAAGATGATCAGGGAAGAAGGCCTCGAAAACAGAATAAACAGGCACAGAACACTTGCCAAAGCCGTTAGAGAGTGGGCTAAAGAGGCAGAACTCGAGCTATTTCCCAAACCGAACGAGATAAGCGATTACTCAAACACGGTTACCGCCATCAAGCTGCCCGATGGAGTAACTGATAAAGACCTGAGGGGAACTCTGCTCAAAGAGTACGGAATAACCGTCTCAGGAGGGCAGGAGCGCCTCAAAGGAAAAATATTCAGAATAGGCAACATGGGCAACGTCGGAAAGAGGGAGATAATCGCAACTCTCGCCGCAATAGAGGACGTTCTGGGCAGGTTCAACGCCTGCAAACACGGTCTGCCTGCCGCCTTCGAGGTTTTGAGGGATCTATTGTAACGCTGAATTTTTTTACATTTTAAATGCTGATTGATAACCGAACAAAAAAGCCGGTAAAGGAGAGAACCGCAACCTTCATAAATCTGCTCATCCACGCTTTCTGCAGGGCTCGTGGTCTAGTGGTTATGACGCCGCCCTTACGAGGCGGTGATCCCCGGTTCGAATCCGGGCGAGCCCATACTGTTTTAATACTTCAAAAAGTGAAAAAATCAAAACTTTGAATTATTTTGAGTCTAATCAGTATCACATGCAACCGCAACCAAATCCACTCTTATTCGTAACCCTGATAGTTACCGGTATTGTCGGATACTCCCACCCACCACCCGAGCTGTGCTCTTCAGGCATGGCACCGGTGAGGAGCATCCACGTAACCTACACGATATTTGGCCTTCTCATATTTACAGACGTTTTAGGGCTACTCATAAGGTGGGTTTTTGCTTTCGCACTCATAGCCGCCGGTATCATTGGAATGTTTTACCTGTCGAAGGTTGTCGAGTTTGATCTGGTCAGGGCAAAGGATGTGGTTCTCTACCTTGCAGTTGTTTACCTTCTCTGCAAAAACGTAACCATACCCTTCAGTAAAAGCCTCGAGTACCTCACAGTGATCGTGTCCATAGCCATAGTCGCTCTTTCAGCATACGTTATGTACAGGTTCAAGAGGTTGAAGGTAATCCCGATAATCGAAAGACCGGAGCTCTTCTCAATACAGTTCACGGTCATAGCTCTAACCGGGATTTACTACTACACTTCCTCTCTGATTGCGATTATCGTGGCAATGCTGGTCAGCATCTACGCTCTGAAGTCCATAGCCGAAATGGGCATTTAGGTTTTCTGTGCAATTACGGTTGTGCAACCATGCAACTGTTCAAAAGTCCACTTTCTCACATTACGAAAACAGCTTAAAGCATTATAGCGTTGGCTGTGCATGCAGACGCTCGTGCTTACGGAGAGAGAAGTCAGGTCACTCCTCAAAATGAGAGATGCGATTGATGCTGTTGAGAGGGCTTTTATGCTTTACGCTAAAAAATCAGCCACTCAGGAGAGCGAAAAAGTTCAGATGCCACCAAAGGTTTACCTGAACTTCAGCAGAGGAGACCTGAGGGCAATGCCCGCTAGAGTTGGAAACTACGCCGGGGTGAAGTGGGTAAATTCCCACCCGTTCAACAGAGAAAAGGGTTTGCCGACTGTAATGGCTCTCCTGATTCTAAACGACCCAGAAACGGGATTTCCTCTTGCAGTCATGGATGCGACCTACCTCACCTCTGTCAGAACGGGTGCTGCCGGTGGAATTGCCGCCAGATACCTGGCGAGGAAGGACAGCAAAACGTTTGGATTCGTAGGGTGTGGAACTCAGGCTTATCACCAGCTAAGTGCCTTAATGGAAGTCTTCGAAGTGGAAAGTGTCAAGGCGTACGACCTCAACCCATCCGCATCCAGTAAATTTGCCGAATACTGTTCGGAACTTGGAATTGATGCGAAAGTCTGCGATTGCAGGGAGGTTTGCAGGTGCGACGTTCTGACGACTACTACTCCATCAACAGAAGCTGTTGTGAAGGGCTGCTGGATTGAACCAGGAACCCACATAAACGCAATAGGTGCTGATGCTCCGGGAAAGCAGGAACTTGATGAGAAAATACTGCTCAGAGCGAAAATAGTGGTTGATGATGTTGAACAGGCTGCTCACGGTGGCGAAATAAATACTGCCATATCAAAGGGTATTTTAAGTGTTGAGGATATATACGCGACAATAGGAGAAATCGTAGCCGGGATAAAACCTGGAAGAGGAAGTTATGACGAAATAACAGTTTTCGACTCTACCGGACTTGCAATACAGGATATAGCAACTGCCAGCATAGTTTTTGAAAGAGCCAAGGAGAGTAAAGCCGGAACATACGTTAAGTTTTTCAGCGATTGAAACGTTAAACATTCTTAGTAAACATGCCGGGATCGATTTACCTGCCCCTGCACGGTGGAAAAGCCCCTCACTGGTTGCTCAAGAGAATGAAAGGTCTCGCTCTTCCAGTGGTTAAGGTAATTATCGAAGAGTTTGGCGAAAGGGAGTTTTTCAACAGAATGGCTGATCCCGTGTTTTTTCAATCCTTTTCGAACGTTCTCGGTTTTGACTGGAACTCTTCGGGCTCAACGACCGTGTTAACGGGTGTTCTCAAATCTGTTCTCAACGATATGGATTCAGGCGTGGACATAAGAGTTGCCGGTGGAAAGGGGAAGGAGGGTTTAAAGACGCCCGAGCACATAGTGAAGTTTGCAGACGAGCTCGGCATTTCAAGCAGGAACGCCGAAAGGCTCGTAAATGCGAGCAGGCTTGCGGCGAAAACGGACACGTCAGCTCTGCAGGACGGCTACGACATATACCACCACTGCGTTTTACTTTCGAAAAAACACTACGTTGTAATTCAGCAGGGCATGAATCCGGCAACGAAGATGGCGAGGCGCTACCACTGGCAACCGGACTTTGCGCTGAGCTGCGAAGAGCAGCACTCCGGAATCGTTGCCGAGAAAAAGGAGCGAAGCATTTTAAACTTAACTTCAAGAGAGAGCAGGGAAAACAGGGAAACTTCACTTGACATTCTGAGGGACGGAACTTTCAAAAAAGACTACAGAAGGCTTTTGAGTCTGGTCAGATACAGAGAGGGCTTTTCTGTTCCGAGGAGAATAAACTGGAAAGCTGTGGAAATAGCATACAACCTGCAACCCTCTAACTTTGAAGAGCTGCTCCTCATCAGAGGAATCGGGAAGGGAGCGGTAAGAGCTCTGGCTCTGATATCAGACCTGATATACAACAGGGAGTACAGCAAGCAGGATCCTGCAAAGTACTGCTTTGCCGTAGGTGGAAAAGACGGCGTACCGTTTCCTGTTGACAGGCAGAGTTACGACGAAGTTGTGGAGTTCATGAGAGAGGTGGCGATGCAGGCAGAAATTTCAGATTTTGAAAAGAGAAACATTCTGAGGAGACTCGGTTCTGCCGTTATGTAGTCGTTAGGTAACTATTGTTAATTACAAGTAACCAAGCTAAATGTAAAAATTACCAATTAAACAAAACGTGCCGAAACCACAAATGACAGAACTTTTATCAACCCTTCAACTGGATTTTAAAGTATGGGTAAATCCGAGACTCTGCTCGAGCTTGCAAGAAAAAACGAGCTGGATTTTGAGTGGATAAAAGAGGTTGCAAAAGCTGAGGGTGTTGAAGCTGAAAAACTCATCAGGCTCATAGCTAAGGGAGAGGTGATAATACCAAAAAACGTTAGAAGAGACTCCGTTCCCAAGCCGATAGGCAGGTTCGTCAGCACAAAGGTTAACGCAAACGTCGGCACTTCAGCTGACTACGTTAACGTTGAGGAGGAGGTTGAGAAGGCAATCGTCGCTGAAAAGGCGGGAGCAGACTTTGTTATGGACCTGTCAACAGCGGGAAATCTGGACAAGATAAGAAGAAAGATAATGAAAGCCGTTAATGTACCTTTCGGGACAGTTCCAATATATCAGGCCGCGAGAAAGGCTAAAGTCGTCGTGGATATGAGTGAGGACGACTTTTTCAGGGCTGTTGAAGTTCAAGCTAAGGATGGAGTTGACTTCATGACAATTCACGCTGGAGTTAACTGGGTGAGCGTTGAAAGGCTATTAAAAAGCAACAGGTTGCTTGGAGTTGTCAGCAGAGGAGGAGCCATAACAATAGGCTGGATGATTCACAACGAGAAGGAAAATCCGTACTACAAAAATTTTGACTACCTGCTCGAAATCCTGAAGGAGTACGATGTCGCCATAAGCCTTGGAGATGCTTTCAGGCCTGGGTGTATTCACGATTCGAGTGATAGAGCGAAGTACATGGAATTTATAATACTTGGAGAGCTTGTTGAAAAGTGCAGGGACGCGGGAGTTCAGGCGATGGTGGAGGGTCCGGGGCACGTGCCAATAGACGAAATAGAGACTTCGGTCAAGGCTATGAAGTACGTCTGCAGGAACGCACCTCTGTACCTGCTGGGCCCTCTCGTTACAGACATAGCCGCCGGATACGACCACATAGCTGCTGCAATTGGAGGTGCTGTTGCAGGAATGTACGGAGCAGACCTGATATGCTACGTTACGCCCTCCGAACACTTAGCACTTCCAACTGTTGAGGACGTGAGAGATGGCGTAATAGCTGCAAGGATTGCCGCTCACGCTGCAGACCTCGTTAAGGAGGGGCAGAGAGAGAGGGCAAGAGCTGTGGACTACGAGATGAGCCTTGCAAGAAAGAACTTCGACTGGGAAAAACAGTTCTCCCTGTCCATAGACCCGGAAAAAGCGAGAAAAATATGGGAACGAAGAAAATCCAAAAGTGAAGCTTGCAGCATGTGTGGAGACATGTGTGCGATAAAGATAGTCAAGGAGGCGCTGGACAAAAGCAAGTACAAATAGCTTTAAAAATGTCTTTGAGAACGTTTTAAAATGTAACCCCTTCAGGTTTAAAAAAGCATGAAGTACTGGTGGCTCGTTGAGAAGAGCTTTCTGGACATCACAGACTTTCACCTTCCGGAGTTTGGATTTCATTTCTTCCACACGTACGTGCCCGTGTGGCTTCTCGTAATTTCAGCTGTGCTGTTCTCAGCATACATAGCGAGGAAGGGTGTAAAAAGACTGATCAGAGCAATTTTTCTAACGTTGTTTGCCTATACCGTTTTGTTCTCCATAGTCGTTCTGCTCATACTTCTGAAAGTAATTCCCGCGAGCTGCGAAGTGAACCCACCGGTAGTTATCGTGAACATGTTCACGGTTTCGGCTGTAGCAGCATTTCTCGCATTTTCAACAGTCTTTGGAGTTCTTGAGCTGCTCGTTGACGTGATTCCAAAGTTTCTGATTGCTTCTGGATGTACCGGCAACATCCCTCTCATTTCGATAGCTCTGACGGCAATTCTGGCAATTGCCGGTTTTGTGCTTGCAGTTCTGAGCTGATTTCTATGACTGCGCACAGACCCAGATACCCCTTGCATAGAGTTAATGCGGTATCCACTGCAATCCTCGCTCTCACGCTGTTATTGGCAAAACTGTCGTGCAGCTTTACCATGCCTTTATCACTAACGCTTCTCGTTATTTGCTGGTTTTTAATACTTTACTTCTCTCACTGCCTTGCTCATTACGTTACCGGCCGTTTGCTCGGAATAAAGTTCAGGTACTACACTCTTTCACCCACGATGCTCTCCAGAAGTTTTCCTTTCCTCAGGCGTTTCAGTGTCTTCCTCACCCTCAGGCTCGCTGAAAAGCCAGAGGGGTGGCGGGGATTCGTCATGTTCACTTCAGGGGCTTTAGCCTCCATGCTTTTTCCCCTGCTGGTTGTTTACATTTCGAGGTGCAACCCGTTAGCCTTCAGGTTTCTCTTGTCTATAACTCTGTTCAACATTATCTTTACCGGCTACTTCAGCTCCAAGCAGGGGTGCATATCCAAGGGTTTGAAGTGTTTGAAACGACGCTAGTTTGTTTATTTTTTAAACAAAAATGTTATCAATAGTTTAGTACATAATTGCAATTTCGAGGGATGAAAATGTTTGATGTTGCCAGGCTCGGCATGTTTTTTGGGAGGCTTGTTAAGGAAGAAGATGGACTTGCAGGGCTCAAAAAAGGGCTTGAAAAGTTTTTTAACTCAGTAAAAGATTTTGGATACGACTTTCATTTTCAGGCTGAAATTAAGGGCGACAAAATTTTAACAGTAAGCAAATGTTCTGTGCATACATACTTTCCAAAATGGTGCGAGCACAACTGCATAATATTTCTCGAGGGATTTGCAGGAGTTTTTGAAGAAGTAAAAGTTAAGAGGATTTCCAGACAGCCGGAGAATGAATTTTGCATGTTTGAGTTAAGCAAATATTAGGTGAACTCTTAAAATTTCAGGGTGAGAATGTGGATAATACAGTAGTCTTAGTCAACCCCAATGCAAATGTAGAAGTGATGAAAAGACTTGACATAACAACTCCTCCTCTTGGTCTCGGATACTTAGCATCTGTGTTGAGAAAAGAAGGGTTTAAAGTTAAAATAATAGACGATGCAGTTGAAAAACTTGGATTGAATAAACTTTTAAATAAAGTAAAAAACGCTTTAATTGTTGGCATAACCTCCACAACTCCAACTTTTAACGCTGCTCTGAAATATGCTCAAAAAATAAAAAACAGATTTCCAGAAATTTTTGTTGTTCTTGGTGGCGTTCACGTAACTTTCATGCCCTACGATGCACTGAAACACGAGTTCGTCGATGCTGTATGCACTGGAGAAGGAGAGCACACGCTAAGAGAGGTAGCGGAAAGAGTTGAGCGTGGAAAAACTCTTGAAGGTGTTAAAGGTTTAATCTACAAAGAGGATGGAAAAATAATAGACAACGGAAAAAGAGAGCCAATACGGGATCTCGACTCTCTACCCTTCCCCGCTTACGACCTGATGCCTCTTGACAGGTACACCGTTCTCGGACACAGAATGGAACACTTTCCGATGATTAGCTCCCGGGGCTGCCCTTTTGGTTGCAGGTACTGTTCATCTTCACTTTTTATGGGAAGAAAATTCAGGGCGAGAAGCGCCGAAAACGTCGTGGATGAGGTAGAGTGGCTTGTTAACGAGTTTAAGGCACAGTACATAGCGTTCAGCGACGATACTTTCACTTTAAACAGGAAAAGGGTTGAAGAAATATGCAGAGAACTCATAAACAGAGGAATCGAGGTAGAATGGAGCTGTTCTTCCAGAGTGGACACGATCAACAGAAGTATCCTCGAAAAGATGAAAAGAGCCGGGTGCTCGGCGATATACTACGGTGTTGAATCAGCAAGCCCAGCAATTCTCAGGTATTACAGGAAAAAAATAAATCTGGACATGGTGGAAAAAGCTGTAAAGCTGACGAAAGAATTTGGAATAATGACTATATGCTCTTTTATAATTGGTTCTCCATACGAAACCAAGGAGGACATGAAAGCTACACTGAGGTTTGCCTTGAAACTTGATCCGGATTACGCGCAGTTCTCAATTTTAACTCCTTATCCGGGAACGGAAATATACGAGGAAGCAAAAGAAAAAGGTCTGCTTCTGAGCACGAACTTCGATGACTATACAGCGGGAAAACCAGTCCTGAGAAATATTTACATGTCTCCGGAAGAAATATCCAGATTCCTGAAGTACTGTTACCTGCGTTTTTATCTGAGACCGAAGTTTATTCTGAGAGAGTTAAGGAGGGGAAACTTCAAAGTAGCTCTGGAAGTTTTGCGCAGAGCTCTCAAAAAAGAGAGCTAAATAAAACGTTATATTTTTTATTATTCTTTTACCCAGCGTTTGTTTATAATTTAAACGAAAGATTCAAGTATTAATTTAATAATACACTAATTACTGAGATGCCGTATAGTTTTTAGCTATTTAACAGCTGATGAGGAGCTAATCATCTGTGTTTAAGTATTTCTGGGTTAAAAAAGGAATGGGGTGTCATAAATGAAAAAAGTGGTAGGAAAAATTCTATACGCAACTGACTTCTCATCACAATCCGAAAAAGCTGCAGATTTCGTAAAAGCTCTTAAACCTGTATGTAATAAAGTTGTAGTTCTTCATGTGGTGGACAGGGCAACCCTTGAGGCTTACGAGGACGCCATGCTGTGGTCTGGAAAGTTTGAAAGTCGTGATAAGCTTGTGGAAATGTTAACAAAAAAAGCTGAAAGTAAACTGCGGAAAATTGCTGAAAAATTTGAAAACGAGAGTTTTGAGGTCGAATTGAGTGTGGAACTTGGGAAACCATGGAGAGTCATTCTCAATATTGCCGGGAGAGAGAAAGTGGATCTGATCGTTATTGGCTCTCACGGGTGTTCTCAAAACTCTCTATGTGATCTGGAAGCTGTGATTGGTTCAACTGCTGAAAAAGTTGTAAGACACTCGAATTTGCCGGTGGTGGTGGTAAAGTGAAGAAAAAACTCATTAGATTAAACGTATTCTTCAGAAAGTACATGACTCTGTGGGTCTTTCTTTCCATTTTTCTGGGACTTGTACTGGGATACACATTTAGATTAAAGTTAAATTTTTTAATTTTACCACTTGTATTCTTAATGATATATGTTATGATAGTACCAACACCGTTCTCACTTTTTGCTCGTGTTTTCATGTCGCCGAAGGAAATAATTCTCGGTCTGGTAAACATACTGATAGTGGCTCCACTTGTAGCCTTTGCGATTTCCTCTGCGTTACTTGCGAATAATTTTACGACGGCTGGATTCACTCTTGCAGGAGCAGTACCTCCCGGAGGTATGAATGCCGCATGGACGGGTCTTCTTGGTGGAAACGTTCCTCTGGCTATAGTTCTTCAGGCCATCACTCTAATAATTTCTGTTATTCAGGTACCGTACACGCTGAAAATACTCGTCGGAACTTACGTCAGCGTGCCCGTAAACCTGCTTATGAGGAGTCTTGCCGTGCTCGTTTTTCTGCCATTGACTGCGGGTTTCCTTACAAGAGAGATGGCAATAAGAGGTGGTAAGGAAAATTTGATAGAGGACCTTCGTCCACTATTTCCGGTACTTTCCGGACTTGCCGCTCTTGCCGTCGTGTTTATAGCTGCTTCCCTTCAGGCGAAAAAAATAGTTTCAAATCCAGCTTTTATTTCACACACAGTTGTTGTTGCGCTGCTGTACTACGCCATACTCTTTGTTACGGGAACAGTCATATCCAGACTTGCGAAGCTGAATTACGAGAACGCCATACCAGTTGTGTATGGTGGTGCAACCAAGAACCTCTCTATAGCAATAGCCCTTGCTGTATCTGCCTTTCACAACTCCGGAGTTATTTTAGCCATAATCGCATGCTTTATGGTTCAGATGCCGATGGCGAGTGTGTTTTTCAGAATACTACCGAAAATACTGGCTGCAAAAGACAGACAGCAAGATTTGTAAAAATTCACCAAAATATTTATATTACTCACAGCAATATTCAAGTCAATGACTTGAATATTCGAGGTGCTTAACGTGTGCATGCATAGAGACGGAGCTGGCAGCGAGAACTTCAGGAGGTTCAGGAAAATAGTGAGAGCTCTTCACTGCCCGACCCGGTGGCTGATAATAGAGTGCCTCAAGGATAGAGAGATGAGCACGAGAGAACTGCTGGACTGCCTGCTCGAAAAAGAGAAGGTAACGATGACTGCTCTGTACTACCATCTGTCCGAGCTGAAAAACGCCGGAATAGTCGAAATATCCGGTTATATGGAAGAAAAGGGTGGAGCTCCGCAAAAGGTCTGGAGGCTCAAGCTGAAAAAAGTGGAAATACCGCTGGTGGATGATGATGAGGGCGATAGAAGCTGAAAACCTGAAAAAGCGTTTTGGAAGCGTGGAGGCTTTGAAGGGGATAACTTTTCACGTAAAAAGAGGAGAAGTATTTGGATATCTGGGAATGAACGGGGCGGGAAAGACAACTACTGTTAGAATTCTGACAGGTATAGTAAAACCCGATTCCGGATGTGCGAGAGTTATGGGTTTTGATGTTTCTGAAGATACGTTAAGGGCTAAGGAGGTAATCGGAGTTCTTCCAGAAGTTTCAAACGCATATCCTGATCTGACAGCGTGGCAGAACGTCATGTTTACGGCAGAACTGTACGGAATGAGCAAAAGAGAGGCTGAAAAAAGAGCAGAGGAGCTGCTCAGGGAATTTGGAATTTACGACAGAAGAAACAGCAGAGTTAGGGGCTTTTCCAAGGGAATGAAGCAGAGGCTGATGTTCTGCATGGCTCTGATAAGTGATCCGGAAGTAATATTTCTCGACGAACCGACGAGCGGTTTGGACGTTTTAAGTGCGAGAATGATAAGAGAGAAAGTGCTGGAGCTTGCAAAAAGCGGGAAAACTATTTTTCTGACTTCACACAACATGAACGAGGTTAACCTTCTGTGCGACAGGGTCGCAATAATAAACAGGGGAAAAATAGTCGTGATAGATACACCCGGCAATATAAGGGCAAGAGTTGGTGGCAGCGTCGCTCTCGAAATACGCTTCGACAGGGCAGTAGAGCTTCCAGCAGAATTCAGGTCAAAGAAGGTGGGAGACAAGTACGTTGTTTACACCACAGACGTTCACGAAGCTTTTTGCAGCGTTGCTGATTTTGCAAGAGGGGCTGGTGTAAAAGTTCTGGAAGTCAATACGAGGTCTCCAACGCTTGAAGATGCTTTTCTTTCCGTACTGGGGGTGGTAAACTGAACGTTTTAAAGAGTTTTGCCGTAGCCAGAAAAGACATTGCAATGTACTACACAAAAGGGCCCGTGGTAATATTTGGTGTTTTACTCCCTCTGTTCCTGTTCCTGGCCTTTTGCATTGGAAGGAATTTGTCCTCAGAGTTTTTGATTGCTGGATTAGTTTCAATAACGGTCTTTTTCTCGTCCACTTCAGTTTCACCAGCCGTAGCTCCATGGGAGGGTCAGATGAGAACGCTTGAGAGAATAATTTCCTGCCCGGTGGACGTTAAAACCATAATTCTTGGAGACGTTCTGGCTTCAATGGCTTTCGGATTCATAATTTCGATAGCTCCCCTGCTGATAGGTGTGGGAATAAAAACATTCCCCACCAACGTGCCGGTGCTGCTTGGAGGCATGGCGATATCTGCGTTCTGCTTCTCGAGCCTTGGGTCTCTGATTTCGGCGTACCCCTCAAACCTTCCGTCCACAATAATGATGATTTCCTCTCTCGTCAGATTTCCACTCGTTTTTCTGAGCGGGATATTCATTCCCGTCTTTAAGCTGCCTCTGTGGGGTAAGGCTTTAGCCTACGCGTCTCCCCTAACGTACTTTACCGACATAGCCCGATACTCGTACGGGTTGAAACCGGCACTTCCCCTCCACGTCGATTTCGCAGTGTTAATTCTGTACTCCATTCTGTTTTTCGCTTTAGCTGTAAAGCTGCACGAAAAGGCAATTCTGGTGAGGATATTTTAAAGTTTTTACGTTTTTTTAACTTTTTTGCCTTAATTAAGTTTTATAAAATAAATAAATTTATAAGCTCAAAACTTTCAACGCCTCACAAGCTCCTCCGCTATATCTCCTGCAATCGGTAGCTTGAACCACTCACCCTGATAAGCTTTAAACATGCACAGAAGCCAGATTACGAACGTCAGTATTCTAAAGAGGGACACTACAAGCACGCTTGTAAATACGCCAATAAATGGCATAAAAGCAGACAGACCTGAAAACCAGCTCACAATCCAGAGACCGGCAAAAACCACCACCGACTGCATGGCGTGGAATCTGACGAAATCGCTGTCCTTCTCAAGCATAAGGAAAAGTATTCCCGACACTATACCGAGCAGGTAACAGAGTGCTCCTGCAACGTTTTCATCCAGCCCTGTTGACGACTTCATACTTTCCCTCTTTCACGCGTCTTAAAACAGTTTAACTGAGCGTTAGCTGTTTAAACGATTTGTGGAATTTATAAATATTTCTAAAAATTCAGATTTTTGTTAAATATGTTACGATTTCTCCGTTACTTTTCACCACAACACAGGCCATCGGACAGAACTCTCAGTTTGAGAGTTTCTCACTGTTATATATTTCTGACATAACTTAGATGTATTCATGAAAGAGGCAGCAATGTTTGGAGACCTTATCGTAAAAATGGAAAGGTACCGTTACAACCTGATCGCATCCACGAGCTGGGTGATTTTTGGGATGCTGTTCGGTGGAGCAGTAATGCTGTTTAACGGAGTGACACTGCTCATCGGCTACAATCCTCTTTACGTTGCAGCATGCCTGATATCTGCCGGAATGGCTGGAGCTTTCGTGTTCCGCTCGATGTGGAGGCTCACACCAAAAGACAGAGAGACAAAAAGGATGTGGCGCACCGGGTTGATATTGCTTGTTCTACCGTTTTTTGTTACCTACGATATAATTCCGGGGTTTTTAACCCTTTCCCAGCTGCAGCAGTCCCTGTACTACTCTCTCGTGTGGTATCCCTCTCTCGGCTTTGGATTGATACTCCTCGGCGTATCTGCAGAACTGAGAGATAAGCTGCTCACGACCAGAACGATTACACTCTCCGGAATTGCAATTGCCGCGAGCTCAGCGTTATTTATACCTCTCTTAGGGCTCGTAACCACCTACAGAGGTGTGATGGCACTGAACATGATAGCGGGTTCGATGATGATGCTGATATACTTTGGAAGTTTTCTTGTGAGCTTTTTCAGGGCCACGAAAGCGTTTATTTCACAAGTATGAAGTCCTATGAAGTTCGACGAAGAGATTCTAAATCCAAAAAGGTTTGCCATACTCTCAGTTCTTTTTCTTTGCAGGAGAATGACCGAAGGGGAGCTTGCGAAAGCTGCTGAAGTACAGTGGGGAAGCCTGAGCACGCATTTGAACAGGCTGGAAAAGAAGGGGTACATTAAAAGGAGAAAAGCCATAACGGGAAGTGGTGTCAGAACAGTTGTGGAAATAACGGAGTACGGCTACAAAAAGTACTGCGAAGAAATTGAAAAGCTGAAAAACGTTATAAACACGGTTGAAGATAACTTGTAAACTACAATTATATTTTACCCTTCAGGTATTCTCTGCCTTCCTCCACCACTATCTTGCACGGAGTCGGCATTTTCTGGGCTGCTCTGTTTAGCGCGGCTTTTGCAAAATCAAAGAACTCTGGCTTTGTCCAGATACTCATTATCTTCGTTCCCGGAAAGACTCTCGCAGCCAGCCCCACCGGTTTTCCAAATGCGGCTCTCATTCCCTGCGAAATTCTGTCAGCTCCAGCACCAACGGCCATTCTGTGCTCCCTGAGTATGTGGTGCGGATATATTCTGACCTTGAGGAAGTAGTTGCTGCTTCCCGCCCTCCTCGATATGTACTTGTTTGCCGCTATACGTGCTGCTTCAAGAGCTGTGTCTCTTACCTGAACTCCTTCCTCTGCTACGAGAGTTAGCTTAACGGGAAACTGTGCTTTTTTGTTTCCCATCTCGAACTGTCTGAGTCTGATACCGGGAACTCCGTCTATGTATTCCTTTCTCGTGTAAGGTCTCTCCAATCTTCTGAACATTCTTGCAGGCTTTTTCGCCAACTCAAACACCCCCAGTTAGTATTTTCACCAGCTCCCCCTGTTATTTAAAAGTTCTCATCGGATATCTCCAATCCGCTCTCATCATACACGCCTCAGCAGACCCAGAACCATTATGAGTAACAGAGCTGCAGTGAGTATTCCAGACACAGCAATGGCACTTCTGTCGCTTATTTTTCTCGCATGCTTTATGCCGTACCTCCAAAGCATGAACTGCCACGCTAAAACTGCTAAACTCAGTATCACGTCTGCTCTGTAAATACCACTGCCTTTGAGAGCGAGTAAACCACTGGTTTCCACGATTTTTACCTTTACGAGTGTCAGGTAGTACCTGAAGGGGAAAACGACTATTGACGGCACGAGGGAGTATGCTGTAACCTTTACCGTGTCCTGAAAACTTCCCGAACCTCCAAAAATTGCTGACAGAGCGTAGAGAATTGCCGAAATTATTAACCATTCTACGAAAACTGCCACTGGCGCAAACACGACGGATAGCTTCGTGAACGAAGCTACTGCTTTTGCGATTTCTGCACTCGCCCCCTTCCTGATCATCATTTCGTAAATGGCGTGTGATAGGACCGGAGCTGTAATGGATGCAATTATACCTGATAAAACTGCTGTAATGACGACTACTATTACCCCTCTCCACAGAGGTTTTTTCAACTCAACTTCTTCCCTGAAAAATCCGTCAGGGTCGAACAGAAGGTCAAAAATACCCATGAACGGCAGAAAGCGTGAGGAAATATCAATTTTACTGTTGAAAGTCAGTAGTCCAACATATATGCTAAAAGTTTAGCTGATAAAAACGCAAAACTCAACGCCTATATACTCGAGCTTCTCACAGCAAAGCGATGAAGTTTAAACACCTCATTTCTATAGATGACCTCTCAAAAAAAGACATCGAGTACATACTCGAGCTTGCGGAGAAGTTTTTACCGGTGGCTCAGGGAAAAAAGAGAACAACGCCTCTCGAAGGAAGACTCCTCGCAAACCTGTTTTTTGAGCCTTCGACGAGGACGAGGATGAGCTTTGAAGTCGCAATGAAAAGGCTCGGAGGAGACGTAATAAACATGACAGCTCAGGAGGCGAGCAGCGTCGCCAAGGGAGAGACTCTGGCTGATACCATAAAGGTAGTCTCCAAGTACGCAGACGTAATAGTTCTGAGGCACCCCCTTGAGGGTGCGGCAAGGTTTGCAGCTGAAAACTCCGATGTACCGGTGGTGAATGCAGGAGACGGGGCTGGACAGCATCCAACTCAAACGCTTCTCGACCTTTACACGATAAAAAAGGAGTCGAAACTCGAAAACCTGAAGATAGCACTGATGGGTGATTTGAAGTACTCAAGAACCGTTCACTCCCTTATAAAAGCCTTAACTCTTTTTAACGCCAGAATATACCTCGTGAGTCCTCCAACACTGGCTTTGCCCGAAGATTTCCTTGAAGAGATAAAGAGCAGGGTAAGGGTTGAGGAGGTAAAACTCGAAGACGTGATAGAGGAGATAGACGTGCTTTACGTAACCAGAATTCAGAAGGAGAGGTTTCCGGATGAGGAAGAGTACTTTAAAGTTGCCGGCAGTTACAAGGTCGATGCGGGCATTCTGGAAAGAGCAAAGAGTTCCCTCATAGTCATGCATCCACTGCCGAGAGTGGACGAGATAGACATATCGGTTGATAGGACACCCCACGCAAAGTACTTCCAGCAAACTTTCTACGGTGTTCCGGTGAGAATGGCGATACTGCATGAGTTGTTACTGGGCGATCTGTGAGGTGGTGTTATGGTTGCATGTAATGATTCTACTAAAGTAGACAAAAGCGACAGGCTGGCGGTAAGCAAAATAAGGTGCGGTACCGTTATCGATCACATAAACGCAGGAAAGGCTTTGCTCGTTCTCAGGATTCTCGGAATAAAGCCGGGGTGCAGCGAGAGAGTTCTCATAGCGATGAACGTTCCGAGCAAGAAAATGGGGAAAAAGGACATAGTCAAGGTGGAAGGAAAGTACATAAGTGAAAAAGAGCTCGACAGAATAGCGCTCATATCCCCGAACGCAACGATTAACCTGATTGAAGAGTACGAGGTCAGCGAAAAAAGGAGGGTTGAACTGCCACCTGTTGTTGAAGGGATACTGACGTGTCCGAACAGAAACTGCATAACCAACAGCAGAGAGCCAATAAAAAGCAGATTTCACGTAAAAATGGAGGGTAACAGAGTTAAGGTAACCTGCCACTACTGCGGAAAGAAGATATACGAGCCTGACAGGTACATCGTGAGCAGGTAAATTTAGTTTTATTCAGACTCTATCTCGAGACTAAGTTACCTAAAACCAAGCTTTAAAGCGGTATCGTGTATGCGGTAAGCAAGTGTAATCAAAGGCCTAACGTTAACAGCGTAACCCGTAAACCTGAGAATGATCAGGGCGAGCGAAATAGCCATTATTATTCCGTTGCCGAGCCTGCTGTTGAACCTGAGTTTCAGTATCCTGTAGTTTTTCCTGCTTGGGTAAAACAGTTCAACACCCTCGGGATTTAGCATGTCCGCAAATATGTGCGTCAGTATTCCAACGAGCACAGGGAGAGACAGGTTCGGGAAAAGTGCGGAAACAACCAGAAACGCGAGAAAGGCGAACAGGAGTGAGTGGGTGAATCCCCTGTGCCTTATGCCGATCGTGTGATCCATGTCGCTTATTATGCCAAAGAAGGCTGAAGCTATTATCTGTGATGGAGTAAGCCCGAGGAAGATTGCAGCTGAGGCGGCGAATACAGCGTGAGTTCTCCTCAGCAAAACCATCGACCTCTGTTACTTTTTAGCCTTTTTCCAGAGTTTCTTGAACAGTCTGCAGTTGTTCTCCAGCACTTTTTCCGGCCTGGATATTCCAGCTGCCCTGCATATCTTCAGGGCTGTAGCGGGAGTTATTATGTCGGACGGGGAGTGCGTGTCCGTGTTGACGACCGGTTTTTCGCAGAACCTCGCAACACACCCGTTTCCGAGGCAGTGTCCTTTCCTTGCCGATATTTCGAGATATACCTCGTTATCCACTGCTTTTTCAGCCAGCTTTTCGTCAATTATTCCCGGATGCGCCAGAATGCTGGCTCCGCTTTCGACTGCTGCAGCGTTGGTCCCCTCCTCCACAGGCTCAGCCAAGGTCTCACCGTGAACAACCACTATTTCAGCCCCCTCTTTCCAGGCAAGCTCAACCGCAGAATCAATCAGTTTTGGTGGAACGTGGGTTATCTCCACACCAAAGAGCATTTTAACGCTGTAATCGTCTCTCCAGTCCTGAAGCTTTCTAAGCCTGTCCATTATCCACGAAGTATTCGAGAAGTCGGCATGATCGGTAATGGCAAATCCGGATACACCTGCGTTTTTCATCCTCCTCGCCATTTCAGAGGGTATCAGCTCTCCGTCACTGAAAACTGAGTGTGTGTGCAGGTCGTAGTATTCCATGCTTTTTGATAAAACTCGATAGAGTTAAATATATTGGTGAAGTACACTTTTTTGTGGCAGGTATAAGAAGGTTGGTTCTGGACGTTATGAAACCGCATGAACCCGACAACGTGTTTCTCGCCTTAAAGCTGAGCGAAGTGGAAAACGTCGATGGTGTAAACCTGAACCTGATGGAAATAGACCAGAGCACGGAAACTCTGAAGATTACGATTGTCGGTGACGATATAAACTACAAGGAAGTAAAAAAAGTTATCGAGGACATGGGTGCTGCAATACACAGCGTTGACGAGATCGTTGCAGGAAAGCTGATAATTGATGCTGTAAAAACGGAGCAGGACTGACGTTTTTGCATCAGTGTTTAACTTAAACACTCTTTAAACACCATTAATTCCCTGCACTGCGAAGTTTTTTAAGTAACGTGTCCTGCGGGAGTGGTTGCAGAGGATTACGAGAAAATTGTTTTACAGGTACTAAATGGTAAAATGATTTTAAGCTTAAACAGTATTAACCTTCTCTTTTAAGCCTTTCGATTTCTTTCTTTATTTCATCAATTATTTCGGGATTGTATATTTCTTTTTTGTTATCTTTTTTAATTGAAAATATAGTAAAAACTTTCCCACCAAAATCTTTTTCAAACTTTTTATGCGTTTTACCAAGCCACTCTTTCCATCTATAGATCTCCGGCGTTTGCTCATAAGTTATTAGGTTTTATTTGCAAACCGATATATTTTTTACCTATCTGAATATAGAAATCAACATTGTAAAACCTATCCCATTCATCGGGGGCGGGTTTTATTTTTACACCCAAATCTTTCTGTAATATCCCATATGTTGTTTTTATTTTTGTTAGATAACCACCATACGTTTTGTTGATTACAAGATTATAAATGTAATGAATGCGATCTTCTTCTGAGAGAGTGTCAAAAATAGGGATAAAAAATAAATAAACTAAATAAAAGACCTGCAACCCACGCTAAGGCAGTTAGTGGACTACGTTAAAGCTACAAAAGTCTTTCGAAGGAATAAGAAGGGTATAGAGTTAAAAGATATTAGTTTTATTATACTTCTTCGGTCTTTCTTCAGAAACAAGCAATTTCCTCTCCCTTTTCGAAGAAATAAGTCACGAATCAGTTAGAATTTACTACCACAGACTCAAGAAAGTTCTAAAACCTCTAAGAAGGCTTATTGCAATAGATGAAAACTAAAGATAAAGCTTGAGAAGAAACAGATCTTTGTTTGGGCTGCTATAGATGTAGATACAAAGAAGTGCTTAACCATGGGCTTCTGAAAGCAGAGGAAGCTTTGAAGCTTACGTTTTGAGAGGAGTCTTAAGCACGAAAACAGGCCAGAAGTAGTTGTTGACAGGGGATTCTGTACATAGGCTTTACAAAGATTAGGATTGAAATACAGACATGAGACGTTTGGTGAGAGAAATGCCGTAGAAGGATTCTTTTCGAGGTTTATGGTGAGGGAATAAGAAGAGGACGAAGAGGTTCTGGAATAGATTTCCTTAAAAGTTCTTTCGAATGCAGAGCTGGTTAGAGAGTTTTGTAGCATTCTACAACTACTGGGGGCGTTTATCTTGACAGCACCTACCGAGGCTTCTCCAATAAAATATTTAAAAATTAATTAGACTTTAAAAATTCGAGAGCCTCTTTCGCACTTGCATTTTCGTGCACAATCATGGATATTGCTCTCGTCATTTTCGTCGGGTTTTCGGCCTGAAATACGTTTCTGCCTATTGCAACGCCTCTAGCTCCTCCCTCTATAGCCATTTCAACCATTTTAAGCAAATCCTCTTCGTTCTTCATTTTCGGCCCGCCGGCCACGACAACCGGAACGGGACAACCTCTGGTAACTCTCCTGAATGATTCCACATCTCCCGTAAAGTTGGTCTTGACTATGTCCGCTCCGAGCTCAGCTCCCACTCTCGCCGCAAGAGCGACCGCTTTCTCGTCAAACTGGTTTATTCCCTCCCCTCTCGGGTACATCATAGCTAAGAGTGGCATTCCCCATTCCTCGCAGGTCTTGCTGACCTCGCCGAGAACCTTTATCTGCTGAGCCTCAGTCCTGCTTCCGACGTTTATGTGCACGCTTACGGCATCAGCCCCAAGCTTTATCGCCTCCTCCACCGTGCAGACCAGCACTTTTTCGTTCGGATCTGGACTCAACGAAGTGGAACCGCTCATGTGTATTATCAGACCGACATCCTTACCGTATCCCCTGTGTCCGAACGGCACAATTCCCTTGTGAATTACCACGGCATTTGCTCCACCCTCAGCAACGGCGTTTATCGTTTTCGGCATGTCCTCCAGCCCCTCTATGGGCCCCATTGACAGGCCGTGATCCATTGGCACTATAACCGTATTTCCGCTGTTTCTGTCGAGTATTCTCTCGATTCTGATTTTCTTACCTACGTCACTCATACTGCAACACCTTCAACTGCTTTGCTACATTGACTCACAGTAACAAGATTATAAAGTTTACCCTCAGTTGGAAAAGATTACCTCTACAACCTCTCCCCTCGGCTCGACCTCCTTGAAAATCTGTCCTTCGAACCTGTAAACTTCAGCCCCGGATAACCAGCAGTCCGGAGGTAATCCTGCTTTCATACATGTTTCGCTCAGAAAACTTTCAGGATCGAGGTTGTACTCAACGGCAACCTGAGGTAAGAGCAATCCCGAATACGGCCCCATCTGAACCATTAAACCGTGCTTTCCTATTTCCACGTACTTTGGCAGGTCTTTTGGATCTGCAACTATTTTTTCAGGTGTTGTCAGAACAGTTACCTCAACGCATATTTCGTCCATCTCTTCAATGCCAACTCTCGGAAACCTCGGATCCTGTGTTGCCGCCGCTATGGCAGATTCTATTATTGCCTCGTCAAGCCTTTTTATGGGGTAAGGAAATCCAATGCAGCCCCTCAGCATTCCACCTTTCGTCAGAGTGGTAAAAACGCCCCTCCTTTCTTCGAAAACTCCGGAATACCTCTCCCGAATTACCTTTCCCTCAGTGAGGTAAACTTCAATTGCCTTTCTTGCAAGCTTTACTGCGAGCTCCCCTTCTTCTCTGGTCAGTCTTACAGACTTCATATCTGTAAGTTGACTTAATCAGTATTAACTCTTGGGGAAAAACGTAAAAAAGCAAAAAGGTTAATTATTTCTTATAAATCCTCAGGAGCGGGGTGTTTTCGATGCAACACCTTATATCGATTTCTGACATGAGCAGTGACGAACTCATAGAAGTGATAGAGCTCGCTGAAAAGCTCAAAGCGGAGAGGTACAAGGGAATCGTTACAGACTACCTCAAGAACAAAAGTCTGGCAATGGTGTTCGAGCTACCGTCTACGAGGACGAGAGTTAGCTTTGAGGTGGCAATGACCGATCTGGGAGGTCACGCTCTTTACCTGGGCTGGAACGAGCTGCAGCTCGGCAGAGGGGAGCCAATAAAGGATACGGCAAGAGTTCTCAGCCGTTACGTTCACGCTGTAACCATGAGGGTTAGAGAGCACTCAACGATAGTGGAATTCGCAGAGTACTCTACAGTACCTGTAATAAACGCTCTCAGCAACCTCGAGCATCCCTGCCAGATAGTTGCGGATCTGCTCACGATAAAGGAATACAAAGGAAGCCTGAAGGACGTCAAAGTCGTTTGGGTTGGGGATGGAAACAACGTATGCAACTCGCTGATACTCGCAGCAGCCTTACTCGGTATGGAACTCGTCATTTCCACACCGAATAACCACCTGCCTGATGAAAAGGTTGTTAGCAGGGCAAAGGAAATAGCAAAGGATACGGGAGCAAAAATAACGTTTGAGGCAAATCCAAAAGCCGCTGTTAAGGACTGCGACGTGATATACACCGATGTGTGGGTGTCTATGGGGCAGGAGAGCGAGAGAGACGAAAGGCTGAAAGCGTTTCTACCCTATCAGGTGAACGAAGATCTTGTAAACAGGGCAAAGGACGACGTAATAGTTATGCACTGCCTGCCCGCACACAGAGGAGAGGAAATCACAGATGCAGTAATAGAGGGTACAAACTCTGTCGTGTTCGATCAGGCAGAAAACAGACTGCACGCTCAGAAGGCAATACTGTTAAAGCTCATAGGAGATGAATACTGATTGATGACTGACTGGGAGAAAGTGATTGAGGCAATACTGGACTTCATAAGAGATGTCGTGAGCAGGGCTGAAGCGGAAGGGGTTGTTGTTGGCGTCAGCGGAGGTATAGACAGCGCCTGCGTCGCCAAACTGTGCACTCTGGCTCTCGGAAAAGAGAGAGTTCTCGCACTTGTAATGCCGGAAAAGGAAGTTACTCCCGAGGAGGATGTTGAAGACGCTTTAAACCTTTGCAGGGAGCTTGGGATAGAGCATAGAGTCATAGAAATTTCTCCGGCAGTTTCTGCGATTTACGGGATTCTGGGTTGCGATGCGGAGGGAATTCCGGCTGCAAACGTCAAGCCGAGGGTTAGGATGATATGTTTGTACTACCACGCGAACGCTATGAACAGGCTCGTAGCAGGAACTGGAAACAAGAGCGAACTTCTCGCAGGGTACTTCACGAAGTACGGCGATGGTGGCGTTGACTTTCTGCCAATTGGCGACCTTTACAAGACCGAAGTGTTCGAGCTTGCAGAGTATCTTGAAATTCCGGAGAGAATAAGAAAGAAGAGGCCGAGTGCGAGGCTGTGGAGCGGTCAGACCGATGAGGAGGAAATGGGCATAAGCTACGAGAAGCTCGATTCGATACTGAAGGCCATGGAGAAACTGAACCTGCTGGAATTCGAGCTTGATGACGTAACAAACGTGGATGAAATAGCTGAAATCAGCTCTTCGAGCAGGAAAGAGGTTGAACTCGTGCTGAACATGGTTAAGAAGAGCACTCACAAGAGAAACATGCCACCACTACTCAAGCTCAGAAACATGTTGAACGGCTGAAAAGTTCTGTCTGTCATTAACTTACTGTCATTAACTCAGTGGTGAAAATGACGAAAAAAGAGATGACGAAAAAGAGGTTTCCTACAGGTATAGAATTCTTTGACAAGCAGACAGGGGGTCTTTATCCCGGCCTCGTGATACTGCTTGAAGAGGTTGGTGCCGGTGGCAGAGAGTTTGCCCTGTCAATGATATTTCGAGGTGCTGAAAAGTACTTCAAAGCGAGTTACATTGCCCTGTCTTCAAGCGTTGAAGAGGTCATAAACGATTCAAAACTGAGCTTTCCCGAAGCTCCAGAAAGCAGGTTAAAGGAGTTAGAGGAAAAAGTGAAAATAATAAGCCTCGCAGAGCACTACTTTGAAAGCTCGATAGTTCCCTACTGGTGGATCAGTTCGGAAAAACCGACTTTAAAATCACTAAGGAAGAAAGACAGCAACATACTCGAAGAGCTCGTAAACGTTTGCGACGCCATAGAGGATGAGAGTCTGGTGTTCGTTGACAGCATGAGCGACCTCGTCAGGCTGACAAGAGAAAAAATAAGTTGGAACGATCTAATAGACTTCGTTAAGGGAATGAGAAAGCTTTGCGTTAAGAGGAACATTCTGACGCTGACAACTTTGACAAGAGGTATGCTCGAAAAAGGGAAGGAGGAAGAGCTGATGGATCAGGCCGATGGAGCAATACTGTTTGAATGGGAAGTTCACAAAGAAGGAGTTACGAGGTGGATGTACATAAGAAAACTTCTCGGAGTTCTGCCAGTTCTCGAAAAGAAAAAGATATCCAAGTACAGCATAAGGATTGACCCGAGCGAGGGATTTACGATCTCCCAGCTCGTCAGGATAATGTAATTTTGGACAAATTTTAGATAATAGCAATTTTAGACTCAGACCAATTCAGAAAGATATATCATAATGACGTTACAATAAACCGACATGGAATTTTTATCCACTGGTATAGACGGGCTTGACTCCATGCTCGGGGGTGGAATTCCCAGAAAACACATAGTTGCCGTTGTGGGTCAGCACGGCACGGGTAAAACTACCTTGGGTCTGCACTTCATACATGCGGGTTTGATAAATGGGGAGAGGTGTATAATTCTCAGCTTTGATGAGGATGAAGACAGCATAATCGAGGATGCGAAGAACTTTGGCATGGACTTTGAAAGCTATTCTGATAACATTGAAATTACGAGGCTTGAAGCAGCAGAAGTCAAGGAATCTCTGAGAAAGATAAAAAGCGATTTGCCGGAAGTAATAAAGGGAATGAATGCAAGCAGAGTTCTTGTTGACACAATAAGCATTTTTGAAGCTCTGTTTGACGAAGGCGAAAGGTACAAGGCTCTGGCTTCTATCAGAAATGTCCTGAAGGTTGCAGAAGTTACGGCAATAATAACGAGCGAAGCTGATAAAGCAAATCCCATGTTTTCCAAGTACGGTTTGCTCGAGTACATATGCGACGGGGCGATAAGCATGAGGTACATACGGGGAAGTGAACTCGAAGAGGTCAGGCTTGGACTTGAAGTTGTTAAGATGAGAAGAGTCAAGCATTCAAGAAAGCCAAAACCCTACGAAATAACCGAGAACGGAATTGTCGTGTTTGAAAAGGAAGAGATATTCTGAGAAATACAGCAATGCATAAACTCATTTACAGCTCAAAGTAGTGTTTTTCTATATCTCTTATTTCCTCCACCTTCCCGCTTTTAACGATCTCGCCCTTTACGAGAACGTACGCTCTGGATGCTATGCTAAAAGCGAGGTGGATGTTCTGTTCGATTATAAGCACCGAAATGCCCATATCTCTGATTCTAGCTATTGCTTCGCCTATCGTTTTCACGACTATCGGTGCCAGACCAGTAGACGGTTCGTCGAGCATGAGCAGCTTCGGATTTTGCATTAGGGCTCTTGCTATGGCAACCATTTGCTGTTCTCCACCGCTCATTGTTTTTACAGTCTGGTTTCTTCTGTCTCTGAGCTTTGGAAACAAATCGTATGCGAGTTCAAGCCTGTCCTCATCGCCAGCAAGTAAGAGGTTGTCCTCCACACTCAGGTTTGGAAAGAGCCTTCTGCCTTCTGGACAGACGGCAATACCCCTTCTTATCCTTTCGTGAGTTTTTAGCCCGTGTATTGGCTCTCCAAAAAAGTATATTTCTCCTCTGGTTTTAACCAGACCGCAAATAGCTTTTATTAGTGTTGTTTTCCCAGCACCGTTGGGGCCAAGAATTGCAACAGCCTCCTTTCCGACCTTGAGGTTAATGCCTCTGAGGATTTCAGAGCCATCGTAGTATGCTCTCAGGTTTCTGACTTCAAGCACTGTGTTTCTGCTTTCAGTTTTCCCGTGCAGCTCTACCATCACGCTCAGCCCTCAAAGCCGTTTCCACCCAGATACGCTTCCACCACAGCCTCATCTCTTACAGCATCCTCCGGTTGCCCTTCGAAAATGACCTGACCGTAGTTCAGCACTATCAGCCTGTCCACGACGTTGAAGAGCTCCTTTAACTTGTGTTCTATAACTACGAGCGGTATTCCGTCACCTTTCAGAGACTCTATTATGCTTTCGAGCTCCCTGCTTTCAGACGTGCTGAGACCGGAAAACGGCTCGTCGAGCATTAGCATTTTTGGTTTTGTTGCGAGAGCGAGAGCGACGCTTAACCTCCTGAGCTCTCCCTGAGAAAGGCTGGAAGCGATAATGCCCTTCTTCTTCTCCAGTCCAACCCTCTCCAGCTCGTCCATTCCCCCTCCCGCAGCCACAACGTTCTCTTCCACTGTCATCTGTTTGAATACCTTTATAAGCTGAAAGGTTCTGACGAGTCCCATTTTTACGAGCCTGCTCGGTTTTTTGCCCACTATGCTCTCTCCCCTGAACCTGATGTCTCCTCTGTCCGGCTTTATGAATCCGGATATCACGTTGAAAAGAGTTGTCTTTCCAGCTCCGTTTGGCCCCATTATGCCCAGACATTCTCTATCGTGCACTTCAAAGCTGACACCGTTTAAAGCCACCAGCTCCCCGAACTTCTTTTCAATTCCTTCAACTTTCAGCACGGCCATGATCCTGACCTCTCGCCTCTTGGCAATTTGATAGCTAACTGCATTTGGCAAATTGTCACTCTATATCAGAATACTTAAATATTGCCATCAACGCCAGTTTCCATGCGGAGCTGGTATCCTTTGCTTTTGATCGTTTTAATGTGCGCTGCGGTCATGGGATGTGCACAGATGAAGGGAACGCAGAAGGTGAACGAGGTGAAAACAGGAATAAACGCAAGCGAAGCAAAAACAGCCGTAAAGGCGAGTAACGTAGTAAAGATAGGAATCATTGGCCCCATGGAAACAAAGTACGGTACGGCAATGGTTCACGCCGCCAGACTCGCTGCAGAAGAGATAAACGCTAACGGTGGAATACTTGGAAAAAAGGTGGTTATACTGACTGCCGATACGAAAATGGATCCAAATACGGGAACCATGGCTTTCAGAAGGCTTGCTGATGAAGGATGTAACGTTATTATCGGCGGTTTTTCGAGCGGCGTCTGTCTGTCCATGCTGCAGGTCATGGCAAAGAAGAAGGTCCTGTGGCTCGGCGATTCAGCAACTCCAAGGCTAACGGATAAGGTGAAGCAGGATTACCAGCGCTACAAGTACTACTTTAGACCCATAGGAACCAACGCATCCACGTTTCCGCTCGACATGGTTGCCATGCTTAACTACCTCAACGAAGAAGGCGTACACATAAAAAACGTTGCGATAATAAGAGATAACGCTCTGTGGACGGATGACGTGATGAAAGTCCTCAAACCCTTGCTCGAAAAGAACAACTACACGATAGTAATGGACGAAAAAGTGAACAGGGGTCAGACTGACTTCACAACACTTCTGTTAAAGGCAAAGCAGGATAAGGCGGATGTTATAATGCCAATAATAGCCCACGTAAGAGGTGTTGCCCTCGTAAAGGAGTGGGCGAGACTCAAGCTCGGAATACCAATTGCAGGTCACGACCTCTCCGCAATAGACCCAGACTACTGGAACGCTACCGGAGGTGCCTGCAACGGTGAGCTCTACACAGCTGACGGTGGTGGAGTACCGTATCCGATAAACTCAAAAATGGCACACTTCCTACAGGCTTACAGGGAGAAGTACCATACACTACCGGAAGCTTTTGATGCCTACGGAGTTTACGATGCCGTGTTCCTCTACAAGCAGGCAGTCGAAAACGCCGCAAAAGCAAAGGAGAAGAATCCGCTCGATCCCAACGTTCTCGTAAGGTACCTCGAGCAGTTCAACGCAACCCATCCGTTTAAAGGAGTTAGAGGCAACATAGCGTTTACGAAGAACCACGACCTGATGTGGGGCAACAAGTACGTGAGGAACTGGATATGTCAGTGGCAGAACGGTAAGCAGGTCGTTGTGTACCCGCACGTTTCGTGGATAAAGACAGGAAAGCTCATAACCCCATGGAAGAAGTAGTTTTTATTTTTTGCATTTATTTTCGTTTTTCAGTTTACTTTGACTAGGTCTGCAAGTGATTTCGGATAACACAAATAACTCGACTTAAACGATAATTAATTCTGAACTGTTCAATTCTAGATGGATTCGTATTCTCAATTGTTTTGCGTAAAAAATAGCGGAGCGAGCACAATCTTTAAATATCTTCCTTAAACGGCTACTAACACGCAGCTGAATAGGAAACATTCAGCTGTGAGGTAAGGGTTTAGGCGCAAGGTTTATAAATCACAACAGAACAATTTCCATTTACCAGTAAACCGCGGGTCCGGCACGAACCCCGATGTGGGCGCAAGCCCTAAATGAGGGGGAGTGTTCCCACCTGCGGTATAGCAGTGAGGGCGCATCCCGCGATGCGTCTGAGGTAGGTCCGCTAGCAGGACAGATCCGGCAGGCAGGGGACGTATTCACTTATCCCCCCGCCAAATTCTGGTTGATCCTGCCAGAGGCCGCTGCTATCCGGCTGGGACTAAGCCATGCTAGTCTAGGGGCTCCTTCGGGAGCACCGGCGGACGGCTCAGTAACACGTGGACAACCTGCCCTCGGGTGGGGGATAACCCCGGGAAACTGGGGCTAATCCCCCATAGGTGATGGGTGCTGGAATGCCCCATCTCCGAAAGCGCTCAGCGCCCGAGGATGGGTCTGCGGCGGATTAGGTAGTTGGTGGGGTAACGGCCCACCAAGCCTAAGATCCGTACGGGCTGTGGGAGCAGGAGCCCGGAGATGGACCCTGAGACAAGGGTCCAGGCCCTACGGGGCGCAGCAGGCGCGAAACCTCCGCAATGCGGGAAACCGCGACGGGGTTAGCCGGAGTGCCCGTGCATCGCACGGGCTGTCGGGGTGCCTAAACAGCACCCCATAGCAAGGGCCGGGCAAGGCCGGTGGCAGCCGCCGCGGTAAGACCGGCGGCCCGAGTGGCGGCCACTCTTATTGGGCCTAAAGCGTCCGTAGCCGGCTCAGTAAGTCCCCCGGGAAATCTGGTCGCTTAACGATCAGGCTTCCGGGGGATACTGCTGAGCTAGGGACCGGGAAAGGCCGAGGGTATTCCCGGGGTAGGGGTGAAATCCTGTAATCCCGGGAGGACCACCTGTGGCGAAGGCGCTCGGCTGGAACGGGTCCGACGGTGAGGGACGAAGGCCTGGGGAGCGAACCGGATTAGATACCCGGGTAGTCCAGGCTGTAAACGATGCGGGCTAGGTGTCACCGGAGCTACGAGCTCCGGTGGTGCCGGAGGGAAGCCGTTAAGCCCGCCGCCTGGGAAGTACGGCCGCAAGGCTGAAACTTAAAGGAATTGGCGGGGGAGCACTACAACGGGTGGAGCCTGCGGTTTAATTGGATTCAACGCCGGGAAGCTTACCGGGGGAGACAGCGGGATGAAGGTCGGGCTGAAGACCTTACCAGACTAGCTGAGAGGTGGTGCATGGCCGCCGTCAGTTCGTACTGTGAAGCATCCTGTTAAGTCAGGCAACGAGCGAGACCCGCGCCCTCAGTTGCCAGCGGGTCCCTTCGGGGACGCCGGGCACACTGAGGGGACTGCCGGCGCTAAGCCGGAGGAAGGTGCGGGCAACGGCAGGTCCGTATGCCCCGAATCCCCCGGGCTACACGCGGGCTACAATGGCCGGGACAATGGGTACCGACCCCGAAAGGGGTGGGTAATCTCCTAAACCCGGTCTAACCTGGGATCGAGGGCTGCAACTCGCCCTCGTGAACCTGGAATCCGTAGTAATCGCGTCTCAAAATGGCGCGGTGAATACGTCCCTGCTCCTTGCACACACCGCCCGTCAAGCCACCCGAGTGGGCCAGGGGTGAGGGCCTGCCCGTAGGGCAGGTTCGAACCCAGGGTCCGCGAGGGGGGCTAAGTCGTAACAAGGTAGCCGTAGGGGAATCTGCGGCTGGATCACCTCCTAACGGTGCGTCCAGCCCTGCCTGTCGGAGTCTATATGCTGGCGGACCTACAGGACTCGTTGGGCTCGTAGCTCAGCTGGCAGAGCGCCGCCTTTGCGAGGCGGAGGCCTCGGGTTCAAATCCCGACGAGTCCATAACTATTGTCCTGTGCACCCGGCGATGAAAAGTCGTCGGGGAAGGGCTGATGGCTTAAGCTCATGCTTGGGCTATGTGAGGCCGTGCAGAGGTTTGCTCCGGGATACATACCGGGACCGGCGTTTCCGGCGAGTATCCCGGTCGGTGGATGGCTCGGCTCGGGCGCCGAAGAAGGGCGTGCCAAGCTGCGAAAAGCCCGGGGGAGGCGCATGGAGCCTTAGAACCCGGGATTCCCGAATGGGATATCCTGTCCCTTCGGGGGCGCTCCCATCTGGGAGCGGGAACGCGGGGAAAGGAAACATCTGAGTACCCGCAGGAAAAGAAAGCAAACGCGATGCCGTGAGTAGGGGCGACCGAAAGCGGCAGAGTCCAAACCGAACACCTCGCGGTAACGCGGGGTGGATGTGGTGTAGCAGGACCTTGCCTAATGCCGTGGAACGAAGCCGAAGTCCGCTGGAACGCGGTGCCGTAGAGGGTGATAGCCCCGTAGGCGTAAGTTCCACGGTTACAAGGCGGGGTATCCTGAGTACCGTGGGTTGGAATTCTCGCGGGAAGCTGGGGGTCATCAACCCCCAAGACTAAATACGTCCCGAGTCCGATAGCGCAGTAGTACCGTGAGGGAAAGCTGAAAAGTACCCCGAGAAGGGGGGTGAAAAGAGCCTGAAACCGGCCGGGGATAGTGAGCAGTGGCCCGAAAGGTAAGCCCGGCGAAGGAAAGTGCCGCGAGGCACGAGTACGAGCCGGGATGCCGGGGTTGCTGCGTGCGTTTTGAAGAACGAGCCAGGGAGTGTACGGGAGTGGCGAGGCTAAGGAGTGCAACTCCGTAGCCGAAGGGAAACCGAAAGCCCGCAGGCAACGAGGGGTGGGGTGTGCTCGCCCCTAGTCACTCCCGTACGACCCGAAGCCGGGCGATCTAGGCGCGGGTAGGGTGAAGCGAGGCGAAAGCCTCGTGGAGGCCCGAAGGGGTGTTGATGTGCAAATCGCTCCTCTGACCCGCGTCTAGGGGTGAAAGTCCAATCGAGCCCGGGGATAGCTGGTTCCCCCCGAAACATACCGCAGTACGACCCGTCCGGAGGTAGGCGGTGGGGTAGAGCACTGATTGGGGGTGTCGGGGGGTGACACCCTCGCCCCCCTGTCAAACTCCGAATCCACCGCCGCCGTAGATGGGCGGAGACAGGGCTGGGGGGTAAGCTCCCAGTCCGCGAGGGAGACAACCCAGACCGGGGTTAAGGCCCCTAAGTGCCGGCTAAGTGTAAACGATAAAGGAGGTCCCGGGTCGAAGACAGCTGGGAGGTAGGCTTAGAAGCAGCCACCCTCTA
Source organism: Archaeoglobaceae archaeon (assembly GCA_015520485.1). Taxonomy (GTDB): domain Archaea; phylum Halobacteriota; class Archaeoglobi; order Archaeoglobales; family Archaeoglobaceae; genus WAPX01. Next base: position 82,530 of record WAPX01000044.1, read on the forward strand.
AGGAGTGCGTAACAGCTCACCAGCCGAGACTCGGGGCGCCGAAAATGGACGGGGCTCAAGCCGGCCGCCGATACCCCGGGGCACCGAAAGGTGATCCGGTAGGGGGGCGTGCCGATGGCGCAGAAGCCTGAGGCGTAAGCTCGGGTGGAGCCGTCGGCAACGAGAATCCTGGCGGTAGTAGCAGCATAGTCGGGTGAGAATCCCGACCGCCGGAAGGGCAAGGGTTCCACGGCCACGTTCGTCAGCCGTGGGTTAGTCGGTCCTAAGGTGGCACGTAACTCGTCGCCGCCGAAAAGGGAAGCGGGTTAATATTCCCGCACCGCCCGTCGCTGATCCCGACGCCTCGGGATAGGCCGAGCGGGAGCTGCCAGCCCGTCCAAGCGTCGAAGCCCCCGGAGGTCCGTAATGGAGAGAAGGGGGTGAAGGCGTGATGGCGTCAAGTCGGCCGACTCCTGGGGCCCGTGAAAAGGGGACGGGTGGGCCGTACCGAGAACCGACACAGGTGCCCTGGCTGAGCAAGCCAAGGCGTGGCGGAACACTCTGGCCGAGGGAATTCGGCAAATTAGCCCCGTATCTTCGGTAGAAGGGGTGCCTGCGGTCTTCGCTTATGCGGGGAACCGCAGGTCGCAGTGCCTAGGGGGGAGCGACTGTTTACTAAAAACACAGGGGGCTGCAACCCCGTAAGGGTTAGTACAGCCCCTGAGTCCTGCCCAGTGCGGGTACCTGAAAGCCGGGTACAACCGGCCGAAGGGCCCGTAAACGGCGGGGGTAACTATGACCCTCTTAAGGTAGCGTAATACCTTGCCGCTTAATTGGCGGCTTGCATGAACGGATTAACGACTCCCCCACTGTCCCCGGCCAGAAGCCGGCGAACCCGACTTCCCAGTGAAGAGTCTGGGGACCCCCGTTGGGAAGCGAAGACCCTGTGGAGCTTTACTGCAGCCTGCCGTTGCCGCATAACTGGGGGTGCGCAGCGTAGGTGGGAGCCGTCGAAGCCCCGTCTCCGGGCGGGGTGGAGGCGTCCATGAGACACCACCCACCTCCAGTTGTGCGGCTAACCGCTTCGGCGGGACATCGGTAGGTGGGCAGTTTGGGTGGGGCGCCACTCCCCCGAAAAGGTATCGGGGGAGCCCAAAGGTCGGCTCAGGCGGGTCAGAAATCCGCCGTAGAGTGCAAGGGCAAAAGCCGGCCTGACGTGATTCCGCATAATAAGGAATCACGAGCCGAAAGGCGGGCCTAGCGAACCACCCTGGCCTTTTGGTGAGGCCGGGTGACGACAGAAAAGCTACCCCAGGGATAACAGAGTTGTCTCGGGCGAGAGTTCATATCGACCCCGAGGCTTGCTACCTCGACGTCGGCTCTCCCCATCCTGGCCGTGCAGCAGCGGCCAAGGGTGAGGTTGTTCGCCTATTAAAGGGGATCGTGAGCTGGGTTTAGACCGTCGTGAGACAGGTCGGTTGCTATCTAACGGGGGTGTCCGGGCGGCTGAGGGGAAGGAGGCCTTAGTACGAGAGGAACAGGCCTCCGGCGCCACTGGTCCACCGGTTGTCCGGCAGGGCATCGCCGGGCAGCTACGCGCCATGCGGTTAAAGGCTGAAAGCATCTAAGCCTGAAACCGCCCCCGAAAAGAGCCGCCCCCTAAGGGCGCCGCTAAAAGAGCGGTTTGATAGGGCCGGGGTGTAAGCGGCAAGCTTCGGCGAGCCGTTCAGCCCGCGGTCACTAAAGCCCGTGCCGGGTTTTGTCGGTCCCGGGTATATACCCGGAGTGAACTTCTGCGCGGCCTCGCGAATTACACTGCGCTGTATATTTTCTCCTTCCATCTGCTAAAGCAAAAAGTGAACTTTTTTAACTGATACTTTTTTGAATTTTTTATGAAGTTCAAGGTCGCTGTTCTGGGAGCAACCGGGATGGTCGGTCAGAAGTTCGTTCAGCTGCTCGAAAACCATCCCTGGTTTGAAATCTCTTCTCTCGCCGCGTCTGAGAGGAGAGTTGGTAAGATTTATGGAGAAGAGGTGAACTGGATCGTTTCAGCAAACGTTCCCGATTGCGTCAGGGATATGGAAATGGTTGCAATGGATCCAAAGAGCGTTGACGCGGACATAGTTTTTTCTGCCCTTCCATCCAGCGTGGCTAAGGAGGTGGAACCAAAATTCGCGGAAGCTGGATTCGTCGTTGCCAGCAACGCATCAACGTACAGAATGGTTGAGGACGTACCATTAGTGGTACCCGAGGTAAATCCAGAGCATCTCGAACTGGTGGAGGTTCAGAAGAGGAACAGGGGGTGGGACGGTTTCATAGTTACGAATCCAAACTGCACCACAATTATGCTGGTAATAACGCTGAAACCGCTTGTGGAGCTGGGGCTCAGAAGTGTAAGGGTTGCATCGATGCAGGCTTTAAGCGGAGCCGGGTATCCGGGAGTCCCGTCAATGGCGATAATGGACAACGTCATACCGTACATAAGTGGGGAAGAGGAGAAAGTTGAAGAGGAGCCCTTAAAGCTGCTCGGCAAATTCGACGGAAACAGGATAGTTCCAGCTGAACTGAAAGTTTCAGCCTCCTGCCACAGAGTTCCGGTAACGGATGGACACACGGAGGCTGTGTGGGCTGAGTTTGACAGAAACGTCGAAGTTGAAGACGTTGTGAACGCTTTCACGGGTCTGAAATCACTTGATTTACCGACATCTCCTGAAAAGGTCATAGTGGTCAGAAACGAAGTGGACAGACCTCAGCCAAGACTGGACAGGGATGAAGGTAAAGGCATGAGCGTTGTGGTGGGCAGAATAAGAAAAGACGAATGGGGTATAAAGTACATAGTTATGGGTCATAACACCGTTAGAGGAGCGGCTGGAGCGAGTATTCTCAATGCCGAGCTAATGGTGAAGAAAGGTATGATATAAAATTCGCCATGACGACAATTCGTTTACCTTTAATTTTTATCTTTTAATGAAATGATTCCAAATTTAAATAATTAAATAATATTAAATACTCAACTGGTTTAATTTCCCTCGTATTTCTTCATAATCGCTCTGGCTTTTGGCAGGATATCTCTTGCTATTATGTGTGCTGTCGAATCCTCTTCACTCTGAACAGTGAACTTCATAGCTCTCCCTCTTGCGGCATTTAAGACGAGCTCTCCCCTCTTGCTGCACTTCACGTTGGTTGGAATTGCGACGTCAACCTTGTAGTAGAACTTCATTATGGCGTTCTTCATTATAGCAGCGTCTCCACTTATCTCGTCTTCTGCAAGCTTTTCTGCCTTTTCAAACAGGTGCACGAAGTTTGGAGCGTTGTAACCGTAGTTCTTAAACAGGTTGAAAGCTAAACAGGCAGCTTTAAAGTAGTACTCTCCAGCACTCTGTCTGTCTTTATTTTCAAGCACCTTTGCGAGATTTATGTAATACCTCATCTTTATGTCCGGTGGGAGGAATCTTTCGTACATCATTACTTCTGCGATGAGTTTTTCTGCTTTTTCGAACTTCTTTTCGTCTATGTAATACGATGTGAGGTTGTTGAGCACTGTGGCGAGCTCAGGTATCAGCTCTGGACTCATGCCAGCAGCGTCTCTGAGCACGTCAACGATGTCTCTGTAACACTCCTCGATTTTATCCAGCAGGTTCAGCCTTCTGTAAAGAACTCCAAGGTTGTTTACGGTCTTTGCGTATTCGGGAATGGCATTTTTATCCTTCCGTGCGATCTCTCTTCTTATTTTTGCAGCTTCTTCGAGACACTCCCTTGCTTTCTCGAGTTTTCTCGAGTTCATGCACAGCAAACCGAGGCTATCAAGGACAACTGAAAGCTCCTCTTTCATGCCCATGTCTCTCATTATTTCAGCAGACCAGTCGTAGTTCTTTTCAGCATCCTCGTACCTCCTCATGAAGTGGTATAGGTTTGCTATGTTGTAGAGCAGTTTTGCGAGTTCTTTCATTTTTTCATCATCTTTCTTGGCAAGTTCGATAAATTCCTGAATTGCTATCGTGTAGAATTTCTCCGCCTCACTCTTTCTGCCCGTGTCAAAACACATGTTTGCCACGTGTTTTACAACCTCCGCCCACCTGTCTCCGAGCTTTTTTTTCAGTTCCTCATCACCGTCTATGGTTTCGAACAGTTTTTCTCCGATTTCAACGAGCTTATCTGAGGGTTGTTTCTGCTTTAAGAAGAGGTCAACAGCCTCGTCGATGTAGCCGGCATCTATTGCCGCGTTGAGAAATTCGCAGATCTCTTTTGGTCCATTCTCTTTCTCCATCATCTTTCTCCAGTACTCTGCAACGATCACAGGATCTCCTCTCAGCTCCATTTTCAGCTTGCGTACGGGCAGTCTGACTCTGTCCCCTCTCCTCTCCAGAACTCCAGTTTCAATGAGCCTGTCAAGTGTTTCAGGAGGGTACTTTCTGGAGAATACCTCTTTCAGTGTTTCGTAGTCAGCCTCACCTATTGGTGCAAAATCGCATAGAAAACCGTAAGCTTCAGGTCCCACCAGCTCTTCCAAGGCTATTTTAAGTGCTTCTTCAGGATCCTTCAGGTGAGCTACTTTTTTTTCTATGTTTTCGTACCTTATCATGAGTTCGTTAACAAGGTTTCTGATTCCAACTTTGAGCAGGCATTTACTCTCTTTCTCGTTTTTGTCTTCCATGTTGCTGGTATTTGCGAAGCTGTATATTTGTTTATTGTTTTGTTTTCTATTACCCCTTTCAACGTCTTTGCGAATAGAAGCTGTTGATTTTTATTGGTCTTGTTAATAATATTTTATCCATCGCCAGACGTTTTTGTCTTTTACATCTGCTGAAACTGCAATTCTCTTCACAATATACTTTTATCATAATTGTATTTATTATATGATTAGAAAATATTAAATAGTATAGATATAATAGAATAACTAGGAAATAATTTTAGTGAAAAAAGTACGAACTCTTGGAATTTTGCTGGCAGTGTTGCTGACAATGGGAATGGCAGTTGCAAATGAAAATTCTAAACAGATGAAATATATAGACAAAAAAGAATACAAAAAACAAATAAACGAGTTGATAAACGAAAGAGATAAAGTTAAAAAATGGTGGGTTGAGCTCTGAGAGAGCAAAAAAAGAAAATTATGAATAATTCAAAATACAGTCAAATAAAGCTAATGAAAGAGATCGTAGAAAGTAAGCGGAAACGCGAATTGGAACATGAGGGACCTAAGAGACTTCCGCAAAATGTGTATGCTAGAATTTGGGAAAGTTCGGTCGTACCATTCTCATCAACGACCTATTACTACTCTATGGAGTTGACAACATGACTGCATACAAAGGTGGACGGGGTGTAGGATATAATATTGCCAACACGTATCTCTCAGATCACTATGAGAGAATTGCCGCTAGAGCAGAAATAGTAGGACCCTATTGTGCAGGTGGATATATGTATAAATACTTATATGCACCAAAAAGTGGTAATGCAATTATTAGTATCTTATTTGATTGGAGCGGTGGTAGTTTGTATCCAGCTGATTGTAGCATAAACTTTGTACTGTGGGAATATGTATCTAAGGACTGGATGGGTAAAAATTGCATCTAAAAAAGGTGTGGTCAGTCTTTCTGGGTATACACCAACGCAAGGCCCAATTAATGACACCGGCTCTGTTTCCTCTCGCTTGGTAGCTGGAAATTATTACTGTCTCCAGTTGCAAATCCACACTAAAGGAGATGTTATAGGGGGGCATGTAGTATCCAGCGGAGACTTTGGGTTTGTCGCTTGGCCACACCCTTCAAATGTACACTGGCAATATGCTAGGGTTATATACTAGTGAGGTTGCGAAACAGTATGAACATTGGTGCCAGTGAAGTTCTTCTGGTTGTCCAACTTCTTTTGTGCTATCTTTTATTTGCTTTATAAATTTTTTTATATAAATTTTTTTTAAAAAATAATTTTTAAATTAGATTTGTCTCCCTGTCTTTATTAACCCTTCCTTCTTTTCTTAGTTGTTTTAAGACTTTATTAAATCTTTGAGTCCGTGATAGTATATTCTTATTGGCGTGACTCCTCTCTCTAAAAAGTTGCATGTCTTTTATCTTAGTTGCCTATTGCCCACCCCTCTTCTTTAGTCTTTTTCTCTTCAACCAAAAACCTTATATAGAACTACATCTCCACAAAAAATTGCCATACAGAATATCCTGCTGAACTGCGGGATTAATAAAAAGGAGGTGGTGTTATGGCAACTCTGCAGGGGCAGCCCGTACTGATACTGAAGGAGGGAACCCAGAGAACTGTTGGAAGGGATGCTCAGAGGCTAAACATAATGGCGGCGAGAGTTATCGCTGAGGCCGTGAGGAGCACTCTGGGCCCAAGAGGTATGGACAAGATGCTCGTTGACAGCCTCGGAGATATCGTGATAACGAACGACGGTGTTACGATTTTAAAGGAAATTGATGTTGAGCACCCGGCGGCAAAGATGATTATTGAGGTTGCAAAGACTCAGGACAACGAGGTTGGTGATGGAACGACAACCGCTGTGGTTCTCGCTGGAGAACTGCTGAAGAGAGCTGAGGAGCTTCTCGATCAGGACATTCACCCCGCGATAATATCAAACGGTTACAGGCTTGCATGCGAGAAGGCTGTCGAAATACTTAACGAGATAGCGATACCGATAAGCAAGGAAGACGACGAAATTCTGAAAAGAATAGCAATGACGGCAATGACCGGTAAAGGTGCTGAAGTTGCACTCGACAAGCTCGCTGACATAGTTGTCAGGGCTGTCAAGGCCGTTACCGAGGAAGTCGATGGAAAGCTGAAGTTCGACCCCGACTTCGTGAAGCTTGAGAAGAAGCAGGGAGGAAGCGTGGAGGACACGGAGCTCGTTGACGGAATAGTGCTTGACAAGGAAGTCGTTCATCCGGGAATGCCGAGGAGAGTCGAGAACGCTAAGATACTGCTCGTAAACTCTGCACTTGAGGTAAAGGAGACAGAGACCGATGCAAAGATCAGAATCACAGACCCGGAGATGCTCCAGAAGTTCATAGAGCAGGAAGAGAAGATGCTGAAGGAGCTCGTTGACAGAATCGTGAACGCAGGAGCAAACGTCGTGTTCTGCCAGAAGGGTATTGACGACCTCGCACAGTACTACCTCGCAAAGGCAGGAATACTCGCTGTGAGGAGAGTTAAGAAGAGCGACCTCGAAAAGCTCGCGAAGGCCACCGGAGCGAAGGTTCTGACCGACCTGAGAGACATAAGCAGCGAAGACCTCGGAGAGGCAGAGCTCGTTGAAGAGAGGAAGGTCGGAGACGAAAAGATGGTGTTCGTCACCGGATGCAAGAACCCGAAGGCCGTAA